>RDXP01000117.1 GCA_004292865.1 Sphingobacteriales bacterium
GTTATTAAAGCCTTTAAAATTAAGTTTAGTATTTCTAAAATTACTGATTCGGCTTACAACCCTGATTTTGTAACTAAAATTGAAAATAGTAGAAAACAAGCTTTGGAGGGGAAAACTGTAAAAATAGATTTGGATGAAATATGGAAATAGATTATACGCTTCAAGCAAAAAATGATTTAGCTTATTGGAAAAAAATCAACAATATTATCATTCTAAAAAAAATACGAAACCTTATTGAGGTAATTACAAATACTCCTTACCATGGTATAGGTAAACCAGAACAGCTTAAACACACGCTTTCGGGGTGTTGGTCTCGCAGGATAAATCAAGAACATCGTATAGTTTACTTTATACGAGGAAATTTAATTACCATACTTTCTATAAAAGGGCATTATTAATTTAAAATGATGATAGTATTTTTAGATAACTATACCATAACTATCACAGCATAAACCTATAAAAAAGCCATATTTTTGTATTTGTACATTGATTTTAAAATAACATTTGCACAATTCTTCCCACCTAAAGCTATAAAATAACGTAAATTTGGTTTGTTAGTTTTAAAAATTTAAAATATGCAAACTCCTCCTCAAACCATAATGGTTCAATTGTTGCATCCAAATTCGCTTCGCTTATTAGAAGATTTAGCGCAAATAGATGTTATAAAATTACTAAGTCCTGTAAATACGGATGCTGATTTAATAATACCCGAATGGCACAAAGATATTGTTCGCAAACGAGTAGCAAAATCAACCGACGAAAATTTTACCGAAATGAACGATGCTTTTAGCAAATTAATTCTGGAATAATGCCCCATCATAAATTTAAGGTGGTATTTCAAAATGATGCTTCGATACAGTTGCAGCAGAGTATCCATTATTATAATGGGAAGCAAAAAGGTATCGTAATTAAAAAAAAGGATTGGTTTCTAACGTTTTTAGACTCTTTTTATACGATTGCAAAAAGCGCATACCTAAGCCATTTTTCCTATCATTAAAAAATACAATTGCATTTTGCAAATCTTGCTTAACCCTAATGTCGGCTGTAATTTTAAAGCTTTTCAATGTTTTCAGCTTCTAACTGTTCAATCATTTCAAAGGCATCTACTTCGGTTTCGGGGTTTTGCATGCGTTGTAAAACAATGTTTTTTTGCCACTCAGGAACAGGATTATGTTTTAAAAAAGGCATAATAATAACCTCTACCGTTTTAGCCGTAAAATGCTTAGGTAACACAACATTAAACGAATTATTTTTTACTTCAATATACTGTCTAATAGCATCTATAATTTTATATTTAATAGAGGTAAGGCATTTAATTTAAATTTTTTATATACCAATGTTTAGTAAAATTGCCACAATTACACCTACCTTTTTTGTCTCTAAACTTTATCCTCTTACTTGCCCCGTACCTTTTACAAACCATTTTTCGGTTACTAGTTTTTCTAGTGCAAATGGGCCTCGGGCGTGTAGTTTTTGGGTGCTTATGCCAATTTCGGCACCTAAGCCAAACTCGCCACCATCGGTAAAGCGGGTAGAAGCATTGGCATAAACTGCGGCAGCATCTACTTCGTTTAAAAAACGTTCTATTTTTTCTTCGTTGCTTGATATAATAGCTTCGGAATGTTTAGAGGAATATTTTTGAATATGCGCTAAGGCTTCATCCAAGCCATTTACAGTTTTCACCGAGCATTTAAGGGCTAAAAATTCACGGCCAAAATCTTCGGTTTCCGCTTTTTGTAAGTAAGGATAATTTGCAGCTAATAAAATGGGATAACTTTTGTCGTCGGCAAAAATCTCTACTTCAAATGGCAATAGCAAAGGTATTAATTGTAGCAAAAATGGTTCTAAAACCTGCTCATCAACTACCGCAGTATCCAGCGAATTGCATACCGATGGGCGAGTTACTTTGGCGTTGCACACAATATTTGCCGCCATGGCAATATTGGCACTAGCTTCAACGTAGGTATGGCATACCCCTGCACCCGTTTCTATTACAGGCACTTTGGCGTTTTCTCGTACAAAATCTATCAATGTTTGCGAGCCTCGAGGGATTATAATATCAACGTATTTATCGGCGGTAAGCAACTCGTACACGTGTTTTCTATCCACAGGTAAAAGTTGTACTATATTTTCATCTAAATTAAAACTTTTTAAAACACCACGAATTAAATTTACCAGCACAATATTGGTATAAAAAGCATCGGAACCGCCACGCAATATACATACGTTTCCGCTGCGTATGCACAGGGCGGCAACATCAACAGTTACATTGGGCCTTGCCTCGTATATTACACCTACCACGCCCAAAGGCACTGTTTTTTTTTGGATAAATAAACCGTTGGCTAAAGTTTTTGAAGATAGTATTTGATGGGTAGGGTCTTGCAATACAGCAATTTCTAGGATGCTGCTGGCCAGGGCTTTAATACGTTCGGGGTTTAGCAAAAGCCTATCTTTTTTGCTATCGGTATCGGGCATTTTATCCAAGTCTAATTGGTTTTGCGCTATAATATCATCGGCATTAAGCGTTAAAACTTGGGCAATTTTTTCTAATACGGCTTGTTTATCCTCCGCTTTAAGCGTTCTAATTATAGCCGATGCTTGGGCTGCTTGTAGTAAAATTTGGTTTATATTATCCATTGTTTTATATCAATACTATATCATCAGTATGGGCAATTTCTAGGTTTTGAAGTTTGTTATTACTTTCAATTTTCCTCGAATTTATACGCGATTTTGCCACAGCTAAAGGTTGATTTTGAGCATCTAAAATCTCAAATACTTCTCCTTCTTCAAAATGCTGTAACACTTTTACTACACCCACGGCCAGTAAACTATGCCTATTTGTAATTGCTTTAGCCGCCCCAGCATCTATTTGTAGCTTACCGCTAATTAAACTGCCGCTGGCCAGCCATTTATTACGGGCCGATATGTTGCAGGCTTGCGGCTGGCACACGGTACCTATTTTACCCTCAATGGCTTGCAATATAGCATTTTGGGTTTTCATTCCAAAAATTACGGTTTTAATTCCCATTTGGGTAGCTAGGCGGGCAAAGGTAAGTTTGGAGGTCATACCGCCTAGGCCTGCTGCCGATTTTTCTTTGGTAGCTAACTGTAAGGTACTGGCATCAATGGTTTTAAATTCGGGTATTACGTTTCCATCTGCACCTAAAACACCCGGAACCGATGTGCATAACAGCATTAAATGCGCACCAAAACCTACGGCAATTAGGGTGGCTAGTTCATCGTTATCCGAAAACTTTAGCTCCAGGTTGCTTACCACATCGTTTTCGTTGGCTATGGGTATAATGTTATTGGCCCATAGTTCTTGGTAGGTGCGTTGTAGTTGTAAAAACTGGTTTCGGTTGCTAAAATGATGGCGTTCGCACAGGCTTTGCGCTATGCTAATGCCGTGTAGGGCAAAATATTGTGCGTAAGTATTTAGCAGTAAGGGGTTGCCTATGGCGGCAGCGGCTTTGCGTTCGGTAAGTTGGCCGCTAAAGTTTTTTAACTTTTTTTTGCCTGCTGCTACTGCGCCTGATGATACCAAAACCATATTGTAGTTTTGATGTAAATGCGCCACTTGCTGGCAAATTGTTTGTATAATTTCTTCGTTTAAATCGCCACGATGGGTGGTGATGGATGCGGTACCAAATTTTAAAACGAGGATGGGTTTGTGTGTCATTTTTTTTATGTAGTGATTTTTGTTGGTTGATTTTATTGCCAAATGCAAGCAGTTCAATTTTAGCAAAAAAAATTAGTTTGGCTAACAGTTAAATCTGTGTATAACGCTGCTCCCCAAAAAAATCAAATGTACAAGAATTAGCTATTAAATTAAAAAATGAGCCATTTATACCTTGTAGCTAAAACTCGAATCTCACCGCCCAAAAAACCTTAATTTTTTATAAACAACACTGTTGAAAACTTTTTGTGGTAAAAAGTGGTAAAAAGTGGAGAGATAATCTATACTTTTACCTTAAATAATACCATAATTATAAAATGTCTCAACTCATTGGTGAATTTGAATGCAAGCTCGACGCTAAAGGGCGGCTGATGATACCCAGCAACCTAAAGCGACAACTGCCCGATGCCGAGCAGCAAGGCTTGGTAATAAACCGAGGTTTCGAGAAGCATTTGGTAATTTACACCAAGCAAGAATGGGATAAAATAGTAGCCGATTTATCAACCCTTAACCAGTTTGAGGCTAAAACACGTGAGTTTATACGCTACTTTACCCGTGGTGCTACCGAGCTTTCGCTAGATTCGGCAGGCCGCATACTCATACCAAAATCATTATGCGATTACGCCAACGCCAAAACCGATGTGGTACTTTTATGCCAATTTAACAAGATAGAACTGTGGGATAAAGCCGCTTACGATACCCAATTAGATAACGAACCAGAAAATTTTGCCAAGCTAGCCGAAGAGGTTATGGGCAAAGGAAGGGGGCAAAATGCTTAGTACCTACCACCAACCTGTAATGCTGCAAGCCTGTATTAATGGTTTAGCTATTAAGCCCAATGGCACTTACGTAGATGTTACTTTTGGTGGCGGTGGCCACTCGCAAGAAATTATAAACCAGCTTAATGCCGATGGTATTTTGGTAGCCTTTGACCAAGATGTAGATGCACAGCAAAACTTAATTATGGATGAACGATTTGTGTTTATCGACCAAAATTTTAAATTCCTAAAAAATAATTTGCGCTTACACGGCACCTTACCTGTTGATGGTATTTTGGCCGATTTAGGGGTTTCATCGCACCAGTTTGATATTCCCGACCGTGGGTTTTCTATCCGTTATGATGCCGAGCTGGATATGCGTATGGACCAAACATCAAGCCTTACGGCCAAAGAAATTATAAATACCTATACCGAAGAAAATTTGCACAAGATTTTTGGCATGTATGGCGAAATTCAAAATGCAAAATCGCTAGCCAAAACCATTGTTACAGCAAGGTTAAACCAAACCATAAACACGGTAAACCAGCTAAAATCCGCCATAAGCGCATTAATACCTAAACAAAAAGAAAACAAATACTTGGCCCAAGTTTTTCAGGCTTTACGTATTGAGGTAAACCAAGAAATGGAAGCCTTGCAGGTTTTTTTAGCGCAAACGATAGAGGTTTTAAAACCTGGAGGGCGGCTGGTAATTATGTCGTACCACTCGCTGGAGGATAGGATGGTTAAAAATTTTATGGCCAAAGGCAAATTTAGTGGCGAGGTAGAAAAAGATTTTTTTGGTAACGATATAAAGCCTTTTGATGTAATTACCCGAAAATCGGTTACGGCCAGCGCACAAGAGTTAGAAACCAATAACCGAGCCCGCAGCGCAAGGTTACGTATTGCTGTAAAACGATGAGCAACCAGTTTAAAAGCAAAATAGAGGAAATACAGGAAGAAAACGAAGCCGTTTTTGAGCCTAAAGTAAAGCAAAAATCCGATTTTGCCTTGCCGGCCAATAACTTTTTTCACTTGCTTTTTGTAAAAGGAGTGGTATCAAAAGAGGCCGCTACCGATGCCTTGCCTTTTATATTGTTTTTATCGTTTTTAGCCTTAATATATATTGGTAACCGCCATTCGGCCGAAAACAATATACGCGAAATTGATAAACTAAACAAAGAGGTGAAAGAGTTAAGCTGGGATTTTAAAACCCTAAAAGCCGACTTGATGTTTAAAAGCAAGCAAACCGAAGTAGTAAGCCGGGTAGATACCCTGTTGCAATTAAAAGTACCTGTTACACCGCCCATAAAAATTGTTGTAAGCCCCCGTGAATATAAGAACTAACATATTATTAAGGGTTTATGCCGCTTTTGGCATTATACTGCTGTTTGCTTGCGCTGTGGTGGCCAAATTGGTACACGTACAGGTGGTGCAAGGGCCGCATTATAGGGCTATGGCCAAAAGTTTTAGTACCAAATATGTTGAAGTTGAAGCATCACGAGGAAATATTTATGCTATTGATGGCAGCCTTTTGGCAACATCGGTTCCGCAATATGAGGTGCGTATGGATATGCTGGCTGGTGGTATAAAAGACGATAAAGTATTTTATGATAAAGTAGATTCGTTAGGGGCTGCTTTAGCTACTTATTTTAAAGACAAATCGGCCCGAGATTACACCCGCAAACTGCGTAATGCCCGCCAAGATAAGCTGCGTTATTTTCTTATAAAACGAGATATGACGTATCAAAACTTAAAGGCCATGAAAAAATTTCCGATGTTTAATTTAGGAAGGTATAAGGGCGGGATGATAACCATACAACAAAACAAACGCATTTTACCTTTTAGAAATTTGGCCGCCCGTACCATTGGTTATAAAAACGAAAACGTAAAAAACGGCGTAGGCCTAGAGGGTGCTTACGGCCAATATATTAATGGCGAAAGTGGCAAGCGATTGGTGCAACGTATATCGGGTGGGGTGTGGATGCCTGTAAACGAAGAAGATGAAATTGCCCCTAAAGATGGTGCCGATATTATTAGCACCATTGATATTAACATGCAAGATTTGGCACAAAATGCCCTACAAAAACAACTCGTAAAAAGCCAAGCCGACCATGGTACCGTAATAGTAATGGAAGTAGCCACAGGCGAAATTAGGGCAGTAGCCAATTTTACCAAAGTTAGCGATGGCGTGTATAAAGAACAATTTAACTACGCCATTGCGGGCAATCAAGACCCTGGCTCTACCTTTAAGCTGGCATCGTACATGGCATTGCTCGAAGATAAATTGATAGACACCAACACCATGGTTGGTACAGGTACTTATAAAATACCAGGTAAGGTAATTACCGATTCACACGGAAGTATTGGCGTGGTAACGGTAAAAAAAGCCTTTGAACAATCATCGAACGCAGCTATTGCCAAACTCGTAAATACCAATTATAGGTTTAGGCAATCGAAATTTACCAATCATTTATACAATTGGCATTTAAACGAAAAGCTAGAACTGCAAATACCTGGCGAAGCCCAGCCCGTGGTTAAAACGCCTAGAAATACCAGCTGGAACAAAAACATGACCTTGCCACAAATGGCCTACGGTTACGAAATGCAACTTACACCTTTAAAAATGCTATCGTTTTATAACGCCGTGGCCAATAACGGCAAATATATTTCGCCCATTTTTGTAAAAGAAATTAAGCGATTAGGTAATTCGGTAGAACAGTTTAAGGCCCGGGTAATTAACCCCAAAATATGCTCGGATGTTACCCTAAGCAAGGTTAAAGCAATGCTTGAAGGCGTAGTAACCGAAGGTAGTGGAAAGCTAATTGTATATAACCCACTCTATAATATTGCTGGCAAAACGGGTACAGCCCAAGTGGCCGATGGAAACAAAGGGTACAAAGCCAATAAGCAATATCAGGCTTCGTTTGTAGGATATTTCCCTGCCGAAAACCCCAAATACTCGATGATTGTGGTAATAAACGACCCCAAAGGATTATATTATGGTGCGCTGGTATCGGGGCCTGTTTTTAGGGAAGTAGCCGACCATATTTTTGCCAGTGATATGGATATGCTACATTACGCAAACATTAAACAAAAAACCACAAGCCGCAGCACCCCCCAAGCAAAACAAGGCTACAACAAAGCCAATAATATGGTTTACAATAGCTTTGGCATAAAAACACAACTAGAAAAACTAAGTACCGACGATGCCGATAGCAATAGCGGTATTGCCTATAAAGAGGTATTTAAACGCCGAGGTATTGTGCCCAATGTAACAGGTATGGGCTTAAAAGATGCGCTGTATGTGTTGGGGAACTCGGGCTTAAAACCCATTATTAGCGGCAGCGGGCAAGTTACCAATCAATCTATTTTGGCGGGTACACCTATTATTAAAGGAACTAAAATTTTAATCGCATTACAATAAAAATGAGTTTGTTAAAAGATATATTGTATGGCGTTGCTATTGAGCAAGTTATTGGCACTACCGATATGCTTGTTAATGCCCTACATTTCGACTCGAGGGAGGTAAACCAAGGCTCGGTTTTTATAGCTATTGATGGAACGCAAACCAATGGCCATCAATATATTAATACAACAATTAACCAAGGAGCTATCGCAATTATATGTGAAACTTTACCCGATAAATTTACCGATGGTGTAACGTATATAAAAGTGGCCAACTCGGCGAAAGCCTTAGGTATAATTGCCGCCAACTTTTACCATAACCCCAGCCAAAAATTAAAACTGGTAGGCATTACAGGCACCAATGGTAAAACCACCGTAGCCACATTACTGTACCAACTTTTTATAGCATTAGGCTACAAAACAGGTTTAATATCAACGGTAGAAAACCAAATAAATGGCAAAATAATACCATCAACACATACCACACCTAACCCTATTGCGCTTAACCAATTGCTGGCCGATATGGTAACGCAAGGTTGCGATTATTGCTTTATGGAAGTAAGCTCACACGCTATTGTGCAGCAGCGTATTGCAGGTGTAACCTTTGCTGGAGGCGTATTTACCAATATTACCCACGACCATCTCGATTTTCATAAAACGTTTGATAACTATATAAAAGCCAAAAAAGCATTTTTTGATGGCTTACCAAAACCAGCCTTTGCCCTTACCAATGTTGATGATAAAAACGGCACTGTAATGTTGCAAAACACCCAAGCAAGCAAAAAAACTTATGCCTTAAAAACCTTGGCAAATTTTAAAGGTAAAATTATCGAAAACCAGTTTTCGGGCTTGCACCTTGATGTTAACGGTAACGAAGTTTACTTTAAAATGGTGGGCAGTTTTAACGCCTATAACCTTTTGGCCGTTTATGGTACAGCCATTTTGCTGGAGCAAGATAGCCTAAACGTACTTACTGTTTTAAGCACATTAAGCGGAGCCGAAGGCCGGTTCGATTATATTATATCGCCCAATAAAATAGTAGGTATTGTTGATTACGCCCACACGCCCGATGCCGTACAAAACGTATTAAGCACCATAAGCGATTTAGCAAACGGTACCGAAAAAGTAATTACCATTATTGGTTGCGGTGGCGATAGAGATAAAACCAAACGCCCCATAATGGCCCGTACCGCATGCGACTGGAGCGATAAAGTAATTTTAACATCTGATAACCCCCGTACCGAAGCCCCCGAAAAAATTATTGAAGAAATGATGGTGGGCGTATCGCCTGTAAATCAAAAAAAAGTAATGCGCATTACCGATAGGCGTGAAGCCATAAAAACCGCTTGCCACCTAGCACAACCTGGCGATATTATTTTACTAGCAGGCAAAGGCCACGAAAAATACCAAGAAATAAACGGTGTAAAAACCCATTTTGACGATAAAGAAATATTAACGCAACAATTTAATTTACTGGCCTAATGTTGTACTACTTTTTTACATATATAGATAACCATTACAACTTCCCAGGTGCTGGACTTTTTAAGTTTATATCATTTAGGGCAGCAATGGCTATAATTTTATCGCTGATAATTACAACAGTTTATGGTGCTACACTTATCAATTATTTAAGGCAAAAACAAGTAGGCGAAACTGTACGCAACCTAGGTTTAGATGGGCAAATGCAAAAAGCGGGTACACCTACCATGGGTGGCTTAATTATTATTGCAGGCATTTTAATCCCTGTTTTATTGTTTGCCAAGCTCGAAAACATTTATATAATTTTAATGATAGTTACCACCCTGTGGATGGGTGCCATAGGTTTTTTAGACGATTATATAAAAATATTTAAAAAAAATAAAGAAGGCCTTGCGGGTAGGTTTAAAATTGTGGGGCAAGTAGGGCTATCGCTCATTGTAGGTTATACCATGTTTTTTCATTCCAATATTTTGGTACGAAAAAACATTTCTAAAATGCCAGTAAGCTACAGCAAATCAATGGGAAAACACACTGTGGGTTCGTCGCAAGAGGTAATATCGCCTAATGGCCAAAAATTAATACGCATACAAAAACCCGATGGCGTATATTATGCCAAGGATGTAAAAAGCACCATAACCAATATTCCGTTTTATAAAAACAACGAGTTTGATTATGCCAAGGTTTTAAAGTTTTTGGGTGGTAATTATCAAAAATATGGCTTAATTGTTTTTTTACTTTTTACTATCGTAATTGTAACTGCAGTATCCAACGGTGCCAATATTACCGATGGTATTGATGGCTTGGCTACGGGTACATCGGCCATTATTGGCTTAACACTGGCACTGCTGGCTTATGTATCGGGCAATACCATCATTGCCGATTACCTTAACATTATTTACATACCTAACAGTGGCGAATTGGTAATTTTCGCAGGGGCTTTTGTAGGGGCTTGTATTGGCTTTTTATGGTACAACACCTACCCTGCCCAAGTTTTTATGGGCGATACTGGTAGCTTAACCATTGGTGGTATTATTGCCGTTTTTGCCATCATTATCCGAAAAGAATTATTAATACCCATTTTATGTGGTGTGTTTTTAATCGAAAACCTATCGGTAATTATTCAAGTATTTTGGTTCAAGTTTACCAAGAAAAAATATGGCCAAGGGCGTAGGGTGTTTTTAATGGCTCCGCTGCACCATCATTTTCAAAAAAAGGGTTACCACGAATCTAAAATTGTTACCCGTTTTTGGATTGTAGGCATTTTACTTGCCGTTATTACTATTGTAACCTTAAAACTACGCTAATATGGAAAACCAAGCTACATATACTATAAACAGTTTTGTTTTTGATAGCCAAAAACCATTATTATGCATTTTAGGCGCAGGCGAAAGTGGTGTGGGCGCAGCTGTATTGGCACAAAAACAGGGTTATAATGTTTTTGTTTCTGATTTTGGTGAGATAAAAGAAAACTATAAAACCGAGTTACAAAACCTAAATATCCCATTCGAAGAAAACCAGCATAGCGAAGAAATTATACTTAAATCTGTTGAAATTATAAAAAGCCCAGGCATAGCCGATAAGGCACAAATAATACAAAAACTAATAGCTAATAATATCCCTATAATTTCCGAAATTGAATTTGCCAGCCGGTACACCAATGCCAAAACAATATGTATTACAGGTAGCAATGGCAAAACCACTACCACATTATTAACCTACCATATATTAAAAAACGCAGGCTTAAATGTAGGCTTAGCGGGTAATATTGGCTACAGCTTTGCTAGGCAAGTGGCTAAGCAAAACTTTGATATTTATGTATTAGAAATCAGCAGTTTTATGTTGGATAATATGTACGCCTTTAAGGCCGATATTGCCGTATTGCTAAACATAACTCCCGACCATTTAGATAGGTACGATTATGTGATGCAAAACTACGTAAACGCAAAATTTAGAATTATCCAAAACCAAACTTCGGCCAATCATTTTATTTATTGTGATGATGATGCCGAAACCCTAAAAGAATTACCCAACAAAATCATACACGCACAAAAGCACCCTTTTTCTATCGAACATCCGCTAACATCGGGTGCTTTTTTAAATAACAATACAATGCAAGTACATATAAAAGATAACGATACATTTGAAATGATGGTAAACGAACTGGCCATACAAGGCAAGCATAATTTATACAATTCGATGGCATCGGGCATTGCGGCAAAAATTTTGGAGATACGAAATCCCACCATCCGCGAAAGCTTAAGTAACTTTAAAAACGCCGACCACCGACTAGAGTTTGTAGCCAAAATAGCCGATGTTACTTTTATAAACGACTCTAAAGCCACCAATGTAAACTCCACTTGGTATGCGCTAGATTCGTACAATACCGATATTGTACTAATTATGGGCGGGGTAGATAAGGGTAACGATTACAACCAAATACGCGAACTAGTAAAGCAAAAAGTAAAAGCCATTGTATGCCTAGGCAAAAAAAACCAAGCCATACACAATGCTTTCGAAGATGTGGTAGAACTTATTGTAAACACAGCAACCGCAGCCGATGCCGTACAAGTTGCCTACCATTTAGCCAATAAAGGCGATACCGTTTTACTTTCGCCTGCCTGTGCAAGTTTCGATTTGTTTAGCAATTACGAAGATAGGGGAAACCAATTTAAACAAGCCGTATTGGCTTTATAATTAACAATCAAAATGATGATAAACAATATTTTAAACCGTACTAAAGGCGACCGTTGGATATGGCTCATCATCATCCTATTGTCCATACTTTCGGTATTGGCGGTGTACAGTTCTACAGGTACGTTGGCACATAAAAAAGGCGTAGGCTCCGAGTCGTTGGTTATCAAACACTTTATTTTTATTGTGGCTGGTTTTGGTTTAATATACTGTTCGCACTTAATAAACTACCGCTATTATGCTGGTATTTCTAAAATATTAATGATTATTACCATCCCATTATTACTTTATACCCTACTTTTTGGTAGCCATGTAAACGATGCCAGCCGTTGGGTAGCCATACCTGGTACAGGCTTAACTTTCCAAACATCGGATATGGCAAAACTAGCTTTAATAACCTTTTTAGCCCGCATGCTTACCAAAAAGCAGGAGAATATTAAAGATGTTAAGCAGGCGTTTATCCCCATTATGGGCTCGGTATTGGTGGTGTTTATTTTAATTGGTATTGCCAATTTATCTACCGCCTTAATGCTATTTGGCGTAAGCATATTGATACTATTAATTGGCCGTATAAGTTTTAAACAAATTTCTTTGGTGTGTTTAGGTGGGATGATTTTACTGGCTATTTTGGTGCTTTTTGGCCCACGGCGTGAAACCTATAAATCTCGTATCAACTCTTACATGCACCCCGAAATGCAACATTCCGACAAAACATTTCAGGAAGACCAAGCCAAAATAGCCATTGCCAACGGCGGTATTTTTGGCAAAGGCCCGGGCAATAGCATACAACGCAATTTTTTACCCCACCCCTATTCCGATTTTATTTACGCCATCATCATCGAAGAATATGGTATGCTGGGTGGCATTGCTGTAATTGTATTATACCTTATTTTAATGTACCGCATTATACGTATAGTTACCCAAGCACCCAAGGCATTTGGAGCATTATTGGCGGCTGGGCTAGGCTTTAGTTTAACCATACAAGCATTGGCCAATATGGCGGTGGCAGTAAATTTATTCCCCGTTACGGGTGTGCCTTTGCCCTTAGTAAGCATGGGCGGAACCAGCATTTTATTTACCAGTATAGCCTTTGGCATCATACTATCGGTAAGTAAAGATGTGGAAGAATATAAGGCCGAAAATTTAAAAAATAAAGACAAAATTATTGTAGGCGAAATCCCAGCAATGGCATAAATATATGGAAACAGCAAAACGAATTATCATTAGCGGCGGCGGCACTGGGGGGCATATTTTCCCTGCTATTGCTATTGCCAATGCTTTGCGCCAAATAGATAGCCGCACCCAAATACTTTTTGTAGGTGCACTGGGCAAAATGGAGATGGATAAAGTACCCGCCGCAGGCTATCAAATTATTGGTTTAGATATTAAAGGTTTTCAGCGTAATAATTTATTAAAAAATTTAGCCCTTCCGTTTAAGGTATTAAAAAGTGTGTTACATGCCAGCACCATTATTAAAAACTTTAAGCCCAATGTGGTGGTAGGTGTAGGCGGCTACGCATCGGGGCCTTTATTGTATGCGGCATCGTTAAAAAATGTGCCTATTTTAATACAAGAACAAAACTCGTATGCAGGCATTACCAATAAATATTTAGGTAAAAAAGCCAGTAAAATATGTGTAGCTTTTGATGGGATGGAAGCCTTTTTCCCAGCCAGTAAAATTATAAAAACAGGCAACCCTATTAGGCAAGCATCGGTAGCTATTGAAGGTAAACGAAACGAAGCTTTACAATATTTTGGCTTATCGCCGATAAAAAAAACCATACTACTTACTGGCGGAAGCCTAGGCGCTGGTACGCTAAACAAAACCATATTAGCAGGGTTAGCCAAGCTCGAAGAAAACCATATACAGCTAATATGGCAAACAGGTAAATACTATTACAAGGGAATTATTGAACAATACGGCAACCGAAGTAAAGATGCTGGCATAAAAATTTACGAGTTTTTAAACCGCATGGATTTTGCCTACGCTGCCGCCGATGTGATTATTTCGAGAGCTGGTGCAGGCACCATTGCCGAACTGTGTATGGTACAAAAACCTGTAATTTTAGTGCCATCGCCTAACGTGGCCGAAGACCATCAAACCAAAAACGCCAACGCATTAATTGATAAAAATTGCGCCCTTTTGGTAACCGATAAAAATGCCGAAACCGATTTAGTTGATACCGCTATAAAACTATTAAACGATAGCAAACTAATGCAAAGCCTAAGCAACAATATTGCCCAATTGGCCTTGCCCAATGCCGATACGGATATTGCCAAACAAATATTTAAACTAGCCCATAAAATATGATACTAGCCGATATACAAAAAGTTTATTTAGTAGGTATAGGTGGCATAGGTATGAGCGGACTTGCTCGCTACTTTCACCACATTGGTTGCCAAGTGTGCGGTTACGATAAAACCGAAACACCCTTAACCTTGGCTTTAATTGCCGAAGGTATGACGGTAAATTACGATGATAGCGTTGATAAAATTCCGCAAGCGTTTACGGTAAACACGCCTAACACCTTAATTATTTACACCCCAGCCATACCCGCAAACTCGCCCATTTTAAATTATTTTAAACAAAACGGGTTCGAGCTGCAAAAACGTTCGCAGGTTTTAGGCATATTATCCAAAGGTATGTTTACCGTTGCTGTGGCAGGCACACACGGCAAAACCACCACCAGTTGTTTAATAGCACATATTTTACAAAGTTCGGGCAATAATTGTTCGGCATTTTTGGGGGGCATAAGCAGCAATTACAATACCAATGTGCTGTTTGGCGATAACCATGTTTTGGTTGTGGAAGCCGATGAATACGATAGGTCTTTCCTTACCCTACATCCCGATATTGCCATTATAACATCAATGGATGCCGACCACCTGGATATTTATGGCGATGAAAGCCACTTGGTGCAATCGTTCCAATTATTTGCCTCGCAAATAAAACCCGATGGTACCTTAATTGCCAAGCTGGGGCTCGATGTAAGCACAGGCACAACCTATTCAATTATTGGCAAAGCCGATGCCCAAGCCTATAATATTCGTATAGAAAACGGTGCATTTGTGTTCGATTTTAAAAATCAAAACCTACAATTAGAAGGCTTAATTTTAGGTTTGCCTGGCCAGCACAATATCGAAAACGCCGTTGCTGCCATACAAGTAGCACTTTTAATGGATATTGATGTAAACCGAATTCGTGAAGCATTACACTCATTTAAGGGGGTAAAAAGGCGTTTCGAGTATCAGCTTAAAGCTAATAAAATATATGTGGACGATTATGCCCACCACCCCGAAGAGTTAAAGGCTTGCTTTACAGCGATAAAAACCTTATATCCCGATAAGGAATTAACCGTAATTTTTCAGCCACATTTATTTACCCGTACCCGGGATTTTGCCGATGCCTTTGCACACGTTTTAAGCACTGCCGATGATTTGGTATTGTTAGATATTTACCCAGCCCGCGAGCTGCCGATAAAAAACGTAAATAGCCAAATGTTGTTAGATAAAATTACCCTAAATAAAAAGCAAATTTGCAGTAAACAACAAGCCCTAGATTATATAAAAAACAAACAGCCCCAACTACTATTAACCGTAGGTGCTGGCGATATTGATACCTTGGTTTTACCTTTACTTAACAGTTTAAAAGATGCTTAAAAAAATAAACTGGCGTTTGGTATTTAACACTTTTGCGTGGGCAATTAGCCTATCGGGATTGTTGGTGCTAATGAGTTTTATCGAAACCCAAAAAACCGAATTAACCTGCAAAACAGTAAAAGTACTATTGCCCGGCAACCAGTTTTTTATTGAACAAGCCGAGGTTGACGAAATTTTAAACGCCAATAACAAACAATTGGTGGGTAAAAGGTTACGTTATATCAATATCCAAAACCTAGAGGATAAACTAAAAGCAAATCCTTTTATACTGTTTGCCAAAGTTTACGCCGATATGGAAGGTACGCTACACGCCGAAATCACACAACGTGAACCCATATTGCGCATATTTAACACCGCAGGGCAAGATTTTTATGTAGATGCCCAAGGGTTAAAAATACCACTATCAAGCCATTATACCGCCAGGGTTTTGGTAGCCAATGGGGCTATTAACGAAGCATTTAATGGTAAAATAGATACGCTAAAAACCCCGATGGGCAAAAGCGTATTTGCCATTGCCCATTTTATTGCTACCGATACTTTATGGAACGAGCAGATAGAGCAAGTGTATGTAACACAAAATAACGTTATTGAACTTGTACCCCGTTTAGGCAACCAAAAAATTATTTTAGGCAATGCCGATAGCCTAAGCAATAAATTTAAAAACCTATATATATTTTATAAAAAAGCCATGCCCAAGGTAGGCTGGCAAACTTACAGCAGCATTAACCTAAGTTATAAAGGGCAAATTGTATGCGAAAAACGAGATACCTTATATCATAAACCCGACACCTTAAAAACGGCAGTTGCCGATAGTTTAATTCAAAAAACGATTAAAAAAATTGTAAAAGATTCAATAAAAAAAATGCTATAAAAAATGGAAAAAGGCATCACAAAACAAGGTAAAAATTCGCCCATAGTAGTTGGGTTGGATATTGGTACTACCAAAATATGCGTAATTGTAGGCCGCCGAAACGAGTACGGTAAAATAGAGGTACTGGGCTTGGGCAAAGCCGAATCGGCTGGGGTAACCCGTGGCGTAGTATCTAACATTGCAAAAACTGTAAAAGGCATTGTAGATGCTGTAAAAGAAGGCAGTGCACAATCAAATGTGGATATTAGAGTGGTAAGCGTAGGTATTGCTGGGCAGCATATTAAAAGCCTACAACACCGAGGCATATTAACCCGTAAAGATTTAAGCTCCGAAATTTGCAAAAAAGATATCGACCGCCTAATCGACGATATGTTTAAACTAGCCATGAACCCCGGCGAAGAAATTATTCATGTGCTTCCGCAAGAGTTTACCGTAGATAATGAACCTGGTGTAAAGGATCCAATTGGCATGGCAGGTGTTAGGCTCGAAGCTAATTTTCATATTATTACTGGACAAGTTACCGCCATTAAAAATATTATGAAATGCGTTACCAATGCCGATTTAGAAACACAGGATTTGATATTAGAACCTTTGGCATCGTCCGAATCGGTATTAAGCGACGAAGAAAAAGAAGCTGGCGTAGTATTGGTGGATGTAGGCGGTGGCACTACCGATGTAGCTATTTTTCACGAAGGTATTATCCGCCATACGGCAGTAATTCCTTTTGGAGGCAATAGCATTACCGAAGATATTAAAGAAGGCTGCGCCGTTATGCGTAACCAAGCCGAGCTGCTAAAAGTTAAATTTGGTTCGGCCCTGGCCGATGAAAATAAAGACAACGAAATTGTATGCGTACCCAGCTTGCGTGGCCGCGAACCCAAAGAAATATCGATAAAAAACCTTGCCAATGTAATACAAGCCCGCATGGAAGAAATTATCGAACATGTGTATTACGAAATAAAATCGTCCAACTACGAAAATAAACTCATAGGCGGCATTGTAATTACAGGTGGTGGGGCGCAGCTAAAACATGTTACCCAATTGGTGGAATTTATTACAGGTTTCGATTGTAGGGTGGGTTACCCTACCGAACATTTGGCCAAAAACGAAGCCCTGCCTAAAAATGTATATGAAGATTTAAAAAGCCCCATGTATGCCACAGGTATTGGTTTGCTGATGAAAGGCATCCAAAAAATAGAAGACGAAATGCTTAAAGATAACACCACAGCAAAGCAAACTAAAATTAGTGCCGAGCCTACAAAATCAAAAGGCTTATTCGCTTCAATAATTGAGGGAAGCAAAAAATTTATTAAAGACGATATTAGCGATACTGATTTTTTAAAGTAATTGAAAGCGTGAATTTGATGATTATTGAGAGATATAAGCGTTATGGTTTTACATCGTTTAGGTGCGTTAACGATTGCAACGGCATCCTTTTTTTTATTGCCCCCCATCTTGGGCAATTGGCAAATGGGGGGCAATAAAAAAAAGATATAGTGGAAAGCGTGTTAAAACGCCCAAATTATAATTTTTAAAAAATACATTATATATAACAATTGAAGCTAGTTAGTTACATGTTTAACTGCTCAGGAAATTAAGTTATCAACATTTTTTATTTTTCAACAGACTAACATTTGTGGAAAACGATTGTGGAAAAAGTTATATCATTACAATACATATTAACCTAAGTGTAAATTAATTTAAAAAACTGAATATTAAGTATATGAAGTTTGAAATGCTAAAAGAAAAATCATCTATTATTAAAGTAATAGGTGTAGGCGGTGGCGGTGGCAATGCCGTAAACCACATGTATAGGCAAGGCATAGCCGGTGTAGATTTTATTATTTGTAACACCGATGCACAGGCATTAGAGCTAAGCCCTATACCCAATAAGGTACAATTAGGTGCTAGCTTAACCGAGGGAATGGGCGCAGGTTCGATACCCGAAGTGGGTAAAAACTCGGCCATCGAAAATATTGACGATATAAAAGATATGCTGGGTAGCAATACCCGAATGCTGTTTATAACCGCAGGTATGGGCGGCGGCACAGGCACAGGCGCAAGCCCAATTATTGCTAAAGCCGCCCGCGAACTAGATATACTAACAGTAGCCATTATTACTACGCCCTTTTCGTTCGAAGGAAAACGCCGTAAAATGCAGGCCGAAGATGGGCTGGAAGAGCTGAAGAAAAATGTAGATTCGTACCTTGTAATTTCTAACGATCGCCTTCGCGAGATTTTTGGTAACCTCACCCTAGGCTCGGCATTTGGCCAGGCCGATGATATTTTAACTACCGCCGCCAAGGGCATTGCCGAAATTATAACCCTACCAGGCTATATCAACGTTGATTTTAAGGATGTTCGCACCGTAATGAAAGATAGTGGTGTATCTATTATGGGAAGTTTTTCGGCCGAAGGCGAAGAACGGGCATTTAAAGCTGTAAAAGGTGCGCTATCATCCCCATTATTAAAAGATAACGAGATTGAAGGCGCAAGCTATATTTTGTTAAACATTAGCTCGGGCACCAAAGAAGTTACCATGGATGAGGTAAGCATTATTACCGATTTTATACAGGAACAAGCAGGCCTATCGGCCGATTTAATATGGGGAAATTGTAGTGATGAAAACCTTGGCGAAAAAATATCGGTAACCATTATTGCTACCGGTTTTCAAACCAAAGAAGAACGCGAACAAACCCGCCAAAGCGTACCCGTAAAACAATACCTAAACGCCGAAAACCCATTGATAAAACCTGTTGCCAATGTTTTACAAGCAAGCAATAATTTTATTAAACCCCTTGCCGAACATACCCAGCCTGTGCCTAAAAAAGAAGATAAGCAACAGATTGACTTATTTGGCCACACCCTCGCTACAAAAGAAAAAAACACTTCGATAAGCGATACCAAATATATTGGTGAAGATATAATTAAACACCAATTGGTAGAGGAAGAAAAAGAAGAAGCCCCTACCGAAATCGAAGAACCATCGGCTTTAAAGTTTGATGTTAAAATTTCGGAATCGGAATTTGCTACGCCGTTATTTATACCCGCTGCGCCCGTTGCCGAAACACCAGAATTGGTGGATGTAGATGCGCATAAAAACGACGAATCGATGGAAGAACAATTGCGAAAATCGAAAGAACGTATTTTACGTTTAAAAGATTTAAGCATGAAACTGCGCACCAGCAATGGTTTACAAGAAATGGAAAACGAACCAGCCTATAAGCGTAAGCAAATGCTTATGGATAATGTTCCCCACTCCTCGGAATCAATAGTTTCTCGTTTTACGCTTTCGCTAGAGGATGGACAAACGGAAATACGGCCAAACAATTCCTTTTTGCATGACAATGTAGATTGAAGGTAATAAACATTAAAAAAGCCATTTCTTTAACAGAAATGGCTTTTTTTGTTGGCTTACATTAAAAAAATCGAAATCTTTACGAAACCTAACATCCTGTTATTTAATCAATAGGCTCCCATAATTGAACTTTGTTACCTTCTGAATCAAGAATATGTACAAACTTACCATAGTTAAACGTTTCAATTTTGTCCACAATGGTTACCCCTTCTTTTTTTAGCTCTTCAACAAGTGCTTCCAAGTTTTGAACCCTATAATTTATCATAAAATCCTGTTTAGAAGGCTCAAAGTATTTTGTGGTTTCGGCAAAAGGCGTCCATTGTGTTTGGGCTTTCTTTGTACTGTTTGGGCTTTCATACCACTCAAATGTTGCACCGTATGGATTAGTTTCTAAACCAAGGTGTTTCTGATACCATTCGGTTACTTTTTTGGGGTCTTTGCATTTAAAAAAAACGCCTCCAATTCCTGTTACTTTTTTCATTTTATTATTGTTATTTGATTTTGTTGTAATTGTTTTAAAAGCAAATCCAAGACAAAAAGTTACGGCCAGTGTTAAAGTTATTAAAATTATTTTTTTCATTTTCGTCAAGTTCGAGTTATTTTCATGTTGGCAGTTATCATTTTTTTAGGCTTAGTTTTCATTGAGTTAACAAGGGGGATACCCCACGTTTTCACATAACCGTAAGTAAAAATATCGCTTCATCCTGTGCTACTTGTTTATAAATTACTAAGATAGTATTTACCTGTGCATTGTACCAACAGCCCATGTAAAAATAATGTGGAGGCGGCTTGTGTTTTTTGTTAATGCAATTGTATGCGTTTTACTAGTAGCTGGTTATAAAAAATGGCATTAAGTTATTATTAATCTATTTATTAGCTCACTAACTTTAGTTAATTACCCATAATTTTGCTTACCGTTAATATCCTTAGGTTATTATCCTGCACATTAATTTGTATTTTAAGGTAATTGCTAGGCAGTAAATCGGGTATTTTTTCGGGCCATTCTATAAAACAATAAGCTCCCGAATAAAAATATTCTTCGTAGCCTAAATCTAAGGCCTCAACTTGGTTTTTAAGCCTGTAAAAATCGAAATGAAAAACAGTGTTTTGTGCCGTATGGTATTCGTTTACGATAGCAAAAGTAGGACTAGAGGTATGCCCCTGCACTCCTAAGCAAGCGCATAAATGTGTAATAAGTGTGGTTTTACCTGCGCCCATTTCGCCATATAGCACAAAAACTTTGTGTGTTTGTGCATATTGTAATAGTTGCTGGGCGGCTGCCCGTAATTGGGTTTCGTTTTCGATTATCAAATCCATAAAACTTACTTATTTTTATACGTTGCAATGGGTATAATTACCTCTTCCAAAGAAATGCCCCCATGCTGAAAAGTTTCGTTATAATAATTAACAAACTGGTTATAATTGTTTTGATAAACAAAATAAGTATCTTCTTTGGCAAAAATATAGCTTGAGCTTACATGTAATTTGGGCAATAGTGCATCGTGTGGGTTTTTTATTTGAAACACATCTTTGGCTATAAAGTTTAAATTTTTACCCTGTTTATACCGTAAGTTAGCGTTGGTGTTTCTATCGCCTATTACTTTACTAGGGCTTTTTACCCTAATGGTACCGTGGTCGGTGGTAATTACTACACGTACTTTTTTTTGCGAAAGTTTTTTTAGTAGTTCTAAAAGTGGCGAATGCTCGAACCACGATAAGGTTAACGAACGGTATGCTGCATCGTCATTGGCCAGTTCGCGTATCATTTGCATATCGGTACGGGCATGCGAAAGCATATCTACAAAATTATACACAATGGCATTTAGTTCGTTATCCATTAGGTTGTTTAACGAATCGTTGAGGTCTTTACCTTGGTCGAATGTTAAAATTTTATGGTACGAGTGTTTAATATCTTTGCGTAGCATCCGTTTAATTTGGTCGTCAAAAAAATAGGCTTCGTGTAAATTTTTCCCGCCTTCTTCTTCATCGTTTTGCCACTTATCGGGAAACCGTGTTTCCATTTCGGAAGGCATTAAACCCGAAAAAATTGCGTTTCGGGCATATTGGGTTGCTGTGGGCAATATGCTATAATAAATATCTTCTTCCTCGAGCCTAAAATATTCGGTAATAATGGGGTTAATAATCCTCCATTGATCGTACCTTAAATTATCTATCAAAATAAAAAAAACAGGAACGTTTGGGCTAAGCAAGGGAAAAACTTTCTTTTTAAATAACTGGTGCGATAATGTGGGTGCCGTATCTTGATTTTTTATCCAGCCCAAATAATTTTTTTCGATAAACTTACAAAACTGCATATTGGCTTCGGCTTTTTGCATGGTAATAATTTCACGCATACCTGCATCCTCTAGTTGCTCCAGCTCCAGCTCCCAAAAAACTAATTTTTTATACACATCAATCCATTCTTGGTAAGTAAGGTTATCATTTAAGGTCATCCCAAGGGTTCTAAAATCTTGCTGGTAAGCCATTGATGTTTTTTCGCTTACCAATCGTTTGTTATCTATTAATTTTTTTATGGTTAATAAAATTTGTTTGGGGTTTACGGGTTTAATTAAGTAATCATCTATTTTGGAACCTATTGCATCCTCCATCAAGTATTCTTCTTCACTTTTGGTAATCATTACCACGGGCACATCGGGGTTTATATTTTTAATTTCGGTAAGGGTTTCTAAGCCTGTAAGGCCTGGCATATTTTCATCCAAAAACACAAGGTCGAAATCTTTGGTTTTAAAAATCTCTAAGGCATCGTTCCCATTTGTGGCGGTAGCTATGTGGTATCCTTTATCGTTTAAAAACAGTATATGGGGTTTTAATAAATCGATTTCGTCATCGGCCCAAAGTATATTGGTATTTTGCATCATTTTTAGTTTTAGATATATCAGATAAAACTGTAATTTTAAATTTATTTACAATTTTAAAAAATTGTGAGTTATAAATCGGGTAAGTTAGTTAACAAAACTTGCGCCTCCTAATTTAAGTACTATATTGAATAAGAATAAAATAATTAACGACCCAGTGTATGGTTTTATTAGTATCAAAACCTCTTTAATTTTTGATATTATAGAACACCCTTATTTTCAACGTTTAAGATATATTAAGCAATTAGGGATGACGCATTTGGTGTACCCAGGGGCTTTACATACCCGTTTTCACCATGCCTTGGGTGCCATGCACTTAATGCAACTAGCTATCGAACACCTTCAAAATAAAGGACATACCATAACCCTAGCCGAAACCGAGGCCGCCTGTATTGCTATATTATTACATGATATTGGGCATGGCCCTTTTTCGCATGCTTTGGAACACACCATTGTACAAGGCATTTCTCATGAGCAAATAGGTAAATTATTAATGGCTAAAATTAATGAGGATTTAGATGGAAAACTTGCTTTGGCCATGCAAATATTTAATAATACTTACAAAAAAAAGTTTTTGTATCAACTTATAGCTGGGCAGTTAGATTTAGATAGGCTAGATTATTTAAACCGAGATAGTTTTTTTAGTGGCGTTACCGAAGGCATGGTAAGCTCCGATAGGATTATTAAACTACTAAATATTAAAAACGGAAACTTGGTAGTGGAAGAAAAAGGCATTTACTCGATCGAAAAATTTTTAATTGCTAGGCGGCTAATGTACTGGCAAGTATATTTACACAAAACCGTTATTGCTGCCGAGCAAATGTTGGTTAAAATTTTAAACCGAGCCCGCGAGCTTGCCAATACAGGTGTTGAGTTGTTTGCCACACCTATTTTTAAACATTTTTTGTATAATAAAATTAGCCATACCGATTTTTACCAGCAGCAAGTACACCTCAATAACTTTGTACAATTAGACGATAGCGATGTAATGGCAAGCATAAAAGTATGGTGCCAGCATCCCGATTTTATTTTAAGTACCCTATGTACTAGTTTAACCCAAAGGCAGCTGTATAAAGTAGAAATATCAAACAAACAACCCGATAAGCATAAAATAAAAGCCTTAACACAACACATAGTACAAAAATTTAACATTAGCGAAGATGATAGCTCCTACTTTATATTTACCGATACCATAAATAACATTGCTTACAACACCACAGTAGGCAACATCAATATACTTATGAAAAACAATGATTTACAAGATATTACCCTAGCTTCGGACAATTCTTTTTTAGACGCATTGGCAAAATCGGTAACAAAAAACATACTTTGTTATACTAAAATATAAAAGTTTATGTTGCTATTTGTGCTAACAATTTGTTCATTTAATATTAACCATTAATTTTACCGAATGCAATTTACCGCAAACGAAATTTGCCAGCTTATAAATGGTACCCTCGAAGGCAAGCCCAACAGTGTGGTTTCGGCTTTAGCTAAAATCGAAGACGCCCAAGCTGGGGATTTATCCTTTTTAGCAAACCCCAAATACGAGCCTTTTTTATATACTACCAAAGCATCGGTAGTTATTGTAAACGATACCTTAGTACTTGATAAAGCTATTACCGCAACACTTATTCGAGTTGCTGATGCTTACAGCGCTTTTTCGGTACTTTTAGATAAATACAACACCCTTAAATTAAATAAAACAGGGATAGAAGAACCTAGCTTTATACACCCCAGCGCCAAAATTGGTACCGAAGTATATATTGGCGCATTCGCATATATTGGTGTAGATGCTGTGATAGGCAATTCTACCAAAATTTATCCACACACCTACATAGGCGATAATACAACCGTTGGCAATAACTGCACCCTATTTTCGGGCGTAAAAATTTACCACGATTGTGTAATAGGCAACCAAGTAATTATACATGCCAATAGTGTGGTAGGCAGCGATGGCTTTGGTTTCGCCCCTCAAAAAGATGGTTCATACACCAAAATTAGCCAAATAGGTAACGTTATTATCGAAAACGATGTAGAAATAGGCGCCAATACCTGCATTGATAGGGCCACCATGGGCTCCACCATTATAAAAAAAGGTGTAAAACTAGATAACCTAATCCAAGTAGCACATAATGTAGAAATAGGCAACAATACCGTTATAGCCTCCCTTTCGGGGATATCGGGCAGTACCAAAATTGGCGAAAACTGCGTAATAGGCGGGCAAGTAGGCATAGTAGGCCATATTTCGATAGCAAAAGGAACACAAATACAAGCAAAATCAGGGATAAATCGTACTATTGTAGAAGAAGGAAAAAAATGGGGCGGTATGTTTGTAACACCACTTACCCATCACCTTAAATCATTAGCCATAACGAACCGATTACCCGAGCTAGACAAAAGAATATTTGAAATAGAAAAAACAATTAATAAACTAAAACCTCAAAGCAATGATTAATATTGCTTTAAGCACTACAATAATGAATTTGAAACAAAGAACAATAAAATCAGAAGTATCGGTAAGCGGCCTAGGCTTACATACAGGAGTAGCTGTAACCATGACATTTAAACCTGCACCCGACAACCATGGTTATAAATTTAAAAGAATAGATTTACCCAGCCAACCCATTATTGATGCCGATGTAGATAATGTAACCGATACCTCACGCAGTACAACCCTATCACAAAACGGCGCAAGTGTAAGCACCGTAGAACATGTTTTGGCCGCCCTAGTAGGCTGCGAGGTTGATAATGTATTAATAGAATTAGATGGTGGCGAAGTACCTATTTTAGATGGTAGTGCCATAACCTTTGTACAAATGCTAGATTCGGTAGGATTTTTAAACCAAGATACCGACCGAGAATATTTTCAAATACCGCATAATATCCATTACTCCGAAACCGACAGAAAAGTGGATATGGTAGCCATGCCACTAGACGATTACCGCTTTACCTGCATGGTTGATTATAATTCGCCCGTGTTAGGTAGCCAGCATGCCACCATCACCTCCGTTAGCGATTTTAAACAAGAAATAGCATCATGCCGCACCTTTGTTTTTTTGCATGAGTTAGAAATGCTATTAAAACACGATTTAATAAAAGGTGGCGATATTAACAACGCCATTGTAATTGTGGACCACGAAATTGATGATAACGAACTAAAAGACCTTGCCAAAGCATTTAACCGCGAAGATATACAAGTAGCCAAAGAAGGTATCCTAAACAACATCGAACTACGCTACCAAAACGAACCCGCCCGCCACAAGCTTTTAGATATGATTGGCGATTTGGCCCTAATAGGCACACCCATAAAAGGCCATATTATGGCAGCCCGCCCAGGCCATGCCGCCAATATTGCCTTTGCCAAAAAAATAAAAGCAGCCATAAAAAAAGATAAGAAAAAGAAAATACAACACCTTTACGACCCATCAGTAAAACCACTATACGATATTATGCAAATAATGGATATTTTGCCACATAGGCCTCCGTTTTTGTTTATCGATAAAATACTCGAACTATCCAAAACCCATGTAGTAGGTGTAAAAAACGTAACCATGCATGAAAACTATTTCATCGGCCATTTTCCAGATGCACCCGTAATGCCCGGCGTAATACAAATTGAAGCAATGGCACAAACAGGTGGTATTTTAGTACTAAGCACCGTACCCGACCCTCGAAACTACCTTACCTACTTCCTTAAAATAGATAAAGTAAGATTTAGAGCCCAAGTGCTACCCGGCGATGTAATTGTTTTTAGGTGCGATTTAATGGAACCCATACGCCGAGGAATTGCACAAATGAAAGGCGTAGGCATGGTAGGCGAAAAAATTGTAGTAGAAGCCGAAATGATGGCACAAATATCAAGATATAAAGAAAGCGAAACAACAGTATGATACAACCCTTAGCATACATACACCCACAAGCAAAAATTGCTAATAGTGTTGTAATAGACCCCTTTACCGTAATACATAAAAACGTAGAAATTGGCGAAGGCACCTGGATAGGCTCCAATGTTACCATTATGGATGGTGCCCGAATAGGTAAAAATTGTAAAATTTTTCCGGGAGCAGTAATATCAGCCATCCCGCAAGATTTAAAATATAAAGGCGAAGATACCCTAGCCATTATTGGCGATAATACCACCATCAGAGAGTACGTAACCATTAACCGAGGAACATCCGATAAATGGGAAACCAAAGTAGGCCAAAACTGTTTGCTAATGGCCTACTGCCACGTAGCACACGATTGCGAAGTGGGCAATAACTGTATTTTTTCTAACAATACCACCCTGGCAGGGCACATTACCATAGGCGATAACGTAGTACTTGCTGGTATGGTAGCCATACACCAATTTTGTAACGTAGGCTCACACGCCTTTGTAACGGGCGGTTCATTGGTACGTAAAGATATCCCTCCTTATGTAAAAGTTGCCCGCGAACCATTAGCCTATGCAGGTATAAATTCTGTAGGCTTACGCCGAAGAGGCTTTACCTCCGAAAAAATTAACGAAATACAAGAAATTTACCGTGTGCTATTTGTAAAACATAACAACGTAACCAAAGCCCTTGATACCATAGAAGCCGAGTTTAAACCCACCGAAGAGCGTGATGAAATTATAAATTTTATCCGAAACTCTAACCGTGGCGTAATGAAAAGTTTTGGAAACTCCTGATAAAAAACGTTATGGAAATTCACTTGCAAAACATTGGCCGCAGGTTTAACCACGAGTGGATTTTTAAAAACGTACATTATACTTTCCAGCCAAACAAAAAATATGCCCTATTGGGTATAAACGGCTCGGGAAAATCAACCCTGTTACAAGTAATTTCGGGTGCCCTAACCCCCTCCCAAGGGGCATTGGTTTACACCCTCAATAGCCAAATAATAGCCGCCGAAAATTATTACCAATACCTTAGCCTAGCCGCACCTTACCTGGAGTTGATAGAAGAATTTTCGTTAACCGAGGTATTAGATTTTCATTTTAAATTTAAAAAAAGGGTAAAAAACTTAGATAACGAAGGCATTATTTCCCTTTTGGGGATGCAGCAAAGCCAGCATAAAGCAATCAAATATTTCTCGTCGGGGATGAAACAAAGGGTAAAACTAGCCCTATCATTTTGTGCCGATACCCCCATTTTATTACTGGACGAGCCTACCTCTAATTTAGATACCCAAGGCATACAATGGTACCTAGATATGGTTACACAATTTAGCACTGGCCGCATTACCATTATATGCTCTAATCAAACCATCGAATATGGCTTTTGCGATGCCTTTATAAACATAGCCGATTATAAAACACGCTAAAAAAAATTAGAGAAACGCCGTTTACTGTATCGTAAACTTAAGGTTTATACCAAAATTACTAAATGCGGTTATAAATGTTTGCGAGGTATAAGGTTTGGTAATATTGGTATCGTAAAACAAGCGTACATTAAATCGCTGGTTAATTACATAATCAATACTTGGGCGATAGGTTATATTTTTTGACCCTGTTGATATTTCGGCTTCCTTGGTATCGGCCCTGTAAATTACTGTTTTATTATCCCGTATGGCAATATCTAATTTAAAATTAAGGTCGTTTTTTAAAGTTACGCCTTTTAAAATCCCAAACGGGAAACGGAAATTAGCGGTGCGGTACCCAAACCCAATTACAACAGCTTCATCATTTTGCTGTGCCAGCTGGCTATTGCTAATACCAAAACTTAGGCTTCGCGATTTTCGGTACTCGAGGTTAGTGGTAACATTGTTTTTCATCCTTACATCAATACCTAGCAAGGGTACAAATTGCTCAAAAATTGTTACTTGCGAAAACTGATATTTTGGTAAAAAATTATTGTTTACATCCCTTACGCTTGCCGCACCATTGGTTTCGTTATAGCGTATCAAGGTATTAAACGAGTTTACATTATAAGTTGATGTATAGCCGTGTGTAATATCAATTGAAGTAAAAAGCTCGCTAAAAAAGGAGAGTTTAGATAAGCCATTATAAGTAAGGCGCCAGTTAGGTAAAGGTATGCTAGGGAAATTATTAAGGCTCGATTTGCTTGCGTTTTTTCCTTTATAAGCGGCTATAAAAGCTGGCACCAATACATCTTGCGAGTTTTTGCCATAACCATCGGCATAAGTATCGTTACTAGGGTTACTGTTGGGATTTTGCTGGCCCAGGCGTTTAGAAATAATTTCGCGATTGTCCAAAAACGCTTGAAAAACAGATGAGAGCTTATCGGCGTTTTTATCTTTAAATGCCGTGTTTAATGCAATAAACGAAACACTAAAACTTCCTGTAGTTATTGGGCTTAAATTAGCAAACTGTTTATTGCTATCATCAAACCTAAAATTGGTAGAATAATTTTTGGTTTCGTTTCTAAATGCCGTAAGCTCGATGCGTAAATCGGTAAAGGGCTCTAGCGTTCCTCGTAAATTTAACTTGCTATCAAGGGTGTTTACATATAACTGATTTTGTAAGATATCGGTAGTTATCCAGCCATTTGCTAATGCTTTGCCTCGTATATCGTTTTGCGAGCCTAATAAAAACCCTATGCCTGGTGCACTGGCGTCAAAATCATAACCCAAAATTTTGGTTCGGGGTAAATAGCCTGGTAAAAATGTGCCTTCGTTTTTGGTGTACGAACCACCTATATTTTTAAAACTTAGCAACACTTTTAAAACACTTTGGGCTAGGGTAGTTTTTTTGGTCGAATCAATGGTGTTTAAACGCTTGTAAAACGGAAATTTATCGTACAGGTTTACCAAGTTTAAAGTGGGATTAAACTGTATGGTACGTTGGTTTTGTACCGTGTTACCAAAATTAATAGCGGGGTCCACTAGGGTTATTAAAGGCTCGCTACGCCAGTTAAAACTGGTTTGGTAACGGGTAATTAAGCTAATAAAGTTTAAGTACGGTATTTTATTTAAGGGTACGGTATAGCTTAAATTAATGGTGTGGTTATAATCGGTTGTGCGGCCTAGTTTTTGTAAATTTTGCCATAGCGTATCTCTTTTTAGGCCTGTTATACGGCCTTCGGGTTCATCAACCACACCTAGGTTGGTAGCATTAAAATCTAATTTTAGCGATTTTGATAAATCCCAACTTATACCATATAAACGGTTAATAATAAAGTTTTTATTAAAAGTGGTATTTACTGGGATAAAGTTAGTGGGGTCGTTATTGTTGCGCAACGAGTTTTCGGAGTACAGCCTGTCTAGCTCGATTCTGAAATTAAGCACCGATGGCAAAAGGTTAAAATTAAAATCACGCAACAAAGCCAGCATATTGTTTTTAATTCTTTTTTGTAATGGCGAGTAAAATTTGGCCGTCGAATTATAATTATAGCCCAGTGCGGCTCTATAATTTTTTTGGAAGTTGCTTTTGGTGATAAAATCTTTTTGTTTAAACTCGTTGTACGAATAGCTGGCATTAAGGTTTTCTATATCCCACAAGTGCGATTTGGCATTAGGGTCGGTTTTAATTTTGCGTATATTGGTAAAGTTGATGCTTTTGCGTACAGCTACATTTTGCGAATACTCCAATATCTCTTTTTGCTGTTCGGCGGGTAAGGAGCTTAGTACGGTTTTTAGCTCAATATCGGGTTGTTTAGGGTCAAATTGTGGCGTACTTACTTGGTTCGAGTAGTTTGCCGAAACAGGTAATTTTATACCTACCTTATCGGGGAAAAACTTGCCTAGTTCGAGGCTTGTAGCCACATCAATTGATTTATCTTCGGATCGTTTGGTTTCGCTTACCCTTTGCTCTAGCGAGCCAAAGCCAATAGATGTTTGGTTTGCCGATACGGTAATATCGCCAAAATCGGCCAGTTGGGCATTCATGCGGGCAGTAGCAGCCCAGCCACCTCGTTCGTCAAAATCGGTTACCCGCAATTCGTTAAACCATACTTCGGCGGTTTTAGGCAGGCCATCATCATTGTTTAAAATGGTATTTGCTTTGGGATTGCGCACCCCAAGCATTATGGTACGTACCTTACTTAAATCGGGCTGGCCTTTAATAATTATGCTGTTTTTGCCATCTATTTGGTAAAGAAAAGGATCATTTACCGACGAGTGTTCGCCTCTAATTATTGCCGCATTACGGGCTGTTTTAGCTAGTTGAAATTGTTTAAATTCAATTTCCATACGGTTTTGGGCTGGCCATATTAGCTCTGGGTCGCGGGTGCCTTGTTGGGTTACCCTTAGCGGGATATTGTACTCGTAATAGTTATCTTGATAATCGGTTCCTACACGTAAAAAAGCATTTACTTCGCCATCTCTAAGCTGCTGGCCTTCGGCGTGGATAAACATTTGTAAGCGTTTGTACGACCTAAAATCGTTGATAGTAGTTTTGTAAGCCGCCCGCGAGTAACCATCTTGTAGGTTTTGTACTTTTAGCAATAGCGACTGCTCGTTTTGGCGGCTTTCGCCCCTAAAGTTCGAAAAATCTTTTTCACGTAAAATACCAGGGGGCACTACATAAGGAATAGGTGTTTTGGACCCGTTTTCTTCGATATTTACTACACCTACATCAAGCAACGAGTTATCAATACCCGAAGTGCCAGGGTCTTTAATTTCTTTGGAGATGCTTTTTTCGGCATTATACCTACGCCATTCGCCCCGTATAAGTTGTAACCTTGCAAAACGGAGTATGGTAGTTTCGTCAAAATCGGTCATAAACATCCGCATAAAACGTATCGACCTAAAATCTTGTATGTTTCCTATTTTATCGTTGTATTGTGCTATGGGTACTCTAAATTGGTACCAAGTGGCACTTTGCGAGCTACCGTCAACCAGTTTTATCGTTGAGGTAATTTTATCTACAACATTGTTTTTACCTACTTCTAAATCTTGAGGGCGCATGCTTACCTTGTATTGGTAATATTCGTCTGATCGGGTAAGGTTATTATCCCTATTCAAATCTTCGCCATCGGGCAGGGCGGTTGCTGCCGAGTTTTCGATACCTAGTTCGTTGGTTGATTGTTGGGCAGTTTTCGAGTTTCCTTCGGTACCATTAAAGTTTTCGTAGCGTTTTAATATGCCAGCATTTTGTTGATCAAGCTGTGGCCCTCTAAAATAAGTATAATCATCTGATGCGGGGTCGGCATTTAATTGTGCGGCGGCTTGGGGGTTTAATTGTGCCACAATGGGTTGTAGTACAGTTGCAAATTTTTGGCGCTCATCGGCACTGCTTATCCCATCAATACCCACATCTTGTTTTTGCCTGGCATCGGGGTTATTATCAAATGCCTGTATAATAGGCTGTAGCTTGGGTACTATTCCCCATGCGGTAGCCTCGGTACGGCTGGGGTCGCCATCGGCGGGTAAGCCGTTTTCTAATGCTTTTCGGCCATCTCGCAGTACATCTTCCGATATGTTTCCTAGGTTAAAGTATAAATCGCCACCGCTAGCATTAGGGTTTTTAATAAAGGGGTCTAACACCCAAAACTCAATAAACTCAATATTTAAGGCTTCAAAATCATTGTTATCAATACGCCTAAAAATACCGCCCCACTTACTCCTTGGGTTGCTAAAGGTGCCATTATTGTTTAAGCCTGCGGCTGTAAAATTATAGGGGCCACGCAATGAAGGGTAATAAGCCACATTAAAGGTAGGTAATGATAATGGTGTACCCGATGGGTTTTGCCTAAACGGAAAAACCTCTGTTTCTACCACTTCTCGCACATAAGGGTCGGATAGTTCGGCTTTATTGTTTCTAATATTAGCGGGTGTAAGGCTGCCCGATCGGTTATAAAACAGTGGGTCGATATTAAAAAACGATACCTTGGCTCGGTTAAATCCATAAGCCAAATCATTGGATAATTTAGCTTCTTGAAAATACTGTGGTGTACCCGATATTTGCCACATAGTAGCCGCTTTTAAATCTATAATTGATCTGCTGGCTTCAAAATCATCAATATAACTTGCACCTGTGGTATTTCCTGCAAAGTTTAAGGCTTTAGGGTGGCCTGGGTTAAACTTGGCAAACTCGCCACTAAACGATACCGACGATGGGGCTTTGGTGGATATAAAAGGCAATTTATCAATCATGCGGGTTAAAAACCGGCTGCTGGCACTATAGTTTACATCAAACCCGTAAATGCTGTTAGCTACAGATTCTTCCCCAAAATTTACTTTAGGTGTTAAAGGCTGTTCGGTAAGTTTTAAATAGGTAGCACCAAAATTTATTTTTTCGCTTATTTTATAATCTAAGCGGGTACCAAAAAGTGTTTTTTGCTGTACGCCAAATAGTTCGTTGCTCTCTAAGCGTATTTTTATGGGCTGCCCCGAGCTTAGTAAAGCCGTATTTAAAATTTTAACCCTCCCTACATTATAATCAACGGTATAATCGGCTCCTTCCACCAGTTTTAAAGTACCCGAAGTTACCACTACCGAACCCTCGGGAACATTGATAGCATTTAACTGAAACTCGGAGCTTACCTGCGATTGGTACGTTCCTTTTATCACATAGCGGTTAAGTTCGGGGTGTAATTGCTGTGCGAGTGCTTGGGTCGAATCGTACAGCGGCTGGTAAACGTATTTATCAATTAAAGCTTTTTCGCTCGGGCCCGCATTGGGGCTTGGTGGGAGGATTTCAAATTCTCTAAATTTTGCTTTTAAATCTTTACCAAAAGGTTCGATATATGGAAATATAATACGGCCATTAGTAGGGTCGATGGTTACACCAGGTATAAAATCAAAATAGCCATCGGGTACTGCATCTCGCTGTTGGTTTATCCTATCTAGGCCGGTAACTTGTAGCCATAATTTACCCGAAAGCTTGGTTCTTTTTAAGGAATTTACAGGGTTAACAGGGTCTATTAAAGTTCCTTCATTTATGGCTGGGTTTTCTACTCCCTTATCGTTATCAACCCTTGTAATGCTTAGTTTAAAATCTTGAGGGCTTATTTCATACGCATTAAGGGCGTAAATATTTTTCATCATTAAATTCCAAATAGGCAATTTGGTTTTAATGGTTTGGTTTTTTAATAGCTTGGTAAAAAGCACTTTTGGGCTAGCTAAATCTACTGTTCGGTCGTTTGAAAACTCGCCCACTTGGTATTCTACCCCGTTTACCGTGTAGCGGTAGGCTACGGCCAATACTTCATCGGTATTTAAGGCTGCGTTTAACGATATAAAACCTAGTATAGGGTTAAGGGTATATTCTTTTTCGGTAAGTTTACGGGCATAAGTAAGTTTGGTATAATTATCGGGGCCGTTATTGTTCTGAAAAAAATCATCTATTTCGTTATTATTTGTTAGCCGGGCGTTAGCTGGTATTTTTTGTAATAAGTTGTTTGATTGTAATTGAGGAAAATTAGGGTCGGTAAAGGCCGATGGTAAACCACTAAACCCAGCACCCCCTTGAATAAGCGTGGTATTGTGTGGGCTATTTTCGCCCAAATCCATAAAAGCCAATATATCTCGCGAATCGCTGGTGCTATTGGTTTTATTGGTTACCCATACTTCTAGCTTGGTAATGTTTACAGCCGAGGTAATAATGGGCAGGTTGGCCATTGCCTTATTATAATTATTGCGAAAGTATTGCGCTAAAAAAAAGTGCTTGTTGGCTTCATACGCATCGGATGTTATCCTAAACTCGTTTTGCTGCGAGCCATTGGTAATGGTAATTTCTTTGGCTTGCGAGCGTTGTTGCGAAAACAAGGTGGTAATGCCCAAGCGGCCAAACTGTAATTGTGTTTTTACCCCAAATAGGGCTTGTGTACCCGTAATTAACTGTGTAGTAAGCGGAAAACTTACTACACCTAGCTCTAAGCGTTGCAGGATATCATCTTTTTTACCCGGAAAATCTAGCTTAATTTGGTTTTCGAAATCAAACTGGGCTTCGGTACTGTAATTTAAGTTTAACTTTAACCTTTCGCCTATTTTACCTGCTAGGTTCATTTGTATGCGTTGGTTAAAATCGAAGTTTCGTTGTACCCTTTGTTTTTCGTTAAATAGGGGGTTTTCGTTTCGGTTTATACGGCCACCAAAAGTAAGGTCGGCACTACCACGGGGGCTTACGCTTATGGTATTGCCACCAAATACGGTTTCAAAAATTTTATTTCTAATTTTTATGCTTGCGCCCAAGCCTTTTTTACCCGCTGGCGATGAGGCATTGGTTACTAAACCACCCCAATATTCTTTTTTTATTTTTTCTAGCTCTATTTGCTGGTATTCTTTAAATGTAAGGTACTGTGGCTGGCGGTATAGTTTATTGCCCAGCATTTCTTTAATAATGTAGCGGTTGTTTTTGGCATCGTACTCAACGGTGCGTTTAAGGTTTTCGGGAGGGTTTAAGCTAAACTCGGTAGGTACAAAAAAAGGGGTGGCATAGCTATCTTTAAACCTATATTTTAATTTAAGGCTGTCGGCTGGGTTTTTTGGCACAGGTTTTTTTATTTGCGCCACCACATTTATTTGCACCAAGCACAAAAATAAAAGTATAAACGTAAATAAGAGGCTTATTTTTTTCAAAAGGAATTGCGTGTAAATTTTTATAATGTTTTTAATGTTGTTTTAATAATTTGTTCTACTGATAATGTTTCGGATGTGTTTTTTAAAACAGTATCGATAGCTTTATCGGCGGCAATTTTGGCAAAACCCAGCATCATTAATGCTGATAACGCTTCCTCGCGGGCGGTATTGTTTAGCGGTGCCGATATTAATGTACCACTGCCTTCTTTTTGTAATTTATCTTGTAGCTCGATAATTAGGCGCTGTGCCGATTTAGGGCCAATGCCTTTTATGCGTTTAATTTGATCCACATCGCCTTTAACAATAGCCTCTTGTATCTCGATAGGGCTAATGGACGAAAGCATCATCCTACCTGTACCTGGGCCAATACCATTTACGGATATAAGGTGTAAAAAAAGCCGTTTTTCGCCTTCATCGGCAAAACCATACAGGGTATGCGCATCTTCTTTTACATGTAGCCAAACGTATAATTTGCAGTTTTCTTGGTCTTTAATAGCTATAAATGTATGTAACGAAATATGCAATTGATAGCCTATGCCGCCTGTTTCCAGGATTACATACGCTGGGCATTTAAAAGTGAGTTTACCATTAATATATGCGTACATACTTTATGTTTTAGCTATTTTTGGGGATGCGAAAATACATTTTTTTTATTTAACGCATCTTCTTTTGTTTGCACATCTACTACGGCTATGGTTACCATGTTTACAATTTCGCGTACCGAACTATCTAGCTGTAAAACATGTACGGGTTTATTCATACCCAACAGTATAGGGCCAATGGCTTCGGCACCGCCTATTTCTTGTAATAATTTATAGGCAATATTGCCTGCATCGAGGCTGGGGAATACCAATGTATTGGCGGCACCATCGTTTAATTTCGAAAACGGAAAATTATCTTTTAATAAGCCCGCATTAAGGGCAAAGTTGGCTTGCATTTCTCCATCAACAATCATATCGGGATAATTGCTGTGCAATATGCTTACCGCTTGGCTAATTTTGTGGGGGGTATCGCCCTCGTTAGACCCAAAGTTGGAGTACGAAAGCAGGGCTATACGAGGCTCGATATTAAATTGCTTAACCGATTTGTTTACCAATACTGTAATATCTACCAGCTCTTGCGCATCGGGGTTTACGTTAATGGTGGTATCGGCAAAAAACACGGGGCCACGCTTGGTAAGCATCATATACATACCCGCTACACGGTTTACGCCAGCTTCGGTACCTATAATTTGTAAGGCGGGCTTTACCGTGGTGGCGTAGTTACGGGTTAGGCCCGATATTAAGGCATCGGCCAAGCCAAATTCTACCATCGATGCGCCAAAATAATTGCGGTCTCGCATCAGTTTTTGTGCTTCAAATAGGTTAATGCCTCGGCGGCCACGCTTGGCATATAGGTTTTGTGCAAATTTTTCGAACAGTTCTTTTTCTTCTACCGGGTCTATAATGTGAACGCCCTCTAGCTCCAGCTCGTTTTCACGGATAATTTTATTGATAACGCTTTTATTACCTAGCAAAATAGGGATGGCTATGCCTTCATCTTTAACTATCTGTGCCGATTTTAATATTTTGTAATTATCTGCTTCAGCAAAAACAACTTTTTTAGGGTTGGCCTTGGCCTTGTTGGTAATGGTGCGTAAAATCACATCGTCCATTCCTAGGCGTTGTTTAAGCTCGTGGTTGTATTTTTCCCAATCGTTAATATCAATACGGGCCACACCCGATGCCATGGCGGCCTTGGCCACGGCTGGTGCTACTGCGGTAATTAACCTAAAATCAATGGGTTTTGGTATAATATAATCTTTCCCGAACCGAATATTTTTGGTATTGTAGGCTAGGTTTACCGCCTCGGGTACGGTTTCTTTGGCTAGGTCGGCAAGGGCTTTTACGGCTGCAATTTTCATGGCCTCGTTAATAGCCGTAGCCCGCACATCTAGTGCTCCTCTAAATATGTAAGGGAAACCCAATACATTATTTACTTGATTAGGGAAATCGGACCGGCCGGTGGCCATAATAATATCTTTTCGGGTTTTTACGGCTAGGTCGTAATCAATTTCGGGGTTGGGATTGGCCATGGCAAATACAATGGGGTTTTTGGCCATAGATAGCAGCATTTCCACACTTAGCACATCGGCCGAGGATAGGCCAATAAACACATCGGCATTTTTAATGGCATCTGTTAAGGTGTAAATATCGCGGGTGGTGGCAAATTCGGCTTTGGTAGCTTCTAGGTTTTCTCGGTTAGCCCTGATTACGCCTGTACGGTCCAGCATCACAATGTTTTCTTTACGAGCACCTAACGATACATAAAGCCTTGTACACGATATTGCCGCCGCACCAGCACCATTAATTACAATTTTTATTTTATCGAGTTTCTTTTTTTGTATTTCACACGAGTTAAGCAAGGCTGCTGCCGATATAATGGCGGTACCATGCTGGTCGTCATGCATTACAGGGATATTCATTTCGGCCTTTAGCCTACGCTCTATTTCAAAACATTCGGGGGCTTTAATATCTTCTAAATTTATGCCGCCAAACGTGGGTTCTAGTGCTTTTACAATCATCACAAACTCATCCACATTTTCGGTATCAAGCTCTAAGTCAAACACATCAATATCGGCAAATATCTTAAACAAAATACCCTTACCCTCCATTACAGGCTTGCCTGCCTCGGGACCTATATTGCCCAAGCCCAATACCGCTGTACCGTTACTTATTACAGCAACTAGGTTTCCTTTGGCAGTGTATTTATATACATCGTTTTTGTTTTCGGCTATTTTTAAACAGGGTACTGCCACACCTGGCGAGTAAGCTAGGCTTAAATCGCGTTGTGTATTGGTAGGTTTGGTAGGTACCACCTGTATTTTACCTGGCCTGCCCATGGCATGGTAATCTAAGGCATCTTGCTTTTTGTGTGCTTTACTCATATTGTTGCAATTATTGTGAACGGCTAAAATTACAATTCTAATTTTGTGATTGGTGTTTTTATGTTAAATAATTAACGTAAAATTAAATGATGAACTATATTGGGAACTTGTTGCATTTATAACTTGATTCCGCCTATCAATAAAAAAAACAATAGTATCATTGTAAGTGTTTATTTAATTACCCCCCCTAAAATGCTTTTACCCTTTTACCAAAACAACGTTATAGAAGCTGGCTGCGACGAAGCTGGCCGAGGCTGCCTTGCTGGCCCTGTATTTGCGGCAGCCGTTATTTTGCCACAAAATTTTTACCATCCCTTACTAAACGACTCGAAAAAAATAAAAGAAAACGACCGTTTTTTACTACGCACCCAAATAGAAAAACAAGCCATTGCTTATGCCGTAGCACAAGTAAGCCACCACCAAATCGATGAAATAAATATTTTAAACGCATCATTGCTGGCTATGCACAAGGCATTAGATAAACTAAAAACCAAGCCTCAATTTATAATCGTAGATGGCAACAGGTTTACAGCTTACCAAAATATACCCCACCAGTGTATTGTAAAAGGCGATGGTAAATATTTTTCGATTGCCGCAGCATCTATACTTGCTAAAACCTATCGGGATGATTATATGCAGCAACTGCACACGCAACAGCCCCAGTACAATTGGCAACAAAACAAAGGCTACCCCACCGCACATCATCGTAAAATGATATTACAACATGGCTTTAGCCCTTACCACCGCAAAACTTTTAAAGTAAAATTTTAGGCTGTTTTTTTACACCTATCATTGAAACTGTAAGCCCAAAGTCTTAAATATCTCCCATTTTTGCCTATTTTAGCCCCCATATAGTCCTAAATTTTGGGGCAAAAAAAAAGAATTTAAAAATGAAAATTACCGAGCACATAAAAAATGCCAAAGGCAAAACCCTGTTTTCTTTCGAATTATTGCCTCCCGTAAAGGGCCAAAGCATTCAATGGATATACGATGCCATCGACCCTTTGATGGAATTTAACCCACCTTTTATTGATGTTACATCACTACGCGAAGATTATATTTATAAGCAAAAAGAAAACGGGCTGCTCGAAAAAGTATCGTACCGAAAACGCCCAGGTACCATTGCTATATGTGCCGCTATTATCAATAAGTATAAAGTAGATGCTGTGCCACACTTAATTTGTGGCGGCTTTACAAAAGAAGAAACCGAAAACGCATTGATAGATATGCAATTTTTAGGTATCGATAATGTACTGGTATTGCGTGGCGATGCCCGAAAAGCAGATGCCAATTTTGTACCTACACCCAATGGACACAATTACGCTACCGATTTATTGCAACACGTAAAAGACCACAACTCGGGGAAATTTTTACACGAAGATATTGAGAGCAACGACAAAAGCGATTTTTGTATTGGCGTGGCAGGCTACCCCGAAAAACACTTTGAAGCCCCCAACCTTAAAACCGATTTTAAATACCTAAAACAAAAAGTAGATATGGGTGCCGAGTTTATTGTTACCCAAATGTTTTTTGATAACCAAAAATATTTCGACTTTGTAAAAAAATGCCGCCAAAACGATATTAACGTACCCATTATACCTGGCTTAAAACCCATTAGCGCATTAGGCCAATTGGTAGCTTTACCCAAAATTTTTCATATAGATTTACCCGAAGAACTAAGCGAAGCCATACAAGATTGTAAAACCACTAAAGATGTAAAACAAATAGGTACCGAGTTTATGATTAAACAATGTAAAGAATTAATTGAATTTGGCGTACCCGTTTTGCATTTTTATACCATGGGCAAGCCTCACCAAACCAAGCAAATAGCCGAAGCTATTTTTTGATAGGTAATAACTACAAAAATTTGGTTTTTATTTGCCGCAGCTTACCATCTTACCAAAACAATATACCCTATTTAAACAAAAAAAGCGATGCATAAAATATTAAAATCCCTAAAAAACATACTGCCGCTTTTGCAGCAAACCTATACCCGCTTTACCGACGATAGAGGCTTAAAACTAAGTGCCGCTTTGGCTTATTACACCATATTTTCTATCGCACCCATGCTAATAGTTTTAATAGCCGTTACCGGGATTTTTTATGGGCAAGAAGCCATACAGGGTAAAGTTTTTTCGCAGCTAAACCATTTTATTGGTAACAAATCGGCAGCCCAAGTACAAGATATTTTAAAACAAATGCAGCTATCGGGCAAAGGCACTTTTGCAATTATTACCGGCGTAATTACGCTAATTATAGGCGCATCGGGGGTTTTTATCGAAATACAGGATTCTATAAACCTTATTTGGCGGGTAAAAGCAAAAGCCAAGCGAGGCTGGGTAAAACTAATTATCGACCGTGTTTTATCCCTTTCGATGGTGGCCAGCCTAGGTTTTTTGTTGATTGTATCGCTCATTATAAACGGCCTTGTATTAGCCCTTAGCAGTATTTTAACCCGCTTTTTGCCCGATATTACCCTACTCATTATTGTACTACTTAACCAAGGGATAACCCTATTGGTACTGGTAGCCCTGTTTAGTATTATTTACAAAATACTGCCCGATGTAGATATAGCATGGAAAGATGTAAGGGCCGGTGCCGTTTTTACCTCCCTACTTTTTATGCTGGGCAAATACGCTATAGGCCTGTATATCGAAAGCTCGTCCATCGCATCGGTGTATGGTGCAGCGGGTTCGTTTTTACTGGTTATTGTGTGGGTATATTATTCGGCAGCAATTTTATACTTTGGTGCCGAGTTTACGCAGGTATATGCACAAAGCTACGGCGGAAAAATAAAACCATCCAAACATGCAGTATATGTTGAACAAACAATCGTTGAAAAAGAAGTGGCATACCTGCCCAAGCAAAATTAACTTCGCCCAATTCGGGTTTTTTATACTCGTTTTTATAGGCTCTTGTGGCAATAATATTAAAAAAACAAGCCAGTTAAAAATAGTTTCATCAAGCAGTTACTATAAAAAACAAATTGTTTTAAACCCCAATTTTACCCTGCTGGATATAAAAAAAAACATCCCCAGCATTGTGCTAGATATTAGGTACGCCACCAAAAATAACTTTAGCGGCATTGCGGTATATAAACGTAGCCAAGCTTATGCCCGCAAACCCGTAGTAATGGCATTACAAAAAATACAACAAAGCCTAGCAAAACAAGGTTTGGGTTTAAAAATTTACGATGCCTACCGCCCCTATCGGGTAACTGTAAAATTTTGGAACATTACCCCCAACAATAAAAAAGAATTTGTAGCCAACCCCGCAAAAGGCTCACGCCATAACCGAGGCTGCGCTGTTGATATAACCTTAATTGATTTAAAAACAGGCAACGAACTAGCCATGCCCACCCCATACGATAGCTTTTTAAATATGGCTTACGCCGATTACGCCAGCCTACCTAAAAACGTATTAAAAAATCGAGAAATTTTGCAAAAAGTAATGACAAATAACGGTTTCAAAATTTTTAAAGCCGAATGGTGGCATTTTGATTTCGAGGGTTGGGAAGCCTACGACCTAATGGATATTGAATTTGAGAACTTAGAAAAACTAAACCCGCCGCCCCCAATTGCTCGTTAAAAAAATCTCAAAAAAAAAACACTACTGCTTATAAGGCAAAGTAAAATCTACCTTACACTTTGCACAGCCACTCGCACAGCCTTTATTAGACCGCAAAGCCCGCCACACCAGCCTTACCATATAGGCCAAGGCGGCAATAAAAAGAAGTATTACAAGTACGTTTTGCATCATTAATTACGCTACAAAAATAAGGTATTTTTAGTTTAGCAAGTCATTAAAAATTCACATTGCACATTCGTAGTATTTTTTAACATTAAAACAATAACTTTGCAAAAAATTTACAAAGCATCATTTTAATGCAAAAGATAAGAAATATAGCGATTATCGCTCACGTTGACCACGGTAAAACTACCTTGGTTGATAAAATTTTACACAGCTGCTCTATCTTTAGAGATAACGAGCAAACTGGCGAACTAATACTGGATAATAACGACTTAGAGCGTGAACGTGGTATTACCATTGTATCCAAAAACGTATCGGTAATGTATAAAGACGTTAAAATCAATATTATTGATACCCCTGGTCACGCCGATTTTGGTGGCGAGGTTGAGCGTGTTTTAAAAATGGCCGATGGCGTTTTACTATTGTGCGATGCCTTTGAAGGTGCCATGCCGCAAACCCGTTTTGTAACCCAAAAAGCTTTGGCATTAGGCTTAAAGCCAATTGTGGTAGTAAACAAAGTAGATAAAGAAAACTGCCGCCCCGAAGAAGTTTATGAACAAATTTTTGAGCTTTTCTTTAACCTCGAAGCCACCGAAGACCAATTAGATTTTCCGGTAATTTACGGTTCATCAAAACAAGGATGGATGAGTACCGACTGGAAAGTTAAAACCGAAGATATTTTCCCATTAATGGATACCATTTTAGCAACCATTCCGCCAGCTCCAATATCTGAAGGTACCTTGCAAATGCAAATAACCTCTTTAGAATATTCTAGCTTTGTAGGCCGTATAGCCGTAGGCCGTGTTGCCCGTGGTACCGTTAAAGAAAACCAACCTGTATCGTTAGTAAAACGTGATGGTAAAATTGTAAAATCACGCATTAAAGAATTATATACCTTTGAGGGTTTAGGTAAGATAAAAGCTACCGAGGTATCGGCAGGCGATATTTGTGCTGTGGTAGGTATCGATGGTTTTGATATTGGCGATACCATTGCCGATTTTAACGAACCCGAGCAGTTAGAGGTTATCCATATTGATGAACCCACCATGAATATGTTGTTTACCATTAACAACTCTCCGTTTTTTGGTAAAGAAGGCAAATTTGTAACCTCACAACGTTTGCGTGAGCGTTTGTTTAAAGAAATGGAGAAAAATTTGGCGTTAAAGGTGGTAGAAACCGAATCGCCCGATTCGTACCTAGTTTACGGCCGTGGTATTTTGCATTTATCGGTACTTATCGAAACCATGCGCCGCGAAGGTTACGAAATGCAAGTAGGCCAGCCACAAGTTATTGTTAAAATGATTGATGGCGTAAAATGCGAACCCATTGAAACTTTAATTGTAGATGTACCCGGCGAAGTAGCTGGTAAAGTAATCGAACTAGTTACCCAGCGCAAAGGCGACCTTTTAATTATGGAGCCTAAAGGCGATTTACAACATTTAGAATTTGAAATACCCGCCCGTGGTATTATAGGATTGCGTAATAATGTGTTAACCGCTACGGCGGGAGAAGCCATTATGGCACACCGTTTTAAAGATTACGAACCTTGGAAAGGCCCAATACCTGGCCGCTTAAATGGCGTTTTAATATCAATGGATAAAGGGATGACTACCGCTTACGCCATTGATAAATTGCAAGATAGAGGCCGCTTTTTTATTGATCCAGGAGTGGATATTTACGAAGGCCAAGTACTAGGCGAACACATACGCGATAACGATTTAGTAATTAACATTACCAAAGGCAAGCAATTAACCAATATGCGGGCCTCTGGTACCGATGATAACACCCGTATTGCACCAGCCATTAAATTTTCGTTAGAAGAATGTATGGAATATATACAAGCCGACGAGTATATTGAAGTTACACCTTTAAGCATCCGTTTACGTAAAATTTACCTTACCGAAAACGAACGTAAAGTAAACGGCAAAAGATTTATAAATCAATAAAATTTTATCACCTATTAAAGAAAGAGGGAACTAAGCTAAGGCTTGGTTCCCTTTTTTTTGTGGGGTAAAAAATAATTATTAATCTTAGGCTCACAACATTTTATAATACAGAGTTTTATGAGTACTAGCTACGGAAACCCATGTGGCTTATAATGGGAGTTTGAGTAAACAATAATAAAATGTTTTATTCTCCTAACCCTGTTTTTATTCTCCAGCTACACTTTTTCATAAAAATAGAACCAGAAAAATCCATCAACAACGTTGTGAAACTTTACACTTAAAAATTAAAACAGGCAAAAAAGGAGTTAACCGACTATAACAGCATTTTTATAGGATAAAAGTTGGATAAATTTTCCCCAAAACTCTTCCTATTTCCCAGCTTTAAACGCATTCCAACCTTGTGCTTTAAGTTCGTGTATATTACCCGCTTTGGTAATAAGGTAATTGCCTGCGCTTTGCTCGGTTATATAGCCAATTACGGTAATATCAACATCGTGTTTTAGGCGGTCGTAATCGCTTTGTTTTATGGTAAACAGCAATTCGTAATCTTCGCCGCCATTAAGGGCACACACGGTAGGGTCCAGGCCAAATTCTCGGGCCGTTTCGGTGGTTTGGGGGTCTATAGGTATTTTTTCTTCGTATAATTTACAGCCTTTTTGCGATTGTTGGGTAAGGTGGAGTATTTCGGATGCTAAACCGTCCGAAACATCAATCATAGAGGTGGGTTTTATACCCATTTCTTTCAGTAAATCAATAATATCTAAGCGGGCTTCGGGTTTTAACTGGCGTTCGATAATGTAATCTTTACCTTCTAAATCGGGTTGTATATTGGGGTTGGCTAAAAAAACTTGTTTTTCTCGTTCCAATAATTGTAGGCCAAGGTAAGCCCCGCCTAGGTCGCCCGATACGCACAATAAATCACCCTCTTGTGCTCCGTTTCGGTAGGTTATATCTTCGGGATTGGCATAGCCGATACTGGTTATGCTAATTACTAGCCCCTGTTGCGATGATGTGGTATCGCCACCTATTAAATCGATATTGTATTTTTGGCAGGCCAGTAGCATCCCGCTGTACAGCTCTTCGATAGCTTCGAGCGAAAACTTGCTCGAAAAACCTAGCGAAACAGTAACCTGATTGGCTAGGCCATTCATGGCATATATATCGCTTAGATTTACTTGTATAGCTTTATAGCCTAGGTGTTTAAGCGGTGTAAATGCCAAGTCGAAGTGTATGCCTTCTAATAATAAATCGGTTGATATTAATATTTTTTTTCCTTGCGCATCTATTACTGCGGCATCGTCGCCTACGCCTTTGTGGGTGTGTGGGCTGCTTAGGGTAATGTGTTGTGTAAGGTGGTTTATTAAACCAAATTCGCCCAAATCGGCTATTTGTGTGGTATTGGTGTTTTCGAACATTTTATTTATTGCTATCGCATCCCTATTTTATTTTCCAATAAGCCTCGTTTTAATCCTCCCGAAAGGGTAAAAATTATATATTATTGGGCAAAATTAAGTAAAGTAAATGTACAAGTTTTTGCTTGCTTGCTAAAATTATTTAAGCGGTTGATAAATAAGATTAATAACTAAACTTTCGGAGAATTATTTATATAAAATTGGAAATTAAATTTTAAAAATGTATTTTTTTATGTGAGATTATACGGTTTTTATAAAATTAGTTGGGTATAAAAGCAACAGGTTTTGGGTAAATTTTTGTTTTGTTTACAGTAAAACCTAAAAGTATTTTTACCGAAAAAAATGCAAACCGAAACGACACAAAGCTAACCGTAAACACTTTTGGTAAACAATAAAACGGTAAAATGTTTTTTAATTTACCACCTAAACTTGGGTTAATAAATGTTAGCTCCATTATTTTTTAAACCTATTGGCAATTTCGTTAATGCTTACATCAATGGGCTTAAAGTTAAAATCAATTATTTGTTTTATTTTTTGATTGCTAAAGGTTTCTATACGCGATGCTGTTGTGGCTATATCGCTGGTAATAAGTGCTTTTTTATTTGTTAAATATGCTTTTGCGGTGCTAAAACGCCAGGCAATGCCCAGCATAAAAGGCGTTGCTTTTTTTGCTGGGGCGGGTACACCTAAAGCTTGGGCTATGCTTTGGAACATGTTTTTATACAACATATTTTGGCTATTGATGATAAATCGCTGTGCTACAATATCGCTATGTGCTAAAAAAATCATGGCTTTTGCTACATCGGCCACATCTACAAAGCCACTACCGCCTAGGGTATAATAGTTTAGTCCGTTTTTTATGGTTTTAAACATAATATTGGTGGCCTCTACGCTGGCATCTATACCTAAAATAATAGATGGGTTTACAATAACCGCTTTTAAGCCTTCCTCAATACCTCGCCACACCTCCATTTCGCTTTGGTATTTAGAAACAGCGTAGCCATTATTCACATCAAAGGCATCCCAATAATGTTGTTCGGTAATTAATTCGCCATTTTTACTTTTGCCCAAAGCGGCAATAGAACTTACATGTATTAGTTTTTGTACATTTTGTGCTATACATAAATTAACCACGTTGGCTGTGCCATCTACATTGGTGCGTATCATTTGTTCTTTATCTTTGGGATTTAGCGAAACCATTGCGGCACAATGGTAAACGTGTGTAATGCCATCAAAGGCTTCCGCCAAATCCGAAAGGTTTAAAATATCGGCGTTAAGCCACTCAATTTTATTGCTTAGGGTTTCTAATTTGGGTGGGATGTGCGATGTGTGCCTTTTGATACACCTAATGCGGGTTTCGGATTGTAAAAGTTGTACCACTAGCCGAGTACCCAAAAACCCCGTTGCACCCGTTACTAAAATCATATAAAAAAATTATTTTTTAAATATAAAAAAAAGCGGCCATTCGTGGAGAACGAACGCCGCTTTTATCGCATTGTGATTGAGAAAAAAAATTAAAATGGCAAATCGTCGCTTTCGCCAGGTGCTGCACTTACATCAACAGGGGGTGCATACTCGGGTATGGGTGCAGCGGCTGGTGCGGCGGCAGGCGCATTTAACGAAGTTACCCGCCATACATGTAATGAGTTAAAATAGCCTTTTTTACCCATTTTATCGGTATATGGGCGGCCTTTAAGGTTAAACGAAACCTCTACTTCGGCACCTACTTGTAGGTTATCTAACAAAACGCATTTGTCTTGAATGGCCTCAAATTTTACAAACTCGGGGTATTGAGGGTTTTCGGCATACTCAATTACTAATTCTCTTTTTTTAAATGCTTCGGTAACATTAATAATTTCTGATACTTCGTGTACTTTTCCTTTAATTTCCATAATAAACTTATAATGATTTTCAAATCTGTATATTTTATTTGAGTAAATTGCGCAAATTATGTATCAAGTTTTCAACAATCCCGCCAAGGTTATTATTACCTGCAATAAAAGATTATCAGTTTACCTTAAACAAGAGGTTGAGGCATTGGGCTTTAAGCCCGAGCGTGTATTTGCTACTGGCCTAGAATTAAAGGCAACTGTAAATGAGTGTATTAAATTAAATTTGAATTTGCGCTGTGCCAGCCAAATTTTGTACCGCATTAAAGAATTTACAGCCGCCGATGCCAATGAAATGTATCAAGAAGTACTTGCCATTGAATGGGAAAAGCTAATTGATTTTAGTGGTTACTTTTCGGTTACCTCTAATGTGGATAATTCTACCATTACCACCCCGCTTTTTGCCAACTTAAAAGTGAAAGATGCCATTGCCGATAGGATAAAAAGCGTACATAACTTGCGGCCTAATTCGGGTTCCGATTATTCGAAAACCGTAGTGCACCTGTACTGGAAAAACAATAGTGCCGAAATTTATTTAGACACTTCGGGCGAAACCTTGGCAAAACATAGCTACCGTAAAATACCCGGCAAAGCACCCATGCTTGAGGCTTTGGCTGCGGGTACTATTTTTGCCACAGGGTGGGATATGCAAAGCACATTTGTAAACCCTATGTGTGGCTCGGGCACTTTGGCTATTGAAGCCGCCTTAATTGCTACCCACCGTACGCCCGGTTTATTACGGATGAACTATGCTTTTATGCACATTTTAGGTTACGATGAAGAGGTGTTTTTTAAAGAACGCCGCCAACTTAAAGACCAAGTAGTTAAGCACATAAACTTTAAAATTATAGCTTCTGATATATCGGAAGATGCCGTAAATATTGCCGAAAAAAATGCCCGAACAGCAGGGGTAGATACTTTGATAGATTTTCAGGTGGCTGATTTTGCCGACACCATTTTACCCGAAGGCCAGGCAGGCGTAATTATTTTTAACCCCGAGTATGGCGAACGCCTAGGTGTACACTCTAAACTAGAAGCTACTTACAAGCGCATAGGCGATTACCTAAAACAAGGCTGCAAAGGCTATAAAGGCTATATTTTTACAGGTAACCCCGATTTAGCCAAAAAAATAGGCTTAAAAGCAAGCCGCCGTATAGAGTTTTATAATGGTAAGCTGGATTGTAGATTGTTAGAGTATGAGTTGTATGATGGAAGCAGACGAGAGGTGGAAACAGGTGGTGGGGAGTAATTGTGTTTTTAACTAAACTTACGGATGAAGTAAAGCGCATAAATATACTTATTGGCGTATTTATAAAATTAGCTGGATATATA
>RDXP01000150.1 GCA_004292865.1 Sphingobacteriales bacterium
GCACCCACAACTGTACCAGCCTTGCCTGGCCATATTAAGCCAGGGTCGGTAGTAATGCCTGTATTGGCACCACTACCGCCTACTTTTTCTTGGTTAGTAGCGGTACGCCATGCCGCCAAAGTGGTATAAGTGGCTCCCCAATTAAATTTAGGGTTATTGGCTTTATAATACTGGTTATTTTGCATTAATATTTGGTTGGTAGGTACATTAACCATATTGTTACTGTAATCTGCCGGGTTGAAAAAAGCTAAATTGGGGTCTGCATCGTCTAAATAAAAAATGTTGTTATAAACCTTAACATTATCTACACAGCCCGACATAGACTGTAATAACTTAATGCCCACGGGTGGCCTAATACCTGTAGTATGCCCAAATGTATTAGCGGCGGTAGGAAGAAGGTTGTTAGCATCTAAATAAATAGTGTTGTTGTAAATATTATCGTTGCTAATTTTTTCGGTAGTGTTATTGTTGGCCCACAAGTAAATACCTGCCATAGCATTTTTGCGGGCATCATTTTGGCTAACATTGTAGCGTATGGTGTTATTGGTGTGCGGGTTAAGGGTTCCGCCAAATTGAAACAGACCAAAACCAGCTCCTTGGTTATCATGGCTGTAACAGTATTGAATGATGCAGTTTTGGCAACCACCATCTATACCAAAGCCATTGCCATCGGTTACACGGCTTGAGTAGTTTTCAAAGGCTTCGCAGTTTTGTATTATTCCGTTATTAACATCGTAAAACCATATTCCAGCTATCCCTGCAGCTCCTGCCGTACTGCTATCAAACTCTCCATTTCTATCGGCTACACAATTTTGGATAATTACGTTAGTTGCTTGTGATACTAGTATCCCATTGCCTGTTGCATAACTGGTTATATTGGTGCTTCCCGCATTTCTTGATGCCCTTACATTATCTATTAAAATATTTTGAAATATGGTTTGCCTGTATTCTAGTGTGTTACCGAAAGCATAAACCTGTAAGCCCGCATTAGCACAATTAAAAATACTGGTATTTTTAACGGTAATATCAGAAAAACCACGTGGGTTGCTAAGCCCATTATTCCAAACAATAAAAAATATACCTACTTTACCGAATCCTTCTAACTTACAATTATCAATAAATATATAAGGAGCTGTGGTAGTGGTACATTCTCTGTAAAACTCTATCCCACAGGTTGTGTTAGATCCCGAAAACATACGGGCACCGTAAAACTCCATATTTTGTATTTTTATACCAGCTACAACGCTGTATAAGCCTTCGGAACTTCCACCATATATTACGGCTCTAGGGTTGGTGCCGTATTTATCCACTACAATTGGGTTGGCTGGCGTACCTACATCGTTAGCATCAAAATATATTTTACCGTTATGCCACGATCCATCTGAATTAAACAATAATTTATCGCCAGCTTGTAGGTTTTGGGCGTTTGCCTTGTTTATTGTTTTCCAAGCGGTGCCTGTTGTTAGTCCATTATTAGCATCGTTACCTGTATCGGTATTGATATAATAGCTAACGTTTTGTGCGTATGTGCTAAAACTTATGGAAAACAAAATAGCTACTAATGCTAGTGTTTTATAAGTTTTTGTAATTAAAAAAGTAGTGGGTTTGCTTAGGGTTAGCTGTGATTTCATAATTTAAGAGGGGGTATAATAAATATTTAAAAATTATACGTTTGTTACATTGTACGAAAGGTATAAATAAATTATTGTAATAATATTAATTAAGGCTATTATTTTTTTATAATAAATATTAAAATATGTTTTTATGTGTTTTTTACGGCTCTTAACATTTCTCGTTTCCCTGCTGCTCCTTTTACTTTTTGGATGCTAAAATCTAGGTTTTGTAGCATTCGTTTTAAGTTTCCTGTAATGGCGTAGGTAACAAATACGCCACCTGGTTTTAATAATTTTGTGCAGTGGCTAATGCTTTCTAAAGTCCACATTGAGGCTTGGTGTATGGCGGCAAAGGCGTCAAAATATATCATATCAAATATTTTTTCGGATGTAAAATTTAATAAAGGTATATGGGCTATTTGTAAATTACAAAGTGCATTTATAGCCATAATATTGGTAAAAGCACTTGGGTAATTATTAATAAATGCTTGCCATAATTGAGGTGTAATATATTGTTGGTAACCTGTTTGGGTAATCATGTTATGGCTAAGCGGAAAAGCCTCTATACCTGTATAATTTAATTTAATATTGTTGTTAATGCAATGCTGGGCACTTAATAAAAAATTAAGGCCTGTACCAAAACCTACTTCTAAAATAGCAACTTGTGTGGCGGTATTGTTTTTTTCTAAAAAATACTGTAAGCCTTGGCCTACAAAAACGTGTAAACTTTCTTGCAGGGCACCGTGTTTGCTGTGGTAGTTTTCGCCAATGGTGGGGTTATAAATGGTATTGGAGCCATCGGCGGTGGTAATAATTTGGAGGTTTTGCATTTTTACTTTAATGATAATTTTTTTATGTGCAACGTTTAGCGTAAGGGATGGCAGCGGTATCATTTTTGGCTTAATGCTATTGGTTTAAATGAAGCACATATTTTTATTGCCAAAAATATTTAGCGTACAGCCCGCCCCCAAAAGCTTTTACCCGGCTTTGTTGTTGTGTGCAAAATTGTAGCTTTTGGGGATACGCCCTAAAACTGCAAAAAAAATAATGTGTTTAATTTTTAATTTATTTACACTGCTGGTTGCACACCACAAAATATTATTTTGGGGCAATGTACATGCTATATTTCGTTGTTGGTAGTTATAATTTAAAAATAGCCCTAAGTAATTTTTATGTATATGCAATTAGATGGTTTTTAGGGCGTTTAAGCACTATGTTGCTTTGTAACTTTTTTGCTACACAAAAAACATATCTCTTTTTTGTGTTTTTTATTAGCCTGTTTTTATGCGGATGTTCATCTATGTATATGCCTAATGTACCTAATGCTTCTATGTTGAGTAAAAAAGGCGAGTTGCATGCTGGTGCACATGTTTCGCTAAGTGGCAATGCTAGCGTAAATACAGCTTATGCGGTAAATAATCATTTTGGATTAATGTTGAACGCATCAAGCATGTATAAAAACAAACATAAAAAAGATTTTAGGCAAAATTTGATAGAAATAGGAGCAGGCTATTTTACCACATTTGGGCCCGATAACAGCCGTATATTAGAAATATTTGCAGGTGTGGGCAACGGCAGCACACAAAGAAATTTTAGAGAATATAAAAACGATGTATTACTAAGTGCTGTAAACGAGGACTTTAATTTTAACAAATCGTTTTTTCAGGTAAACTATACATCAAAAAAGAAAAAAGGATTAAAACTTTTTGGTAAAAACTATCCTGTAAATTATGGAACGGTGCTTAGGGTGAGTTATTTAGCTATCGAAAGGTTTAGTAAAAATGGCATTTTACAACCTACCGAAGACAATATATTTTTAGAACCAGTATTTTTTACCCGACTAAAACTAAACAAAGTATTTCAAATGCAATACACCAGTGGAAGTAATTTTGGCTTGCGTAGCCGCAAATTTTTAACCGCTGGCAATACCGTATTTACCATTGGGCTTGCCATAAATATTGGCAATTTATATTGATTTTTTTTTACAAAAGCGGTTAATGTACGGTTTAAACGCTCCGCTCGTATTTGTGGCTATTTATTATCACGTTGTTTTAAGGCAAAGCCAATCATTGGTATAATTTAAGCCTTATATCTAATTTTTATTTCCCCTTAAATTTTAATTAATTGTTTGTTTTTTATAATGTTACATACTTTTTTAAGTATAATGCTATATTGTTTTATTGTTTTAAGCAATTATTAATTTCAAAAAATTGCTATTAAGTTTTACACTATTAATAAAAAAGAACAAATTAGAAAGGATTTTAAATTAAAATTAAATAGATTTGTAAACATTGCGATTTATTAACTTATTTAAAAGTATGATTGTTATACTGCTAAAATCCTCAAAGGTGCTTAATTAAAAATTACGATAAGCGTTTTTAGTATAAGTAAGTTATATTACTTAGGTTAATTTTAAGGTACAATAGCTACATGATTTTTTTTATACATGCCGAAAAAGCGAATGAGTACATTTTTTAAATGCAGTTACAAAATTTTACGAACGGCTTGTTTAATGGCTTTGTTTTTAATGCAAAGTTTTTATTGCCATGCATGCGACCCTAAACTAGACCCGTTCTGTGATGATGTTAACGCAGTGCCATTAGGCTTTGAAGATTGCGACCCTTTGCTAGACCCTTATTGCGAAGATGTAAACGTACCTATTGATACAGGCGTTTGGGTAATTTTAAGTTTAACATTGCTATTATCCGTTTATAAAATTAAAAAGAACCATAGCGGGCTAGTACACAATTATGCCACCAAGCCCAACTTGTACCCACAAGTTTACGATATTTAAAAAATCGTTCTTTTAATCCCCAATGGTAAAATAACAAGGCCTTGTTATTTTATAAGCTATTTTATAAGTTTTTATAAACAAGTAAAAATCTAATCGTTAATAAAACACCCATTTTATCAGTGTAAATCTTAATTTTGTTTTTTTTGAGATAAAAGCCCTTTTATGAATATTGCCAAAACATATAGCCCCACCCAAACCGAAAATAAATGGTACCAATATTGGCTCGACCATAAGTTTTTTGCTTCAACACCCGATGAACGAGATGCTTACACCATTGTAATTCCGCCGCCAAACGTTACTGGCGTGTTACACATGGGGCACATGTTAAACAATACCATACAAGATGTGCTTATTCGCCGAGCCCGTATGCAAGGTAAAAATGCGTGTTGGGTGCCTGGTACCGACCACGCCTCCATAGCCACCGAAGCCAAAGTGGTAGCCATGTTAAAGGAAAAAGGTATCAACAAAAAAGATATTTCAAGAGACGAATTTTTAAAATACGCCTACGAATGGAAAAATAAATACGGAGGCATAATTTTACAACAACTTAAAAAATTAGGGGCAAGTTGCGATTGGGATAGAACCAGCTTTACCATGGATGCCCCCATGAGCGAAGCCGTAATTGATACTTTTATACACCTACATAAAAAAGGTTTAATATACCGTGGGGTGCGTATGGTAAACTGGGACCCAAAAGGTTTAACCGCCGTATCGGACGAGGAAGTTATCCGTAAAGAAGTAAATCAAAAGTTGTACTATATTAAATATCAGGTTGTTGGTACCGATAACGATTTTTTAACCGTTGCCACCACCCGCCCCGAAACCATTATGGCCGATGCCGCAATATGTGTAAACCCAGCCGATGAACGGTACCAACACCTGAAAGGAAAGCGGGTTTACATCCCACTTTTAAATAAAGAAATACCCATAATTGAGGATGATTATGTTACCATGGATTTTGGAACTGGCTGCCTAAAAGTTACCCCAGCGCATGATTTAAACGATTACGAGCTTGGCCAAAAATATAATTTACCCATTATTGATATTTTAAACGATGATGGAACGCTAAACGAAAAAGCCCAAATTTTAGTAGGCGATGACCGTTTTATTGCTCGAAAAAAAATTGCCAAATTGCTAGACGAAGCCGGTAATTTAGAAAAAACAGAAGATTATACATCGCAAATTGGTTTCTCCGAACGTACCGATGCCGCTATTGAGCCCAAACTTTCAATGCAATGGTTTTGCAAAATGACCGAAATGGCGCAACCAGCTTTAGCTTATGTAGAAAGCGGAGAAGTAAACCTAATTCCCGATAAATTTTTAAACACTTACCGCCACTGGATGGGTAATGTTAAAGATTGGTGCATCTCTCGCCAACTGTGGTGGGGGCAGCAAATACCCGCTTGGTATGCGCCTAATGGCCGATTTGTTATTGCCAAAACCGCCGATGAAGCCCTAGCACAATTTACCTCAACCTTACCCTCGCCCCTAACTTTAAACGATATTAAACAAGACGAAGATGTAGTAGATACCTGGTTTTCATCGTGGCTATGGCCGATTTCGGTTTTCGACCCTACCGTTTTTGCCGACCCAACAAAAAAAGGCAATGCCGATGTAAACTATTATTACCCTACCAGCGATTTGGTTACCGCACCCGAAATACTATTTTTTTGGGTAGCCCGAATGTTAATGGCTGGCCACGAATTTAGGGGCAAAGCACCTTTTAAAAACGTTTACCTTACGGGGATTGTGCGTGATAAACTGGGGCGTAAAATGTCGAAATCGTTAGGCAACTCGCCCGACCCATTAGATTTGATAACAAAATACGGAGCCGATGGCGTACGTGTAGGTATGCTGCTATGCTCGCCGGCTGGCAACGATATTATGTTTGATGAAAGCAGCTGCGAACAAGGCCGTAACTTTGCCAATAAAATTTGGAATGCTTTTAAACTTATTAAAGGCATTAAACCACAAAATATAGAAGTATTAAATACAGAAACGCATAACCAAATAGCCATTAATTGGTTTGCCAACCGATACCAAGAAGCCCTAACCGAAATAGAAAATCACTTTACAAATTACCGCCTAAGCGAAGCCTTAATGGCTTGTTATAAGCTAGTTTGGGACGATTTTTGCGCTTGGTATCTCGAAATGATAAAGCCGCCTTACCAGCAATTTACCGATGCGGCAACCTATAAAGCAACAGTTAATTTTTTCGCCGATATTTTAAAACTGCTACACCCTTTTATGCCTTTTTTAACCGAAGAACTTTGGCATGATGAAGAGGTTTTTGGCGAGCGTGAAACCTTAGATTGCTGTATTGTAGCACAAATTACCCCAGCCAAACCCTTTGATAACCAAATTTTAAAAGAAATAGAGATTATAAAACAAGCCGTTGCCGAAATTAGAAACCTAAGAAATCAGAAACAAATTTCGCCTAAAGAAGCCTTGCCATTGGCGGTAAAAATAAATTCGGATATTTTATTTATCAAATATCAAACCATTATAACAAAACTGGGTAACCTTAGTAGTTTTGATATTGTTGATGAAAAAATTGCAGGTGCTTTCTCTTTCCTTGCGGGGAAAGACGAGTTTTTTATCACCCTTGCGGGGAGTGTAGATGCTATCGCCGAAACCGAGCGCATTACCAAAGAAATAGATTACCTAAACGGATTTTTAAAATCGGTAAACGCCAAATTATCAAATCAAAAATTTATGGCTAATGCCAAAGCCGAAATCGTGGCAAACGAAAAAAATAAATTAGCCGATGCCGAAGCTAAGTTGAAAATTTTAACCGAAAGTTTGCAAGCATTATAATTAAATAATGCTTGCTTTATTGTGGTTTACGGCTTTTGTTAATGGCAAATTTTACCAAACCGCCAAATAATAAACCTAGTACAGCACCTAAAATTACATGCCCCTCTACCGCATAGCCAGTTAAAATGCCTGCGCTTAAACCTATTACATAATATAGCCAGTTATAATCTTGGTAGTCGAATTCTTTTTCCATTTTTTAATTATTAATGCCTCAAATCTAAATTTTAATACCCAAAGTTTAAAGTAATTTTTACAAAAAACCTTTATTAATTATTGCCTAAATTAAATGCCTGCTATACGCATATTTAAGCAAGCCAATAACGTTTTGCGTGTTTGTTTTTCTGAAAATATTTTTTCGATGCGTTTCTACCGTTCGTTGGCTTATATACATTTCGTCGGCAATTTGCTTGTTATTGTATTCTTTTTCAATCAATTTTAAAACTTCAATTTCTCTGATGGTAAGTTTTTCGTTTAGGGTATCATTGGTGTTTTTGGTATTGGAGCCATCGCTTGCCATATCTACCGAAAAATAATTGCCGTTTTCGGCAATGCTTTTTATGGCGTCTAATAATTCTTGCTTGCCTGTATTTTTAAATATATAGCCATCTACGCCAGCATCAATCATTTCTTTTATGGAGATATTATCGGCATACATCGAAAGGCAAATAATTTTTATTTTGGGATATTTTGCTTTTACCATACGGGTTAAAGCTATGCCATTTAATTGTGGCATATTTATATCGGTAATTAAAATATCGGTAGGTATAAATGCAAGCGCATCAATTACAGTTAAAGGCTTATTGGTAAAACCAACAACACAAATGGTTTCGATATTTTGTAATAAAGAAAGGAGGCCGTCAATCACCATTTGGTGATCATCTACTATATAAATTCGGGTAAGCGGCACTGGTATATTATTAAATGGTGTGGTAAATATATCTTAATTTTCCACAATTAATAGGCCATTTAATTAAAATAATTCCCCCATTTTTTTATCCCTATTTTTTTAATAAAAGTTGTATAAATTTATTAGGATATTGTTTAATAACCATTTGGGTTTTGGTGTACATACCATAACCCAATGCTTGCGAGTTTGATTTGGATAGCTCTTGCTTTATACCAAACGAAATACCAATAAAAATAATAACTGGGATAAGTAACATCAAATAAGGTGATATTGTTGTGGGTGTATTTTTCATCATTACATTTGTTTTAAATTGATAAACAAATATTCATATTTTTTTGATGCTGTAAATATTAATTATACCAACGGTGCTTTTTAAACGACCAACGGTAATATTTTTAGATAAGTGCACTAAAAAATAAATACAATTAACCAAATTATGCCATCAAATACAGATATTTACATGTAGCAAATACAACAACTTATATGAACATTATTAAAAAAACCTTGCTACACACTACGCTGTGGCTGTTTATAATTATACTTTTTTTATATGTAGGTACTGCGGGTTTTAACTCAACCGATGCTTATTTGATACATTTTATAAATATGAGTATTTTAAATGTAGCCCTGTTTTATATCAACTTAAATTTAATTATCCCAGTTACGCTAAACAAGCAAAAATATATAGCTTGGATGCTTGCTTGTATGGTAATAATAGTATCGTTGGTAGCCATTAAATACGGCGAAATATATTATTTAAAATCTTTTACCTACATTAATATTGCCGAAAACGGGCAGCCGAAATTAAAAACGCCTGTTTTTTGGCAGTTTATTCTTAGCACAATTATCATTAATGGTTTTTTTGTTTTTATAAGTACGGTATATAAGTTTACGGTTGATTGGTTTTACAACGAAAAAGAGAAACGAGATTTAGAAAACCAAGGCTTAATTGCCGAATTGGCGTTTTTAAAATCTCAAATAAACCCTCACTTTTTATTCAATTCGTTAAACAATATTTATTCGTTGGCTTATCAACAATCAACGGCAACGCCTCACGCTATTTTAAAATTATCCGAAATATTGCGTTACATGTTATACGAAAGTAACGATACCCGTGTAGCCCTACATACAGAAATAGCATACCTACAAAGCTTTATCGAGCTACAAAAACTACGTTTTAAAACCGATATTAATGTACAACTAACAGTCGAAGGCAATATACAACAGCAGCAAATTATGCCTTTGGTGCTGATTTCGTTTGTAGAAAATGCGTTTAAACACGGTGTAGCAACCGATGCCAATCATCCTATTGCTATTTTGGTATTGGTAAACGATAACAAATTGCTTTTTACCATTAACAATAAAAAAAGCAACGATAGTAAAGATGAAACTGGCGGTATAGGCTTGGCCAATGTAATACGTAGGCTTGATTTAACCTACCCCAACAAGTACAAGCTAAACATAAATAACAACACCAGTAATTATTATTGCGAATTATATATAGATTTATAGCCCATGATACGTTGTTTAGTTATTGATGATGAGCCACTGGCTATTGATATTTTGAAAGATTATATTTTTAAAATACCATTGCTTAGCTTGGTTAAAACATTTGAAAACCCGCTCGAAGCCCTTAATTTGGTAGCCGAAGGGAATATTGATTTGGTTTTTTTAGATGTGCAAATGCCACAACTATCGGGCATACAGTTTTTAAAAATTGCCAACAATAAGTGTAAAATAATACTTACCACGGCCTATACACAGTATGCTTTAGATGGCTTTAATTTAGATGTGATTGATTATTTATTAAAACCAATAGCATTTGAACGGTTTTATAAATCGGTACAAAAATTTATAGATACGCAACCAACATTAGCCACCAATAAACAAAATACCAGCCCCGAGGTTACCGATTTTATTTTTGTGAAAACCGAACATAAAATTCAAAAAATTTATACCCACCATATTACACACATCGAAGGTTTAAAAGATTATATATCTATTTACACCGCCACCGAGCGCATTATCACCTTACAAAACATGAAAAAAATGGAAGAGATACTAGCCCCTAGCCAATTTATAAGGGTACATAAATCGTATATCGTAGCCATACAAAAAATAGATAGTATTGAGAGAGGTAGAATTACGATAGGCGATAAAATTATCCCTATTGGCGATACCTACCGTGATATGTTTTACGAACGAATAAAATTTAAAAATGTTTAATTACCAATGCCACAACTACCACCCAGGCGAAAAAGCCAAACCAAAAATGGGCAAAGTAACATCGTTACGGGTAAAAGGGAAAGCAAAGTAGGGTTCTAATACCAAGTAACCTAAAACATTTACCCTAGCCGATATGCCCGCACTTAATGCAGGTATGCGAGAGGTTTTGCTGTAAACAGGTTGTTTTTTGACATCGAAGCCAATTTGTTGAACTTGGTTTGACAATGATATTTTATCGCCTGCGTTCCAAGCTAAACCCGCATCAAAAAATAAATTAACTTCCGAAAATAAAAACTTGGAGGGTAAAACGGATAATTTTTCGGGTCCTGTAAACGGTAAGCGTATTTCGAAATTAGCTACTGCAAAACGGTTACCAATAAGCTGGTCGATACTAAAACCGTTGCTTGATAAACCGCCAGCATTGCTATTAAAAAAACTTTGGGCTTCGTAGCCTCTAATAAATTGTGGGTAACCAATAAATAAAGGGTTAATTTGGTTGCCAATATCGCCAATACGGCCAAAACTATAAATACGCCCTGCAAATGTTACGGGTTTGGTACGTATATATTTTCTTAAATCAATTGTGGGTGCTGTGTATTTAAAAGTTCCAAAGGTTTGTTGTAAGCCTATACGGTATCTAAAACCATCTAAAGGTGTGGAGGTTACACCCGATACCGAGTTGTCGCCCACCAAAAAAGTATTTAACTCGTAACTTACAAATGGGTTAATATTGTAGCCAAAAGGGTTATTACTATTAAACTCCTCGTTAGATATCTTACGCCTTTCGCTCGAATTGGCAAAGGTTGATAAAAACTCGCCCTTTTGGTTACTTTGGTAATATCTACTAAATCTATCTACCCGGTACGAATAATAACTTATACCTGTACCTACCTCGAAGCGTAAAGAGCGTGAGATAGGATAAAAAGAAAATCCTTGTACCGATTCTTGAAATATCCTTATAATATCGGTATATTCTTCTCTAAAAAAGTTACCCGAATTATTAGTTAACGTTGTAGGATTTATGCCTCTGTACCCAAACTGAAACGGAATATGCGATACCGAACCGCCATAGCTCCACCTGCTTTTTTGGTTTATATAAGCCAATTGTGCGCCAATATCATAAATTTCGCCATTTACCGATGCGGCGGCAAATATTTGGTTACGGCTTAAAATATCGCTAAACTGTGCCTGTACACCACTTTGTAGGCCTGCACCAAAGCGGCTTATGCCAGCTCCTACGCCGTTACTGGCTAGGTAATCTAATTGAAACTGTGGGCGATAGGGGATAGGTTTTACAAATTCGGCGGGTAAATCATCGTACGTTAAAAAGTTATCAATGTTTTTGTTTACCATATTTACACCTACCGATTTTAAGGGTGGGAGCGAGGCTGCCGTAAAATCTACTTTTTTAGGGTCGGCAGCAGTAGCTTTAAAATCGGTGCTTTTGGCATTGTAAAGGGTGTATTTTTGGGCTCGGTAGTACGAGTAAATTACATCGCCAGTGGTCGAAATACTTAGTGCTGGGGCGTTTTCGGTAATGCCACTTATGCCTGTAAAATAATCGGTAAGTTGTTCTACATAGCCTGTATTTACAATTAAGCGGTATAGGTTTCTAAAGCCATCTTTGTTTGATAAAAAATAAATTTGGCTATCGTTATTGGCAAAAACTGGGTTTAGGTTATTGGCTTTAGGGAATACATCAATATTTTTAATGGTATTATAATCTAGGTTAAGTATGGCCATATTCATACTTATTATAGCGCTTGCATCGGCATCATAATCAACCCTATCGGTACTAAAAACTATGCGTTGGCCATCTTGCGAATAATTGGGCTGGTAATCGGTAAACTTATCATCGGTAAGTTGTTTTAACTCTTTGGTTTTTAGGTTATAGGCAAACAAATCGCTTTGGCCATGTTTTAATCCCGAAAAGGCAATATCATCGCCATTAGGAGCCCAAGCTATGTTGCCAAATTGTTCTACATCGCCCATGGCAACCTCCTTTACCGTTTTGCCATTGCTTATATCAACAATAACTAGCTTGTTACGGCCTTCGCTAAAAACACTAAAGGCAAATTGCTTGCTATCGGGCGACCACGCCCCCGCCGATTCGATAAAGTTAAACTCATCAATATGGTTATTTTTGATTTTGGACGTTAGCTTGCGTATAATTTTACCCGTTTTGGCATCGGCTAGGTAAAGGTCGATGCTAAAGAGTTCCCGTTCGGATAGGTAAACCAAATATTTGCCATTGGGGCTAATGGCTGGTGCTACATTCATTTTACCGCCGTTTTTATCGTCCACAATTTTTACACCTATGGGTACTTGGGCGGTGTCTTTCAAGTAAGGTTTGTAAGTGTTTTCGATAGCACTTTTCCACAATGCCGATAGCGTTTTTTCGTCGTACCCAAATGTGCGGCGTATGGCCATTGGGTAACCATACTTGGCCGATTCTTTAAACAATGGGAATATTACCGAATCGCCATACGTGGAACCTATAAACGACCAAAATGCTTGCCCATAACGGTATGGAAAGTATTTGCTACTGGTGGTTAAATCGTTTAAAGATGGGATATCTTTATTTAAAACAGCATCACGCATCCACATAGCGGTATTGGCATCGGTTTTACCTAGCGATAGGTATTCGGCCATGCCCTCAATCATCCATAAGGGTAGGTTGCCAATGTTTTCAAGCTGGGTACTATCGCCAGTTATTAACGAATGGTATTGGAAAGCATGCACCATTTCGTGGCCTAGTACATGGCGGGTTTGCGAGTTTATTTCTTGCAAAGGCATTACCACACGGTTTTTTAAACCCTCGGTAACACCGCCTGTACCTACGCCAATTTCGCCATCAATAGCGGTAGTTTGTTGAAACTCGGGCGAATTACCGTACAATATAATAGGGTTGGCTTTGCTAAAAGTATCTCTAAATATTTGCTGGTGTAAGGCATACCAGGCTTCACTTTCTTTGGCAAATCGTTTTATTACATCATCGTTTTTGGTATAATAATATAACTCGAAGTGGGGAGTTTTATACACCTGAAATTTAAGGTTTTTATAGCGCACTTTATTTTGGCCAAAGTATTGCGCTTGGGCGGAGTTTATTAAGCCAATAAAAAATACTAAAAAAGTTAAAGTAAAGAACTTTGCAAAACGGTGTTTATAATTAAATTTCATAGCGTGGTATAATTAAATATTTTAAGTCGAAAAAAACAATCCCCAAATCTAATCAAAACCCAGCTAATTTACAGGCACAGGCATATCAACAGCAGGTTTATTTTCATCTTTAGTTTCCGGAAAAACATCTTCGCCGGGTAATGGCTGCGCCAAGCTATCGGTAGCTAGGCTATCAACCGCCAAGGTATCTTTAAATATCTGTGGCGACGGGCAATTATAGGTACGGGTAATTTCTACACCAGCTTTAGGGAAACGCCCTTCGCTATAGCCTGTGCTTTTATCTTTATACACTTTTTCCATAAACTTTGCAAAAATAGGAAGTGCTGTTTTACTTCCTTCGCCTGTTTCCGATGTTTTAAAATGTATGCTTCTATCATCGGCACCTACCCATACGCCAGTTACTAGGTCTTTGGTGAGGCCTATATACCAGCCATCTACATAGTCGGACGATGTGCCTGTTTTGCCACCAATTTGGTTGTTATTTTTCCATAAATCCCACTCCCACAATGCCTGCGATGTGCCGCTAGGTTCTTCCATACCGCCACGCAGCATATACATCATTAGCCAAGCAATTTCTTCGGTTAAGGCTTGCTCTTGTACAGGTTTAAAATCGGCAATTAAATTATGCTCGATATCGTAAATTTTTTCTACCAATATAGGCTCAGTTTTTACGCCTTTATTTAAAAAAGTACTGTATGCTTTAACCATCTCATATACCGATACATCATTGGAGCCTAAACTTACCGAAGGTACTGATTGTAAAGGGCTTTCAATACCGCAACGGTGGGCAGCTTCAACTACCTTATCCCAGCCAATACTATCGGTAACTTGGGCAGTTATCGAATTTACCGACCTTGCCATAGCCAGCCTTAACGACATTTCGCGGTAGCTAAAACTATAACTCGCATTTTTGGGTTCCCATACTTCCTCTTTATCGCCTAGTTTATATTTTATGGTTACAGGTTTATCGGTAAATTTATCGCAGGGAGTCATTCCGCTTTCGAGGGCTGCCAAATATGCAAAAGGCTTAAAAGTAGAACCCGCTTGCCGCTTGGCTTGGTTTACATGGTCGTACTGGAAATATTTATGCATATCGCCACCTACCCATACCTTAATATGCCCCGTAAAAGGGTCTAAAGTCATCATACCTGTATTTAATGTTTTGGCATAATAAGCCAAGGAATCTAAGGTGCTAAACTCAACCTCTTTATCGCCATCCCAGCTAAAAACTTTCATTTTTTTTGGTGTTGATAAAAATGCTTGTATCGAATCGTTATTAAAATTATATTTTTTTGCTAATGCAGGATACCACACCAGTTTTTCAACAGCTTTGCCTATAAAGTTTTCTATCAGGTTTCCTTCGCTATCTCGCCAAGGTTCTTCGTTTCCCCAGCTGTTATTAAACCTGCGTTGCAGGGTTTTCATTTGCTCTTGTACGGCTTCTTCGGCGTATTTTTGTAATTTGGAATTAATGGTGGTATATATTTTTAAGCCATCTTCGTACAGGTTATAATTATTTTCTTCGCACCATTTGTTTAGCCACTTACTTACGGC
>RDXP01000004.1 GCA_004292865.1 Sphingobacteriales bacterium
GTTTACATTAAGGCAAGTAACATAAACCATACGCACCCACCCAAAACCTATAGATTTATCCCCTCAATATTCCTATACTAAATTAAGGCTATCCCTCAAGGGCTTTTAAAGGTTAATCCTGAAACACTTTATCCTTCTTTGCAGTTGCAGATTTTTTTGATGTTGTTTTGCTTTTATAATCACTAATAAACTCACTAATTTGTTGCCGAGCCTTTTCTGTTAAAGGGGCACTTTTAATTACAAAATCAACGCCTTTAGGTTCTTTTATATGTCCCATAATATTTAAGATTTAAAATATTTGTTAATAAGTACTTGTGCTGCTTCAGTTGGGATTACCATTCTTTGTCCACCTAAAGTATATGCACCCAGTGTTTCTTGGTAATGCTCTTTAAGTTTTGTTTTAGCTGTGAAACCTACAAAACCATCGAAGCCTTGTTGGAAAGAAACCTTGCAAGCGTGAGCAACTAAATTCCCAGCAACTCCTTCATAAAGCTTGTTTTTACCAATATTGAAAGGTGCATTTTCAAGCAAGTGCAAATAAACGTGATCAGGCTCTAAACTGAAACTAAGCAAGCCTTGTATAATATTGGCATTGCGAGGAATTGTTAACTTAAAAACCTCTTTTGTATTGTCTTTAAATTCTACACTCCAATTAAAATTCCATCCTTTATTTTTTGTTGTTTGCTTCAAGTCAGCATTGGTAAAACGTAATACTTCTGTATCAAAACTGTCCCCAGAAATCGTGTTTTGGATGGAATTCGTCAACTTATCAACGATAAAGTCGAGAGGTATGAGTTTCTTAGATTTCACAATTTAAATTTACGAAAAATCATTTATTATCTCAACTTATTTTTTTAATGGTTGCTTTTCAGATTTAGGCTCAACACAAATATTTACGGAAAACCAATCCCACGCATTCCCCAAACCTTATAGGTTTAAAATCCACAACCCTACCCCTCAATCTTCCTATACTTAATCCTTTTAGGAGCAACATCGCCCAGTCTTTTCTTCCTATTCTCCTCATAATGCGAGTAATTGCCTTCAAAAAAGAACACCACAAATCGCCTTCAAAGGCTAAAATATGGGTACAAACCAAAATTATTAATTTGTTAAAGTCTATATTAATTATTTACAAGCTTTCGATTTCATTTTTTGATAACCCTGTAATTTCCGAAATATCTGATCCTGAAATACCTTTAAATTTCATTGCCTTTGCTATTTCAAGTTTACCTTCATTCTTACCTTCAAGTTTACCTTCGTCAAAAGCAGTATCTACGGCGTATTCGTAAACGGCTTTATTATCTCTAAAAATTTTTAAGCTGTACTCATAACTTTCTAATTCTGCTTGACCAAACTTTGCAATTTCGGCGGTTTCAAACGCTTTTATAAAAATACTGTCTTCAAATATTTCGGGAATGTTTTGAAAATCTTCTAAATGTTTTATAAAGTACAACCATTTATCTAAGCGTGTTGCTAACTCTTGCTCAGTTTTAACAAAATGCGGCATTTCTAAGTAAACAAACTTTAGTTTATTATAAAAAAGTTGGTTGTTTTGGTCTTTTAACTGTACTGTATGTATTACTTCGTTTTCAGTGATCTTTAATTTGTCATCGAAGGTAAAATCTAAAATACCAATACAATACACGGCTTTAAGTTCGTAATTCCAGTCGCCCATTTCTGCTTGCTCTTGTATAGGGAAAGTAGAATAGTAAACGGTACGGTCTTTAAAATAATTTTGTTTTGCCTTTTGTAGTTCAATAATTATTCTTTCGCCTTTATCGTTTTGGCAATAAATATCGTAGATGGCTTTTCTATCGGCTTCGGTTTTACCAAGCTTTTCTTTGTCTTTAAAACTTAATTCAACAATATGTGTTTCGGGTAGTAAATTATTTAAAAAATCTAGCAACATAGGTTTGCTGGCTTCTTCTCCAAATATTTTTTTAAAACCGAAATCGGTAAATAGGTTTACGTATTTTGCTTTCATTTTCTATTTTTTTTTAACATATTGCAACACAAATTTACAAATTTAAAGTTTTATGCACACACACATTTTATTAAGTCCAAACCTATAATGTTTTTAAAAACCTTATAGGTTTACCCCTCAATCTTCCTATACTTAATCCTTTTAGGAGCAACATCGCCTAGTCGTTTCTTTCTATTCTCCTCATAATCCCGAGTAATTACCTTCAAAAAAGTACACCACAAATCGCCTTCAAAGGCTAAAATATGGGCGCAAATTCAAAAGCCAATTTTTGGATAATATTGGATAGGTTATAAATTATGTGGGTTTATGGTTTTGAAGTTTTTAATATTTTTAAAATCGGTTGTGTTACGGGTAATAAGTGTTAGGTTATGAACGAGAGCCGTTGCTGCAATAATTGCATCTTGTAATTTTATTTTATGTGCTTTGCGCAGTTCGGCAGTTTTTATTTTAATAGCTTGCTCTAGTTCAATAACGGTAGCATCGCAAATAAAGCTGTTTAATAATAGTAAATCTTTTTCAGTAGCTGTTTTCCAACAAAGCAATTCTATTTCTGTGATGGCGGATATTACTGGAGCATCGGTTAGTAAAATATTGTCTATAAATTTCTGCATTAGCAGGAAATTGTTGCTGTAAATAATAAATAGCTGTATTGGTGTCCCAAAGATAATTTATTCCCATTCGTTACGTAGTTGCCTTACTTGCTCGTCAATATCTACTATGGGTTGCTTGCTCATTGCTCCCTTATATTTAGTTGACCATTCATTTACAGGTGCTGAAGTAGGTTTATCTTTACGCAATCTAATAAGTTGTAACAGTTCTAAGTCTTGCAAAAGTTTAAAAACTTTATTGTTAATGATATCTATGGTAACTGTTTGCATCTTTTTAATTTTAAACAAATATAAATAACACAATCATATTTACAAATGGTATTAAACAGCATCCTAAATTTTTACATTATCCTCCTACAATATTTAGGTTATTGTGGGGGTATTTCGTTAATTATAACAAACAAATATTAAAAAAAATAGTATTAAAATTTTGGTATAACTTATTTATCTATCTATTCTTTTGTTAAACCTGTGTATTTAATTATTTTTATCAATTTGTTCTCTACCGCCGTGTTGCGTGTCTTCACGCAACACTAAATATACGCTACTGTTACTTGCTTTATTGAGTGTTAAAAAAAATACATTTCACTTGTTTTAACAAGCGATTTAAAATAGCACTTAAACTTTTATGATGTTTTCGCACAAAGGGGAGTAATAAATTGGTTTGGTATGATTTTATGATGTTTTTATTTGTTGAGGCATAAAGGCGATGACAAGAGGCTTTTTTTTATTTAGGAATATCTTCCAATAGCTCAACTAATTCTTTATCTGTAAGATTTTCTTTCTCGGATTTATCGTAAATAGAAAGAAGATAAACTGTAGCATCGGAAATAATAAAGTTTGCAATAACTCTTGCACCTCCGCTTTTGCCCTTACCTTTAGAAGCAATAGCAATGCGAATTTTAAAACAATTTTTACCAATTGAAGTTCCTTGCCCGGGGTTTTCTTTTAATTTAGACACAAGTTCTAGAAGCTCATTTTTTAAAGATGCATATTTTTTAACGAGCCTTTTGGCTTACTTTTCAAAAACAGCAATCGTTTTAATTTTATAGCTCATTTAAAAAATCTTCTGCATTTCTGGCTTTCTTTTTACCCGATCTTATCAGTTTCATTTCTTCAACAGCTTCTTTTATATCCATCATCAATAAAGCCTTTGCATTGGTAAGCGGCTTTGCTTTTACATAAGAAATACTTTTTAACACATCCATTAGTGACGATGCTTTATTGTCGGGTATATCTAATAATACTTTCATTTAATTAATTATATGATGGTAAATGTAGCTTTTATTTGGTTGTAGGTATAATTAAATTTTAGAATATTGAGTGGTGTATTTAGTTGTTGATAAAGCCAGTTTTTAAATTGTAGGTTTTGCAAACGCGTAAAAAAACTTGCAAATGCTCAAAATTTATTTATTTTTATTGGTAGTAGGATTAGAAATCCTATGATATTAGCTTCAGGAGTGCAAATCCAGTAGAGCGGTTAATCATTTGTAGTATTCTTTCAAGTCTGTTAAAGTATAAAGGTCTTCTTCGTCGTTTAAAAAAGCAAAAACCTTACTTTCGGATGTGAGTTTTTGAATACTATCTGTCATAAC
>RDXP01000219.1 GCA_004292865.1 Sphingobacteriales bacterium
TTGTTACCACCGCCTGGGCCAATATCTATTACCCAATCGGCACATTTTATAACCTCCATATTATGCTCGATAACTAAAATGGTATTGCCTTGGGCTATTAAAGCGTTGAACGATTTTAGCAGTTTTTTAATATCGTGGAAATGTAAACCTGTGGTAGGTTCATCAAAAATAAAAAAAGTTTTGCTGCTATTGTTGCCTTTTATAAGGAACGATGCCAGCTTTATACGCTGCGCTTCGCCACCCGAAAGTGTGTTTGATGATTGCCCCAAATGCACATATCCCAAGCCTACTTCGGCCAAGGGCAATATTTTAGATAATATTTTAGGTTCTTTTTCAAAGAAGATTATCGCCTCATCAATGGTTAAATCCAACACTTCCGATACGTTTTTGGTATTGTACACAATATCTAAAACGTTTTGTTTAAAGCGTTTGCCCTCGCAGGCTTCGCAAGGCAAATAAATATCGGCCATAAACTGCATTTCTATTTTTACCTCGCCTTCGCCTTGGCATACATCGCAACGGCCACCTTCCACGTTAAACGAAAAATGGGCAGGTTTTAAATTGGCAGCTTTGGCGGCTGGTAGGTTGGCGTACAGGCTTCTAATTTCGTCCCAAGCTTTTACATACGTTACCGGGTTAGACCGTGATGACCTACCAATAGGGTTTTGGTCCACCATTTCTACCTGATTTATGGCTGATAAATCTCCTATAATATCATCGTAAGCACCCGTTTGCTCGGCCATAAAATTACCTATTGCTTTTTGCAAAGCAGGGTACAATATTTTTTTGATGAGTGAAGTTTTCCCCGAGCCCGAAACTCCCGTTACAACGGTAAAAACATTTAACGGAAACTTTGCATCAATACTTTGCAGGTTGTTTTCTCGGGCTCCTTTTATCTCAATGGCATCGTTAAATTTTCTTCTCCTTTCGGGGATGGCAATGCTTTCTCGTCCGCTTAAATATTTGCCGGTAAGGCTATTTTGGTCGGTTAAAATCTCCTCG
>RDXP01000005.1 GCA_004292865.1 Sphingobacteriales bacterium
ACACTATAAGTATATTTATGCGCTTTACTTCCTCCGAAAGTTTAGTTATAAATAAAACAATAGGGCTTTAAACCGTCATAATATCTTTTTCTTTAATAGCTATAAGGGTATCTACTTGCGCTATAAAGGTATCGGTTAGTTTTTGAACCTCTATTTCGCCTAGTTTTATTTCATCTTCAGATGCGCCATCGTTTTTTAGCTTATTAATGCTGGTATTGGCTTCTTTACGGATATTGCGGATGGTGATTTTGCCCCGTTCGGCTTCTTCACGCGATTTTTTTACGAGTTCTTTGCGGCGTTCTTCGGTAAGTGGTGGTACGTTTAATCGTATAAGTATGCCATCGTTTTGCGGGTTTAAGCCTATATTGGCTTCCATAATTGCTTTTTCGATGGGTATAATCATGGCTTTTTCCCAGGGCTGTACGGCTATGGTGCGGGCATCGGGTGTGTTCACATTGGCCACTTGCGTAAGCGGCGTGGCGGCTCCGTAATAATCAACCATAATACCATCAAGCATTGCTTGGCTAGCTTTACCTGCCCGTATTTTTAAAAATTCGTGGCTTAAATGTGCTATCGCTTTGTGCATGGTGGCGGTAACATCGTCGAGTTCTAGTTTTATAAATTCGTTCATTTTGTTAATTTTTTAGGATATTTATTTTACCAATGTGCCTACGTTTTCGCCTTTTATTAGCTTCATTAAATTGCCTGGCGAGTTCATGTCAAAAACAATTATGGGCAGGCTATTTTCGTCGCACAGGGTAAAAGCGGTCATATCCATTACATTAAGGTTTTGGGCATATACTTGCGTGAAAGTAAGGTGGTTATATTTGGTGGCGGAGGGGTCTTTTTCGGGGTCGGCGGTGTAAATGCCATCAACCCTTGTTCCTTTTAAAACTACATCGGCTTTAATTTCGATGGCCCGCAGGGCAGCTGCCGAATCGGTAGTAAAATAAGGGTTGCCTGTGCCAGCACCAAAAATTACAATACGGCGTTTTTCGAGGTGGCGCATAGCCCTGCGGCGTACATAAGGCTCGCATATTTGCTCCATTTTTATGGCCGATTGTAAGCGGGTAGGTACGCCCACGGTTTCTAATGCGTTTTGTAATGCCATAGAGTTAATTACGGTGGCTAGCATGCCCATATAATCGGCCTGTGCCCTATCCATGCCACTTTTTTCGGCGGCCAAGCCTCTAAAAATATTACCTCCCCCAATTACAATGGCTACCTCTACACCTTCATCGTGTACGGCTTTAATTTCTTTGGCGTATTGTAGCACACGGGCATTATCTATGCCGTATTGTTGGTCGCCCATAAGGGATTCGCCACTTAATTTTAAAAGTATTCGTTTATATTTCATTGCTTATGCGTAAAATAGATTGGGTTTAAAAACCAAGCACAATTGCTTTTGCTCAAATTATTCAAAAATAGAAAAACAAATTAGATTGTGGGCTAGGTTTTTTTAGAAAATGGTAATGGTATAAATGGGTTAAAAGTAACCGCTTAAAATTTATGGCATATAAAAAATTATTGAAACTATTGCTAGAAAAATTGAGGACAGCAAAAACAGCAAAATTTGTTACTTATGAAAAGATAAGGTGGATATAGCCCCCAATACGCACCCTAAATATTGGTTACGCTTTATTTAAAGATTTGATTTTTTTTCAAATGAAAGGTTTTCGCTAAAATTTGATGTGTTGCATTTATAACTTGATTCCGCCACTTTATTGTTAAAAAAAACGTAAGTGAATTTATTAACCATGGGTATAATACACGCTTAGCCTAAATGAAAAATTTGGCCTAAAATATTGTGGGAGGGAAAACGCTTAACCCAATATTATTGGCCCAGTTTTATTAATTTCTGATATATAACTATTTGATTGTATGCGGTGTTGTAACAAAAATTGTTGCTGTATGTTTACCGCTTTTTGGGCATCCGCCCCCGAGCGAAATAAAGAAAAAACCGTAGGCCCCGAGCCCGAAATACCAAAACTTAATGCCCCATTTGCTAAGGCTAGTTCTTTTAAGGTATCAAATTCGGGTATCAGCATACTGCGTATGGGTTCTACAATTACATCTTTCATACAGCGGCCTAAAAGGTCGTAATCTTTTTGGTATAAGGCACTTACAAGGCCTGCAATATTGCCCCATTGTATTACGGCATCTTTTAACAATACTTTGGAGCGTATAATTTGCCTTGCATCGCGGGTGGGTACATCTACGTGTGGGTACAGTAATGCGCAATATAAATCGGGTACAGGTAGGGCTATAACTTCTAGCGGTTCGTAACTTTTTATCAGCGTAAAGCCACCTAAAAGCGATGGTGCTACATTATCGGCGTGGCCGTGGCCACAAGCCAAGGCTTCGCCTTCCATAGCAAAAGGCAGCAATTGCATTCGGGTTAAAGGATTGCCTAATAATTCATTAGCGGCAAATAAACCTGCTACGGCACTGGCTGCGCTGGAGCCTAAACCACTGCCAAGGGGCATTTTTTTTTCTAAAATAATACTAAAGCCTACATCCTCTTTACCTAAATGTTTTAACAGATTGATTACGCAAGCACTCACGGTATTTTTTAGCGGGTCGCGGGTAAGTTTACCTTCGTCGCCAATAATGTTATCGATTACTACACCAGGTTTATCGGTAATTTTCATCACCAATTCGTCGCCAGGTTGGTTAACGGCAAAGCCCAAAATATCGAAACCACACACCACATTGGCTACCGTGGCTGGGGAAAAAACTTTTATTGAACGGCTCATCGGCTTGCTCCTACTTTTACTAAATCGGCAAATACGCCGGCTGCGGTAACGGCTGCACCAGCACCTGGGCCTTTTACTACCATTTGGGTTTCGTTATAGCGTTCGGTGGTAAAGGCAATAATATTATCGCTGCCCGATAGCGCATAAAACGGATGGTTTGCCCCAACCGATTGTAGGCTGATGCTAATTTTTCCGCCCTCTAATTTGCCTATATAACGCAACACCTCGTTTTTACTTTCGGCATCGTTTTTAATTTTGGCAAAAAAGCTTTCGGCTTTTTTTAATTCTTCATAAAAAGCTTCAACTGTGGGTGCTGTAAGGCAACTTTCGGGTAAAATTGCACCCAAATCCACATCAGCAGCTTCAACAGGTAAGCCCGTGTTGCGGGCTAAAATCAGCATTTTACGCATAAAATCAACGCCACCCAAATCGTCCCTTGGGTCGGGTTCGGTATAGCCTTTTTCTTGTGCTTGTTTTACAATATCGTGGAAACTAACATCGCCTTTAAAGTTGTTGAATATAAAGGAGATGGTGCCCGATAAAATGGCTTCAATTTTCACCACATCATCGCCACTTATAATTAAATCGTTTAAGGTTTTAATAATGGGCAAGCCAGCACCTACATTGGTTTCGTAAAAGAAATCTACGCCGTGTTTTTGGGCGGTATCTCGCAGTTCGGCAAATTGTTTATAATCGGCCGAGTTGGCAATTTTGTTACAGGTAACTACCGAAATATTGGCTTTAAAAATCTCTACATAATATTTTGAGGGCGATACGCTGGCTGTGTTATCAATAAAAACGCAGTTGGGTAAGTTTAAGGCTTTCATTTGCTGCACAAAATCGGGCAGGTGCGCATCCTCCGAAAGGGCTAAATTATTTTGCCAAGTATTCAAATCTAAACCATCGGCATCAAAAATCATTTTTTTGGTATTGCTTAATCCCACCACTTTAATATTAATGAGGTTATGCTTTTGAAGATAGGTGTGGTGCGCATTAATTTGGCTCAATAACTCTTTACCAATATTGCCCACGCCTACCACAAATACGTGTAGGGTTTTTTGTAAAGTATCAAAAAACGCATCGTGAACGGTGTTAAGGGCTTTTGATAAATCGGCATTGTTAATAATTACCGAAATATTATACTCGGACGAGCCTTGCGCTATTGCCACCACATTTACACCATTACGGCCTAAAGCGTTAAAAAGCTTGGCGGCAATGCCCGTGGTTTTCTTCATATTTTCGCCCACAATGGCCAGTACAGCTAAATTATTTTCGATAATTACGGGGTTTAATTTTGCAGCTTCCAGCTCCAGCTCAAACTCTTGCTCTATTAACGCTTTGGCTTTTTGGGCGTGTTGTGGGTTAACGGCAAAGGTTATCGAATGCTCGGATGAGGAT
>RDXP01000006.1 GCA_004292865.1 Sphingobacteriales bacterium
GTGGTAATATTGGCAATGGTATTGTGGTAAAAAAAGTAATTGCCTCCGTATAAACCCATAATTACATATTTGCCACAGTTGTACATTAAGTTATTAATAGCTACTACATGGCTATTGTATGCCATTATACCAGCCACAGTATGGTTTTTAATAATACAGTTGGTTATAAGTAGTTTGGGGTTAATATTTGGGCTAACCGAATCGACCTGCAGGCCTACCAAGGCATTTTTTACAGTACAATAGTTTAGCGTATTATCTTTACTTGTTTCGGCAAAATATATTCCTTTCCACTGGCCGGGTTCATCGCGGTAAATTCTTTCGGTTCTATCGCTACAAAAAGTTATGCTATCGTTTAAGCTACCACTGGCTTGCAATGTGCCATAAACCATTATTTGGGCGTTGCTATGGAAATAAAGTTTTGCCCCTGGCTCGATTTTGGCCTTTACATTTGGTGCTATGTTTAGCGGTTTAAATATAAGGTAGGGGATGCCTTTTTTAAAAGTAAAATCTTGGTTAATTGTTTTTGCGTTTAAGTAAATGGCATTTTGCCCGTAGGCTACTACGGGTATTTTTTGTAAGTTCCCATTGGTTAAAAACTCTAAAGTATCTTGCACCAAAAACGGAGCATTGGCTGCGGTAGGGTTGATAATTGCTTTTACAAATAGGTAAATAGAATCTTTACCATTTACCCTAATATTATTAACTGATGCTTGCGAAACGCCATTGACATTGATTTTGAAGGGCGAGTTTTGGCCTCCTACTAGCCGGATATTAGTTATTTGGATATTACTTTTCGAGGTATTAAAAATTTTAAGGCTCCTGGATGTTGAGCCTATACTGGTAAAAACCGTGTCGAATAAGATAGAATCGGTAGAAAAATTTAGTTTATTTTCGGGGTTGGTGCTTATACCTTGGTCCCGTTTGCAGGCCGTAATTATAGCTAGGCTTAGTAATAATATGGTGGTTATATTTTTCATTTTTTTATGCTAAGTTAATATACAGTAAAGGCAATGCCAACAATAATAATGTGTTTATAGCCCACTTTTTGTAATGCTAAAGCGCAAGCCTCTATGGTGGCACCTGTGGTAATGGTGTCATCAACCAGCATAATGCTTTTATATGTAGGGTTATAATGGGCTATAAATATATCTTCCATGTTTTTATAACGGTTATACCTCGATTTATTTACTTGACTTTCTGAGGCTAGTACCCTAGTTAATACAGATGTATCAACGGTTGTTTTCATACTTTCGGATAGGCCTAGGGCAAATTGTTCGCTTTGGTTATAGCCTCGCTTGCGTAACCTACTTTTGTGCAACGGTACTGGCACAATTAAATCAACCGTGTTGTAAATATCAACTTTTGCGAGTTGTTTTCCGTACATATTACCTAGTTGTATGCCAAGCTGGGCTTGGTTATGGTATTTAAGTTGGTGCATAATTTTTTGCACTTTGCTGCTTTTTTTAAAATATACGAAAGCCGCAGCGGCCAATATATTAATACGCCCCCAAAAAAGTTTCATTACCTGGTTATCGGCTTGCTGGTGGTAATTGGTATAGGGTAAATCGTTTAAACAATGTAGGCATATTGAGTTTTCGGTTTTTGTTAATCCTCGGCCACAGCCACAACATAGCTTAGGAAAAATTATGGATAAAAAATCATTCAAATAAAGTAATAAACCCATTAAATAGCATTTTCTTTAACTGCAAGTTGCCCACATGCGGCATCAATATCTTTACCTCGGCTTCGCCTAATATTGGTATTTACGCCACAGCTTTTAAGGTAATTAGCAAAGGCATCTATTTTATCGCCATCGGCGTTTATGTAAGTAGCAAACGATATGGGGTTATATTCGATAATGTTTACCTTACAGGGAATGTGTTTACAAAACTTAGCTAATTCTTTGGCATCGGTTAAGCTATCGTTAAAGTTATCAAAAACAATGTATTCGTAGGTTACGGGGTTTTTTGTTTTGGCGTAAAAATATTTTAGTGCATCGGCCAGTGCGCTTAGGCTATTGGCTTCGTTAATGGGCATAATTTGATTGCGCTTGGTATCGTTGGCGGCGTGTAGGGATAGGGCGAGGTTAAATTTTACATCATCATCGCCCAGTTTTTTAATCATTTTGGCAATGCCAGCCGTAGAAACTGTAATGCGTTTAGATGCCATATTTAAGCCGTTTTCGGCGGTAATGCGTTCTATCGATTTTAGTACATTGGCATAGTTTAGTAAAGGTTCGCCCATGCCCATATATACAATATTGGTTAAACCTATGGCGTAATTATCGGTAGCTTGTTTGTTTATAAGTACTACTTGGTCGTATATTTCATCGGCATTTAGGTTGCGCTTGCGTTCCATATAGCCTGTGGCGCAAAATTTACAGGTAAGGCTACAGCCTACTTGTGATGATACGCAGGCTGTCATCCGCTCGGTAGCGGGTATCAATACGCCTTCGATTAGGTGATTATCGAATAGCTTAAAGGTGCTTTTTATAGTTTTATCGTTGCTAAATTGGGTGCTATTAACGGTAATGGCATTAATGGTAAAGTGTTGTGTTAGTTTTTCTCTTAGTTCTTTGGATAGGTTGCTCATTTCGTTAAACGAGTGCGATGATTTTTTCCATAACCATTCGTACACCTGGTTGGCTCTAAAATTTTTTTCGCCCAATTGGGCAAATGCTGTACGCAGGTTTTCTAATGAAAAACTTCTAATATCTTGCTTGGCTTCGGTTTTTAACATCGGTAGCAAAATTAGTGTTTTAGTTTTTATTACGATGGGTTTAATTGGAGGGAATTAAATAAAAATTTGAAAAGGGAGTGTTTACATTTTTTATGTTAGTGGCACATAAACTGCGGGAAAAACCTTAAACTTTCACTTTAATGGAATATTACTACAAATAAAGCATTTATATTTCATTTTCGTTAGGCTACTTCTTGTGTAAATTTTTTAAACAGTTCGTTTACATCCAATTTTAAATTAAGGTCTTCGGTATCGCTTAGGTCTTCGTCTTCGGGGCTAAGCAGGTAATGCTCGGGCTTGTACCTGTATATTTCCCATTGGCCGTTGTGGTATTCGAGCGAGCTTAGGCTTTCGACCCAATCGCCCGAGTTTAAATAAGTTACACTTCCTTTATCGGTTTTAATTTCTTTGATTTCGGCGTGGTGAATATGGCCACATACTACGTAAGCATATCCTTTTTCAATGGCAAGTTCGGCAGCGGTTTGCTCAAATTGGTTGATAAATTTTACAGCTTCTTTAACGCTGGCTTTTATACGTTGCGAAAACGAAAATTTTTCTCGTCCCATTTTGCTTAAAAACCAGTTTACCATACTGTTAATAAGTATCAAGGTATCGTAACCTACAGCACCTAATTTTGCCAGCCATTTACTGTGCTGCATGGTAACATCAAACACATCGCCATGGAAAAACCAAGCCTTTTTACCGCCTAAGTTAAGTATCAGTTTGTTAAGCAACTGGAAGCCTCCCATATTAAAATCGGCAAATTTTCGCAGCATTTCATCATGGTTACCTGTTAAATAATATACAGGAACACCATCGGTAACAAATTTTAAAATACGGCGTATTACTTTGATATGTGCCTCGGGAAAGTACCGCTTGCTAAACTGCCAAATATCAATAATATCGCCATTAAGTATTACCATTTGGGGTTTTATACTTTTAAGGTATTTTAACAGTTCTTTGGCTTGGCAACCGTAAGTGCCCAAGTGCACATCGGATATTACAACAATATCTACTTCGCGTTTAGGCATATATTGATACGTTAAAGTTTGGGGGGTTCAATTTTAAAGGGCTTATGCTGGTAAGCCCGATGCTAAAAAGCCTTACTTGCTGGTTAATCTCGTTCCTCTTCAATGGTAAATTCGACCGGGCTGAAATAAAAAATAGCAACAGCAACAAGTAAAACAGCAATAATGGAAATATAAAAAAAATCGGTTACCATATTTTTTTGCGTTTTACAAATGTGTACAGTTAAAATATCTTTAAGGTTAAATTTGTATTAAGTTTTGCGGGAGGCTATAATGCCTTATTGCTCAAAACAATAAATTAAAACCTTTGCCTTTTTGGGGATTAACCATTTCTTCAAATTTTTGGATTTC
>RDXP01000151.1 GCA_004292865.1 Sphingobacteriales bacterium
ATTTACAATACCATTAAAATTTACGTAAAAAGGTAAAGTACAAATCGTACTGGTTGCGGTAATTGGTATTATTTATTTTTTGGTTTATCCAGTTTGCGTTTATACCTACCGATGTACGGTATGTAAAAGTTTTTTGGTAACCCACGCCTACGTTACCGCTGGCCACACCTTGTAAGGCTGGGAACTGAATAAGCGTACTTACATCATCGGGCGAGTTACCTATGCCAGCGTTAAAGGATACATACTCTTGCCCATTATTCATAAAATGCCTGCCTGTAAAATTAGCTACTTTATAAAAATTGCTATTTTGGTCGTGTATTAAAAATCCACGTAAGTTAAACCAAAAATCGTTATAGGTTTTGGCTGCCGATAGTACAAACGATGTGGTGGTAAAGTTTACGCTTTTAAAATAACGTAGCCCCGCTTCGCCCTCCCAAGTTTTGCTTAACATTTTAAACGCCGAGTAGCGTAGCAATATTTGCGGAAAAATTATTTGGTTTGATATAGCTGCCGTAGCGTACGAATATAATTTGGGGTTGTGGTTATAATACAATTCTACTTCGCCCTGTATGCCAGTGCCTTGGTTGCGGGCGGCGTAATTTACACGGCCAGCATAAGTGCCTTTGCCTTTGTTTAAAAAGTGGCGGTACTCAATAGTGGCAATGTTAAAAGTGGATAAATTTTTATCGTCGAACGATGTGTTTAAAAAAAACAAGCCAAATTGGTCGCGGTACGATTTACTTTTTAGCAAAGCCGCATAATCTAAATTAGCCAACGATGGGTTAATTTTTACCAAGCTATCGGCGGCTAAAATAGCTTCGGGATATAGTTTTTTGGCGGCTAAATATTCGGTGCGCCTTAGTTGAAAATACTCGCTTTTGGGGTGTGCCGCTATGCCAGTATGTATGTAAGTTAAGGTGCTATCGTTAAGGTTTTTATCTTTTAAAGTATTGATGGTGTAAATTAATGCCATAGAATCGGTAGGCGATACTTTTAAGGCTTTTTGGTATTCGAGCAATGCACTATCGGGCAAATTTAATTTTTGGTAAGCCCTACCTGCTGCAATAGTTTGTGCGGTATATGATTTTTTATAGGCCGTTTTGTACGGATACCTAGCCATTAAATTACTGCTTATGGCGTAGGCTTCCTTATAGTTTTTCATATCTTCTAGCACATTCGATTTTTTTAGCAACAGTTCTTTATTGTCGGGATTGTTTTTTAAAGCGGTATTTAGGTAGGTTAGTGCTTGGCTGTAATTTTTGCTGCCGCTTTCTAAATTTATTAAATAGTTTAAAGCTTCTATATTATTGGGTTGCTTGGCAATTACGTTTTTTAACTGCTCGCGGGCTTCGTCAAAATCCTCGGTTTTCATAAAATTGCTGCCTGCTGCCATACTTTGGTAAACGTAAATGCCCAAATATTTGGGGTTATTAGGTTTTTTTTGCGTCAGTTTTTTGCTTACCGCAATGGCATCTTCCACATTACCAGCATCAAATAATACGCTCGATTTTTTTAACAGCAAGCCTTCATCGCTTGGATAAATTTTTAAACCTTTATCAATTATTTCTAAGGCCTTATCGTAATTTTTTTGGGCTACATAAATATTGCTCAGGTTGTTTATGGCAAAGCTATTTCGGGCATCTAGTTTTAAGGCGTTTTGGTATTCTACAATGGCCGAATCGGGCATTTGCTGTGCCGTAAAATCTTTGGCACTGGCCAGTTTTAGTTCTAATAATGTTTGGCGGTATTTACTGTTGTTGCGGGCGTATAGTTTTTGCGCAATATTACCTGCTTGGGTATATTTTTTTTGGTAGGTTAAAATATCAACTTTGGTGGCTAATAAAAATTCTTCGTTAGGGTTATTTTTTAAAGTTTTGTTAATGTAGCCTAAAGCGGTATTGTATTGCTCGCGGGTCATGTTTAAAGCTATTAGTTTATTTATAACTTCTCGGTTTCCCGGCGATTGTTCGGCAATACCTTCGTACAAGGTGTAGGGATCTTTATTGGCGTAAAACCTAGCGGCGGTAAGCCTTAAATCGGCGGCTCGTTTTCGGGCATCGGAGTTTGGGTATAATTTTGCAACATAATTTAAAATACTTAGGGCTTCGGCATATTGGTAATTATCTTCTAGCATTCCCGCTTTTTTTATTAAAAACGGGTACGATTTTGGGTTGTCGAGCAAGTTTTTATTTATGTGTTCTAATGCTGCTTGGGTATTGCCACTTTTGCTGTATGCGTTAAATAAATATTGGGTTGCTTCGGTATTTTCGGGGTCCACCTCCAGTGCTTTTATAAAATTTTCTATCGCCGATAGGGTATTTTTTCGGCGCAAGTAATATTGCCCAGTAGTAATGTGGTGGTAAACGTAAGCCCTTTCTACGGTACTATCGTTAGGGAAACGTTTTAGCAAATAGTCGGCGTGTTCGTTACCTTTATACACGTGGCGGGCGGTATCTAATACGGCTAGTTTTTTTAATAATAAATATTTATCAAGCGGGAAATAGTATAATCCATCATCAACAAAACACATAGCTTCTTCAAATCTACCATTTTTAAGTTCGATATTAATGGCGTAATAATAGGCATCAATATACTTTGGTTCGCGTTCTAAAACATCTTTAACTTGCTTTAATGCCAAAGTATTTTGATGGGTAAGCATATATAACTTGGCCAATAAAATTTGGGCATCCGAAAAATTATTGCGTTCGTTTAACGATGCTTTTGTTAATGTAATGGCTTTTTGATAATGTTTTGCTTGGGTTTCTATTACGGCACTATTGTACAGCTCGTCGGCTTTGTTTTTAAATATATTTTGTGCGTTTAGGGTGCTTGCAAAGGCTAAAAAAACGCATAAAATAATGTATTTAACTACAATTGTTGATTTAAAATTTACGTGTTTCATTTTTTTAAAACTTAAGTTAAACTTGTGGTATCATTTCTTTTTTGGCAAACCCTTGCCTTTGCATATTGCCCCATTTTTGCTTGGTGCCAAAAAGGAAAAACACATATCCGCGTAAAGCGAAAAAAACAATTAAAGGGTGGTATAAAAAGGGTTCTAAAAATGCCATTAGGCTTAAGCCTACTACTTCTCGCCAGGTGTTGTAATAACGGTAGGTAAGCTGGTCCCATAATATGGCAAAAGTGCTTATCATTACCGAGTATAGGTAAACAAAAAGCAATAATATAAGTGCAAAATGCCAGTTTATTTGCCCTGTTATAATAATGTAGATGTAATATAAAATACCCGTAAATTCAATAATAGGAGCCAAAAACTCGAAGAAAAGATTGTAGGGAAAAACCACCAAGCCTAAGCGGCCATATTTGGGGTTTAAAATTGCTTTTTTATGTATTTTCATTATTTGCGCCAGGCCACGTCCCCAGCGGGTACGTTGGCGGCTAAATATTTTTAGGTTTGGTGGTCCTTCGGTCCAGCATTGTGTGGTGGGTATGTAGCGTATGGCGTATTTTTTGCCGTTATCAATCATGTAGGTACACATACGGGTAATAATATCCATATCTTCGGCGAACGATTTATGATCGTACCCGCCAGCTTTTATGGCAATATCTTTATCAAATAAGCCCAAGCCGCCCGATATATTGGGTACACAGTTCATCATGCTCCAGCCCATTTTACCTAGTACATACGAGCGTATATATTCGAGTTCTTGAAACCTTGGAATTAATTTTTGGGGCGGGCGAATGCGTGTAATTACACCTTCGTCTATCTCGCATGAATTGGCTACACGCAATGTAGCACCTGTGGCAATTACACGTTGGTTGTTTTCGATAGTGTGTTGGTAGCCACACTCTTCGCAGGGGGCACCTATAGTTTTTATGGTTGAGTTTTGCTCGTCCATAAAGGGTTTAATCATTTTTAGTAGTGTATCTTTTTCGATAATACAATCAACATCGGTACATAAAAAATAATCGAACGCCGAAGCGTTTATCCCCGCATTTGCGCCATCGGCTTTACATTTTCCGTTTACTTTATCAACTACCAAAAGTTTATCGTAAGCCGAATTTGTTGATTTGAATATACGTTTTACGGGTTGTGTTTGTATGCGTGGGTTGTAGGCAAAGGCTACTTCGGTTAACTCAAATTCGGTAATTAGTTTTTCGAGTGTATCATCTGTACTGCCATCGTTAATAATAATAACTTCGTAGCGTGGGTAGTTTAATGTAAGCAGCGAGCGTACATTTTGTATAATGGTAACACCTTCGTTAAACGCTGGGGCAATTATCGAAATACCTGGTGCCAGTGGCGATTGTAGTATTTTTGTATAATCGGTATAGGTGTTTCGTTTTTGAAACCGCCTTATACCTATAAAAGATAATATGGCCAATAGGGCATACAGCCCTAGCAAGGCTAAGCCATATACAAAAATTATGTTTTCGTAAAAATAACCAACTTTTTGCCAAAATGTTAATTCCATATTTTGTGGTTTATTTAGCTGTGGATAAGGTTGTGTTATTAAATCCTCGTCGTTCCATATTGCCCCACGAATGTTTTTTACGGCTTAAAAAAAACAAGTAGCCTCTGATAGAAAAAATAACTATGAAGGGGTGGAAAAGGAAAAATTCGAGAAAGGTGGTTAAACATAAACGCAGTACTTCGCCCCAGGTTTTATAATATCTAAAAGTAAACTGGTCCCATAATATGGCTAGGGTAGAAATCATTACGGCATAACTATATACAAATACAAGTAGCAATAGCGCAAATTTCCAGTTAATTAATCCAAAAAAAATCAGAAAAATGAAGTATAAAATTCCTAAAAACTCAATTACGGGAGCTAAAAGTTCGAAAAAAAATATGTAAGGGAATGCTATCATCCCCATTTTACCATAGCGAGGGTTAAACAATAAGCTAAAATGTGATGATACTATTTGTGCCAGCCCTCTTGCCCAGCGTGTGCGCTGGCGCATTAGGGTTTTAAGTGTGCTTGGCCCTTCGGTCCAGCATAGGGTTATGGGTACATAGCAAATGGCGTATTTTATTTTATTATCAACCGAGTATCGGCACATACGGGTTATTAAATCCATATCTTCGCCAAAGGATAAAAAATCGTACCCGCCAGCTTTTATGGCAATATCTAAATCAAACAAACCCAAGCCACCCGATACGTTAGATACGCAATTGATGTATCCCCAGCCTACTTTTCCCATTACAAATGAGCGTATATATTCAATTTCTTGAAACCTAGGGATAAGGTTTTTGGGCGGGCGCATGCGGGTAATTAGTGTGCCATCAAAATCGCAAGAATTTGCTATGCGTAGGGTTGCACCTGTTGCTATAACTCGCCCTTTGTTTTGTTTCATTATGGGTTCTACTAGTTTTAAAAGGGTGTCTTTATCTAATATACAATCCACATCGGTACATAAAAAGTAATTGTATGCGGCAAGGTTTACGCCAGCATTTGAGGCATCGGCTTTGCTTTTACCATTTACTTTATCAATAACTATAAGTTTAGAAAACGCCGCTTGGGTTGATTTGTAAATACACTTTACAGGTTGTGTTTTAATTTTGGGGTTGTAAGCAAATTCTACTATAATTAAACTAAACTCATCAATCATTAATTGCAATGTTTCATCGGTACTGCCATCGTTAACTATAATAACCTCAAAAACTGGGTAGTTTAAAGTTAATAATGATTTTACGTTTGATATAATGGTAAGCCCTTCGTTAAATGCGGGTGCAATAACGGATATACCAGGCGTTAATGGCGAGCTTACAATGGCATCGTAATCAAAATATTTGTTTTTTTTAACATAGCTGGCAATAGCTATAAAAGATAGTATGGCCAAAATGGCGTAAATAATTAGTAGCGTTAAGCCATAAACAAATATGGTGCTTTCGTAAAACGATGTAATAAATTCCCACATGTTGTTTTAAAACTTTATTAAAGGATTCATACAATGTTTTAATATCAATAAATTTTCTTTTGTGGCGGTATCTAACAGCAGTTGTATGGTTTCTTGCGCTTTTATGCCTCCGCTTATGATGGACCGAGCTGCATTTTTTCGTAAATCAAAATCGCTGGAATGCAAAAACTCGTATTTTAAAAAATCAATAGATTTTCCACTTCTTATTCTACCAATAGCTTTTAATATTTCTATTTGGCAGTTTTGGGTTTGGTTGCCGTAAATTTCTAGCAGCTTATCTTCAACTTCATCAACTTTAAGTTTGCCTAAACAATTTATTGCATTAGCTCTTAAGCCGTGGTCTTTGGTGTCCAATAGTTTTATAACAGCGGGTATGCCATCAACTTGGTTGTAATACACAATTAATTTTAAGCAAAAAGAAACGATGCTTTTATTGGTAGAATATGTTACCCAGCGGGCAAAGTTAGGTATGGCAATATCTTCGGTGGTGGTAATGATTTTAAATAGTTGTATCTGGTCCCACATTAATAAAGGTTCGGTAACAACATCAAAAAATTTAAAGGGTTCATTTTTGCTTAGTTTTATATAAGCGTGTCTTGCTTCGGCCCGTAATTCGCTATTTTTACTATTGGTTAAGGGTAATATATTTACATCGGCTATGGACATGTCCATGGCTGTAAGCTCCACCAAGGCTACCACTTTTTTATCCCATTTTACCGATTTCATTTTGTTAAACGATTGTTTATCTAATTCTAAATCAATGTATAGCTGCCTTAAATAAAAGGCTATAGTACCTTTAAAGCTTTTGCGGAAACTTATAATACGGTTAATAAGTGCTTGCTTACCAAAGGCTGATTTGAATGGGATTTTTTGGAAATCGTGTAGAGGTATTAAATTTGCTGGTTCGCCTTCTTCTGCATCTTTATTTAGCTCGTCGTTAAAAATAATATTTTTTAGTATGAGGTCATCAATAATCGGGTTTATGCGTTCTAATTTTTTTTCCAAACGGTAGCCTTTGTATCTTTTGGTAAGTATTGAGGTATAAGTTACCAAAATACACAGCACCGAAAAAAAAATAAAAAAGATAGCTATTTGTATAATTAAAGGCGAATAATAAAACTCTTCTAATAATTGCGCAATACTTGCATCTGTAAAATAGCTAAAATCCATACCTGTAAACTATTGGCCAGCAAGCCTTTTAACCCTTATTAATAATTCGCCAGCCATAATTGGTTTTTTTAAAAAATCATCGGCACCTAATTTGAATGCTTCTAAAATTGCATCCTCGTTTCCAATGGTTGATACCACAATTATGGGTATTTTTTTAGGGCTGGTATAGTTTCTTATTTTGCTAATAATTTCGAAACCATTGGCATAAGGCATCATAATATCGGTAATTACTAAACTGTAATCAAAGTTGTTTTCGATTAATTTTTGCATAGCCATTTTACCATCATTGGCCACATCAACTTCGTAACCCTCTCTCGACAATATTTTGTCAACAATGTTTTGCATCAATAATTCGTCTTCTATATATAGTATTTTTTGCATGGTACAAGCTTAGTTTTTTAAGGTTAAGTGATTGTTTATAGATTGTAATAGTATTAATATTTTATTGTTAAAAAAGTATAAAAATTTTTGTATTTACATTGCAAAGTTATTAATATTAAGGGTGTTTGCATGCTTTTATTGTAAAATACATTAAAAATACCACATACTGCGTTAGAAAAAACAGCATTTTTAGTAAAAAATTTTTATTTTTTACAATTTTATTAAACTTTATACACAGTAATAAAAACGATAAGGCTATAAATTGCGATGAAAGTAGCCCTAACAAATTAGAAAACATTGCATCGTAACTTTATTATATAATTAAAGATGCTAAAATCCTACTTTTAAAATCGATAGATAGTAAAGCTGGAAAACAGCAACACTCGGCTTTAGAGGTTTTATAAATTTACTAAAGTTTGGGAGGTAAAAAAGAGGTTTTTTTAAACCTGATTTATTTACTGGTGGTACTTGCAACTGGCTTTGTGTTCTTTGCGCTTTTGCTTAGCGTTCTTTGCGGTAAAAATAATTTTAGGCACCGCAAACGCAAAGATTTACGCAAAGCCTATTGCTTTTGTACCCAGCTAATTTTACAAAAATTATAATTATAGCAACATTTATAGGCTATAAATTAACCTATCTAAATATATTTTAATCCTCCGAAACTTTAATAAATTTATTACGGTTTAAGCGAAACTAAACTGAAAAATAATAAAAAAACTTAATACAATGGCTAATAAAACCAAATTGCTACTAAATTACCCAAATACATACCTAATTTATTGAAATTTTGCATCTAAGTATCCCTATTAGGGAGATAACGAAAAGAAAATAGGACAACAATAACGATAACAACTAGGTATAAAACCATGCTGCCGATTAAACAAGCCAAACTGCCTAATAATTTAGTGTTTATGTTGCTTGCAAGCGCATTAAACATGTTATTTTTATAAAAAAAAACTAAATACTAAGCGTAAAAGCCCGAAATCATTTTATTTACCCAAATAAATTTCATTTATTTATAAAAACAAAAATCCAATATTATTATAACAAACAAATGCCAGCCCACAATAACGAAATAGAAAGATTAAAAGCACTTAAAAGCTACAATATTTTAGATACCGCAAGCGAAAAAGATTTCGATCGTTTTACCCAATTGGCATCGTTAATATGTGAAACACCTATTTCTTTAATTTCTTTACTTGATGAAAAAAGGCAATGGATTAAATCTAAAGTTGGAATTGATATTACCGAAACCCCACGTGAGGTGGCTTTTTGCCATCATACAATTAAAAATAAATATCTTTTTGAAATAGAGGATGCTAGCAAAAATAATTTATTCAAAAATAATCCTTATGTAACTCAATCCCCGTTTATAAAATTTTATGCTGGCTACCCTTTGATAGACCCCGCTGGATATGCCCTAGGTACACTATGTGTGATAGACGGGGAAACAAAAACACTAAACGCAACCCAAAAAAAAGCACTCCAGTTATTGGCCGAAGAGGTGGTATCGTTAATAGTTGAACGAAGAAAAAAAGAAGAGGTAACCTATTACGAACAATTATTTGAAATATCAAACGATATGGTTTGTATTGCTGGCAAAGATGGCATCTTTAAAAAAATAAACCCCATGTTTACTACAGTATTAGGGTGGAACGAAACCATCCTATTAAAAACGCCTTATTTTGATTTTATACACCCCAGCGATTTAGAAGCAGCCCGTAAAGAACTTTTTAAACTTACAAACGGTATAAATACTTCGAACTTTGTACTTAAATTTAAAACAAGTACAAATACTTACAAGCATTTACAATGGGCATGTACTGCCGAACCAATTACCGGAAACATATTTGCCATAGCCCGAGATGTAAGCGAAGAAAAACTAAAAGAAGAGAAACTAAAAATAAGCGAAAATAATTTTAGGTCGTTTTTTAATAACTCGCAAGGCTTAATGTACACCCATAGCCTAAGTGGCAAATTTTTAACCGTAAACCCAGCAGGTGCCAAGCTGTTAGATTATACAATAGATGAAATTTTAGGCCTAACCCTTTTTGATTTGGTTATACCCCAATACCATCACGCACTTAAAAAATATCTTATTAAGATTAAAAAATTTGCCAATGTAAAAGGATTAATGGTAACTCAAACCAAAAACAAAAAATTAAAAACTTGGATGTTTAATAATATTATAGCCCACGATATTGATGGTAAACAATATGTTATAGGTAACGCCATAGATATTACAGAAAGATACAAACTAGAAAAAGACTTAAAAAAAACCAAAGAATTATTAGAGCAAACCAGCCAAATAGCCCAAGTAGGTGGCTGGGAACTAGATGTATTAACAAAGGAATTGTACTGGTCCGATTATACCAAAAAAATACACGGAGTACCTAATTCATATACACCACAATTAAATACGGCAATACAATTTTATAAGCCCGGCAAAAATCAAACATTAATACAAGAAGCCATTAACCATGCCTTAAACTATGGTACCGCCTGGGATTTAGAGTTGCAATTGCTAACCCACAAAGGCAACGAATTATGGGTAAGGGCATTAGGTAACGTAGTTATAAAAAATGGTAAATGTATTAAATTATTGGGTGCTTTCCAGGATATTGATAAACGTAAAAAAACCGAACTCGCATTAGAAACTAGCGAAAATAAGTACAAGGCATTTTTTAATAACTCGCCTGTGGGTATTTCTATTGATAAACTAAATGGAGGGCAGTTTGTAGAAGGCAATAATGCTTTTTTAAAACTAATTGGTTATACCGAAAGCGAGTATAAAGCCATAAGTTACAAAGCAATAACCGATAAAAAGTTTTCGGATATAGAAGCACAACTCATAAAAACCTTAAAACAAACGGGTAAGTACGGCCCTTACGAAAAAGAATATGTGCATAAAAATGGCAGCATTGTGCCCGTGGTACTTAATGGTATTAAATTTACCGACGATAGTGGCGAAGAACTAGTTTATTCTACTATCGAAAATATTTCGGAAAGAAAAAATGCAGAAAAAATACTCGAAAAAGAAAGAAATAGGCTAAAAGCTTTTGTACAAAATGCCCCAGCAGCGGTTGCCATGCTAGATAATAATATGGTATATATTGCAGCAAGCGACCAATGGAAAACTACCTACAAAATACCCGTAGATAAACAAATTATAGGGCTAAACCATTATTCATTATTTACAAACATATCAGATGAATGGAAAACATATCACCAACTAGCACTTACAGGCCAAGTTATAAAAAAAGATGAACACGCCTGGCGACCAATGGGCTGGGAAACCAATATGTATATTAAATGGGAAACAAGGCCATGGTACGAAATTAATGGCGACATTGGTGGTATTATATTATTTACACAAGATATTACCGAAATATGCCTGCAAAGAGAAGAACTAAAACAAGCCATTAAAAATGCCGAATTGGCCAGCAGTGCAAAATCCGAATTTTTGGCCAATATGAGCCACGAAATCCGAACTCCCCTAAATGGCGTAATAGGCTTTACCGATTTGGTTTTAAAAACCCAACTTAACGAAACACAGTTTCAATACCTATCTATCATCAACCAATCGGCTAATTCTTTATTAGGCATTGTAAACGATATTTTAGATTTTTCTAAAATCGAAGCGGGAAAAATCGAACTCGATATTGTAAAATGTGATTTAAACGAAATTTGTAGCGAAGCTATTGATATTGTAAAATACCAAGCACAAAGCAAAGGTTTAGAGATACTACTAAACTTACCTTTAAGTACAAAACAAATAGTATGGGTTGATGCCATACGCCTAAAACAAATACTTATAAACCTATTAAGTAACGCAGTAAAATTTACCAATAAAGGCGAAGTAGAGTTTAAAATTACTGTTTTACAAAAAACAGAAACCCATAAAACTTTTAGGTGCGAGGTGCGAGATACAGGCATAGGTATAAGCATCGAAAATCAAACCAAAATATTTGAACCCTTTTTGCAGGAAGACTCATCTACCACAAAAAACTACGGTGGTACAGGTTTAGGCCTAAGCATATCGAACAGATTATTAGAGTTTATGAACACCAAGCTGGAGCTAATAAGCCAGCCTGGCATAGGCAGTAATTTTTATTTTGATGTAACCCTGCGAACCGAAGAAGGCCAACAAGAACAATGGTCGGTTTTAGAAAACATAAAAAATGTACTTGTTGTAGATGATAACCAAAATAACAGGCTAATTGTTAAAAGTATGCTGGCCTTAAAAGAAATTAAAGCAACCGAAGCCGTTAACGGCCTAGAGGCCTTAGAAATTATAGCCCGCCAACAAGCAAAATTTGATGTAATTTTAATGGATTACCACATGCCTTTTATGGATGGGCTGGAAACCATAAAAAAAATAAGAGACAATTTTTACCCTACCCCCGAAGAACAACCTATTGTATTGTTATACAGCTCATCCGACGATGGAAAAATAATTAAAGCCTGCAAAGTTTTAAAAGTAAGCCACAGGCTTATAAAACCTATAAAAATAAGCGAATTATTTAACTCGCTTTCTAAATCACAAAACATAAAAACCATAACCAAACCACCCACATATACTGCCGCACCTTTTAATAAAATAGTAGCCCTTATAGTTGAAGATAACCTGATTAATGCCTTTTTAGCCAAAAGTATTATCAAAAAAATTGCACCACAGGCCACCATTATCGAAACCGTTAACGGACTCGAAGCTGTTGAGTTTTGTAAACACAACGTACCCGATATTATTTTAATGGATATACAAATGCCCGTGATGAACGGTTACGAAGCAACAAAATTAATAAGAGAAAACGCCAACAATGCACACACACCAATAATTGCCCTAACCGCTGGCAATGTTATAAGCGAAAAAGAAAAAAGCTTAAACGCTGGCATGAACGATTTTATAGCCAAACCAATTATCGAAAGTGATATTATAGCCCTATTTAACAAATGGAAACTGGTTAAAAACACCACAATTACGGCAACAAAAAACAGTACAAATACATAATAACCGCAGTTATATTTATACAATTACTAAAGTTTTGGAGGTAAATAATGAGGTGGTTTTTTATCTTTTTTATTTAAAATGGTGCTTACCACTGGCTTTGTATTCTTTGCGCTTTTCTTTTGCGTTTTTTTTGCGGTAAAAATATATCACAAAAAACAGAAAGATTAACGCAAAGCCTGTTGTTATGCCTCATTGTAGGAAGACAGTGCAAACCGACAGACTTCGACAAGAAAACGAAAAAGCAAACCGCACAAAATGGCACATTTGGTTTTGCCCGACACACAAGCCAACGCTTCGCAAAACCAAAAGAGCCATTTTTTCCCCAACGCACTTTAAGACGAAAAAATTTGCTACATTAATAATCCTGACTATATTTGCCATATATTGGCAAGTTTAATTTTAGCAAGTATCAATTATGGCAACATTTGGAGAGTTTTTAAGAGCCGAGAGAAATAAGAAAGGGCTAAACCAAAGTGAGTTTGGACAACCTTTTGGAATCATTATGACTGAAATTTCCAAAATAGAAAACGGTCGAAAAAAATTCCCCTTCACAAGCCTTGAAGCACTTGCAAAATTTTTAGGACAAAATTATTTAGAGTTAAAAAACCTATATGTTGCTGACAAGTTGGTTGAAGATGCTCATAAATATGAATGTTCTGATGCTGTGTTCACAGTAGCAGAAAGCCAGTCGAAATATTTGAGAAGTAAGAATGTAAAACAAGGTAAAATGAAATTCTAATGAACTACAAAAACTTCATACAAACATTAGGATTTACACCTAAAGAAAACACCTCTGGTATTTTTCAAAAAAAATACAATGGCTACGCCATTGAAATTGATTTTGAAAATTCAATTTTCAATTTCGGCAAGAAAATAAAAGGCGAAAGCAAAACCACTCAAAATTTTTCACAGGCGGAAAATTGGGTTGTCCTTGAATGCGTAGACAGACTTTTAGAAAAAGGTTATCCACCTCAAAATATTATTTTAGAAAAAACTTGGAGAACAGGACACGGAACAAGTGGACGTTTAGATATTTTGGTAACTCGTGATAATGGCACAGCTTACCTAATGATTGAATGCAAAACTTGGGGGATAGAATTTGAGAAGGAGTTTAAAAATTTAGAGCGTAACGGTGGTCAACTTTTCACCTACTTTCAACAGGATAAAGATGCAGATATTTTAATGCTTTATGCTTCCCAACTTCAAGGGAAAAATGTAGAGTTTAAAAACATAATAGTTAAAATTGAAGATGATTACCGACAAGCAGGAAATGTAAAAGACTTTTTTGAGCGTTGGAATAAATTACCTAAAACCAATGGTATTTTTGATAGTTGGGTAACGCCTTATGAATTTCAAAGCAAAGCACTTACAAAAAATGATTTAAAGGTTTTAAAACAAGAGGACAGCAGCTTTATTTTTAACCGTTTCTTAGAGATATTAAGACACAATGTAGTTTCGGATAAGCCTAATGCCTTTAATAAAATATTTACACTTTTTCTTTGCAAAATAGTTGATGAAAATAGAAATCCAGATGAGCAATTACATTTCCAATGGCTCGAAGGAGAAGATAATCATATTTCATTTCAAAAAAGATTGACAGACCTTTATAACAGAGGGATGCTTGAACTTTTGGAGAAGAAAGTTACAGATGTAAGCGATAGTGAATTTGACAAACAATTTTTACAAGTTGATGTTCAATACAGAGATAAATTCAAGGATATTTTAACCGAAATTAGACTTAAAAAAAATAATGAATTTGCGATAAAAGAAGTATATGATGATGCTTCTTTTGAGGAAAATGCAAAAGTGGTAAAAGAAGTAGTTGAACTGCTTCAAGTATATCAAATACGTTACAATTATCGTCAGCAGTTTTTAAGTGATTTCTTTGAATTACTCTTAACTACTGGATTAAAACAAGAATCAGGACAGTTTTTTACGCCTGTTCCAATTGCTCGATTTATCATTAAAAGTTTACCCTTTCAAGAAATTACAGCACAGAAAATTGAGCAAGGAAATAAAAACGACTTGCTACCAACTGTAATTGATTATGCAGCAGGAAGTGGGCATTTTATCACAGAGTCAATGGAAGTAGTTCAAAATTACATTGACAGCTTAGATGAAAGTTCTTTTAATCCTACTACAAAAAGAGCCATCAAAAAATGGAAAGAAGACCAATTCGATTGGGCTGAATCTTATGTTTACGGTATTGAAAAGGATTATCGTTTAGTAAAGACAGCCAAAGTAAGTTGCTATTTACACGGTGATGGTTTAGCGAAAGTAATACACGGTGATGGTTTGGGCGATTTTGCAACTTCAAAAGAGTTTA
>RDXP01000007.1 GCA_004292865.1 Sphingobacteriales bacterium
CCCAAAGATATTAAACTACGGGCCGAAAAGTTTTTGGCCTGCATATCCAGCAACGATGCGGCGGCAAAAGTAGTGATACGAAAAACAGCTAGGTTGGCATCGTACTACCGCAGTAAATGGATTGTTGTGTATGTACAAACCTCAAAAGAAAACAGTGATAATATAAAGCTAAACAAGCAACGGTTTTTGATGAATAATTTTAAATTGGTTACCGAATTGGGTGGCGAATTGGTTAAAATTAAGGAAGAAGATGTAGGTACTGCTATTTATAATTTAGCCGTAGAAAGAGAGGTGAGTACAATATGTATGGGCAAACCACGCTACAATATTTGGAAATTTATTTTTAGAACTTCGGTGTTTGGTAAGCTGTTAAAACTAACTACCAATACCGATATTGATTTGGTTATTTTATCTTAAACACAATGAATATAAAAACAAAATTACGTTTAGGCTTTGGCCTTTTATTTGTAATTATTATTATCCTTACGGGGATGTCGGCGTATTATTTAACCCGATTATCAAAAGATGCGGAAGTGATTTTGAAAGACAATTACGAGTCGGTACAGTTTAGTAGAAAAATGCTAGTGGACTTGGGTAACGACCAAAAGGCGTTAAACTCCAGACAGTTAAAAGCATTTGAAAACGAGTTGTTGCTGCAAGAAAACAACATTACCGAGCCTGGCGAAGCTAAATTAACAGGCAGTTTGCGCTATAATTTCGAGCAATTGCAAGGGCAAATTCAGTTAGAAAAAAAGGTATTTTTTAAACAAAAAATCAGAGAAAATATTGATAAAATAATGGATATAAATATGCAAGCCATTGTTAAAAAAAATGCCACTGCACAGCAAACTGCAAAAAATGCTACGCTTTATTTAGCCTTTTGGGGATGCTTTTGTTTGCTGGTTGCGTTTAGTTTTATAACCAATTTCCCCAGCTATATTGCCAACCCTATAAAACAATTAAGCAACGGCATTAAAGATATTGCCGCCAAAAAATATGGCCAACGCTTACAGTTTAAAGCCAATGACGAGTTTGGCGATTTGGCAAGTAATTTCAATATAATGGCGCAAAAATTAAACGAGTACGAAAACTCTAATTTGGCCAAAATAATGTTCGAGAAAATAAGGATTGAGAAAATTATTGCCACCATGAACGATGGTGTAATTGGCTTAGACGAAAATAAAAATATACTTTTTGTAAACCCTGTTGCGCTAAATTTATTTGGTTTAAAAGAAGACGAATTACTCAATAAATATGCGCCCGATGTTGCCTTAAAAAATGATTTGTTGCGCAGTTTGCTCGCCCACCAAAATCAAAAAGAAATAAAAATATTTGCCGATAACAAAGAAAGTTTTTTTAATAAAGAAGTATTAGATATTGTAGTTCCCGATAATTATGGCATGGAGGAAAGAGCATTTATTACCACCAATAAAAGTGTAGGAACGGTTATCGTGTTAAAAAATATTACAAGTTTCCACGAGCTGGACGAGGCAAAAACAAACTTTATTGCCACCATTTCTCACGAGTTAAAAACCCCTATTTCGGCCATAAAAATGAGCCTTAAATTATTAAACAACCCAAGCATTGGCAACCTAAATACCGAGCAAAAAGATTTGTTAACCAATATTGCCGACGACAGCAACCGCCTGTTAAAAATTACGGGCGAACTGCTTGATTTAGCACAGGTAGAAACAGGAAATATTCAACTTAATTTTTTACAAACCAACCCACAGGCTATTGTAAACTACGCTATTGATGCTGTAAAGATGCCTGCCAGCCAAAAAGAGGTGGGTTTAAACCTGAAGATTGCCCCCAATTTACCAAATGTAAACGCCGATTTAGAAAAAACTGCGTGGGTGTTGGTAAATTTTTTATCTAACGCCATAAGGTACAGTTACCAAAAATCTAAAATTGATATTGAGATAGTTTTACGCAATAATCAAATATATTTTAGTGTGCAGGACTACGGCAAAGGCATCGAACCACAATACCTATCAAAGCTTTTCGATAGGTTTTTTCAAGTACCTACCGACGGGCAAAACAAATCGGGAACAGGCTTAGGCTTAGCCATTTCTAAAGATTTTATTGAAGCCCAGCAAGGCGAATTTTTTGTAGAAAGCGAAATTGGCACAGGAAGTAAATTTGGGTTTTGGTTGCCAGTGGTGGGTATAACTAACCTTTAATTTCCAGCTTTATAGCATTGTATAATTCGGTAGCCCGCTGTGTGCCTATTACATAAATTAAGCCATCACGGTCGGTAAGTTTTACGGCATCTTTACCACCAGCGTAAAAACGTATGGTGCCGTTTCGGTGTAGGTTATACACGGGGTTGTTTAAAATATAGTTGCTGTAAGGTGCTTTTTCTACCAGTATAATGCTGTTTAAATCTATTTTAACTAGTCTAGTTGTCCATAATCCGTTTAATAAAATGGCTTTATTTTTTACCGTGGTTTGGTAATGCAACATAAACAACATAAAAATACTGATAACCAATATTGCGCTTCCTACTACCAATAATAAATCGGCATTGGTATCTCTATTATCGGTAAAGTAATAAGCCATAAAACAAAAAGTAGCCAGTACCAACCGTATGCTAATAAAGTTAAAATCTCGGCCTAGGTATTGTTTTTCGTAAAAGGGGTATTGATCTGTCATAATGGGTTAAATATACAGTTTAAAGGTAGTTGTTTTTTTTGTTGTAGCACTAATCTTAAATCTATCATCGCTACGAAAGCCGCAAACCCAAATTATTTGGCCATTGCCGTTTACCAAAATGGGTGTTTCGGCTTTTTGGAAAACAGATAGCTTTAGGTTGATAAAAAAATCGCTTACTTTTTTTTCGCCATTCATCCCGTAAGGAATAAAAACATCGCCTTGCTGCCAAGTGCGTAGGGTTAATGGGTAAATAAGTTTATCGGCATCAACAAAAAGAGTGTTTAAATTTATTTTTAAATTATCAGGAACTTGGTTTAAAACAGCTTGGGAAAAGCGTTTTTCTATAAAAAAAACTTCGCTATCACTGGGCTCAATATTAATTGTAGTTGCTGGGGCAGTTGTTATTGGTTTGATAATGATATTTTCCCTATCTAAAACCAACTGGTGCGTAGCCGAAAAAAACTGCCTGCCCGAATGTTTTTCTAAAACCGACACCATATCGTTTACCGTAGTATTATTAAACCCAAAAGGGTTTAATAGTTCATAAATAATTAATGGCTGTAATTTTTTTATTTCGTTTACGCTTACGCTGATGCTGGTATGTTGGTAAACAAAAAGCTGATTTCGGATTTTTTCTACCTCTTGTTTCAAAAAATCTTCGAGTTGCGAAAAATAAGCTAGGTTGTTTTTAAATGTGGTTTCTAACGCTGGGTTTAGTTTTTTTAGTTCAGGAATAACGGCCAACCTTATGCGGTTACGCATATATTTTGTGCTGGCGTTAGAGCTATCCTCCACGTAAGTGAAATTATATTGCTTTATAATTTGGGTAATTTCATCGCTGGTAAAGCATAAAAAGGGGCGAATTATATTAGCCCGATTTTGCGAAATACCGTGTAGGCCAGCAATACCTGTACCTCTAATTAGGTTAATTAAAACGGTTTCAATGGCATCGTTTTGGTGCTGGGCTATGGCAATTTTTTGGTAGTTGTATTGCTGCCTAAGTTGCTCAAAAAATTGGTAACGCAGGGTTCGGGCGGCCATTTGTACGCTTATTTTATGGGTAATTGCATAGGTAAGGGTATCAAAATTTACGAAATAAAAGGGCACCTGCAAATCATCGGCCAGGGCCTTAACAAAATTTTGGTCTCGCATACTTTCATCGCCACGCAAGGCAAAATTGCAATGAGCAATGCCAAAATTATAGCCTGCTTGTTTAAAAAAATGCGCCATTAGCACCGAATCTTTACCACCACTTACTGCCAGCAAAACTTTATCTGCTTTGGCAAATAAGTAATTTTGTTCGATAAAATCGGTAAAACGGGTTAAAAACATGTTTCAAAAATAAACCTTTAAAATGGTTAGCAAAAAAGTAATTTTACCGCCGTGAAAAAACTGTTGCTCGTCTTCTTTAT
>RDXP01000152.1 GCA_004292865.1 Sphingobacteriales bacterium
TAATGGCTTTTTTAAGGTCTTTTTCGTTGGCTCCTTGGTCTTTTAGCAAGGCAGCGTTTTTATCGGCCCCAGCCAACAAAGCCAGTAAAATATGCTCTAACGATACAAATTCGTCTTTAAAATCTTTAAGGTAAGCCTGTGCTTTTTGTAAGGTTGCATTGGCCGAGTTGGATAGGTAAATATTGCTGCCGCTAACTTTAGGGTAGGTGGCAATTAAATCATCGACACCGGTGGTTAAACGACTGATATTTATGTTTAGTTTTTTTAGCAAATATCCCACCACGTTTTCATCAACAGATAATAGTGCTTTTAATAAATGTGCGTTTTCGATAGCTTGTTGCTGTAAACCGCCTGCAATTTCTTGGGCTTTTTGTACGGCTTCTTGTGCTTTTATGGTAAAGTTATTTAGGTTCATGATTATATATGTTTTTTAGATTACTACAAAATGTTATCCAAAAATTATTATAATTAGCTTATCTGAAATTTTGACTGTAAATATTTATAAATGAAGACAATATGTCGGTTTTATTAAGCCTGTTCCTGAAATTTAGGCATCAAGTTAGTAAAGTTTTTAGTGTATCTGTTTGGTAATCTACCAGTTTTTGTAATGCGGTTGAAGCCAGCATTTTCATCATGGTAGTTAATTGGGCATCTAAATTTAGGTTTACTAGGGTTTGCCCATCAAGTGGGGATAATGTCCAACGCATAATAACTTCAAATGGTGATGGATTAGTGGAGGCGATTAAAATTTCGGTGTTTTCGGTTTTTGATGTAAGGCTTAGTGCCAGTTTAGCCATGTTTTTTATGGTAAAAGTAGCCTCGGTTTGGGTGCTTTTCCAGTCGGTAACGTTATCGGGCATTAGCTGTGTGTGGTTATTTAAGTCGGCCAAAAAGCTGTAAACTTGGCTAATAGGCCATGTAATGGTGGTGGTGCTTTGGAAAGTGGATACCATGAATTGATGAGTTTTGTTTATGATGATTAAAATTTGAAAGCCTAATCTAAACTATTTAACAAAATAAACTTCGAATAATATACATTTGTAATAATATTACATGTATGACAAATATAAAAAATGATGTTTTGTACTTAAAAGAGGTTTTTCTTTCTGGATATAAATCAATCAATAATGTAAATATAGAATTCCAAAAGGGATTAAACATCATTATTGGTAAAAATGCGGCTGGTAAAACAAATTTTTTAAAATTTTTAAGTAAATGTTTAATGCTGGATTATGATGAATTAAATAATTTTTCGGCAAATTTGATTTTTGAAAACGGCAGAGAAATTTCATTAAAAGCGAGTAGAAATATTAAGATTGAAGATTTTTTAAAACAAACTGATTTTAGCAATAAAATTGAAACCGTTTTAACGATTTCAGGGAAAATTATTAAAGACAATAAAAAAGAATGGACTTCGATATCAAATAAACTTACCGAGAACAATATAATATTTGACACTACTTTCTTATCCCATGGGCTACCTAACGAGTATTATATTGTTGATACATCGTTTTCATTTAAAATACAAAAAAGATATGTTTCGAGTGATATATTACAAATTTTAAATGATACAAAAACCCCATTTTTTGTAAGGTGCCTAGCAATAGATTTAGTTTCTGAAATATTTAACATCGAAACATTAAATAATACTGAAATTAAAAAATTATTGACCAGTTTTTTTAAAATTATAAACCCTCTCAATGAAATTTTAAAGAAATATACACCCATTGAGGAATTTAGATTTAATGAAAATTATAATATTTTTATCGATGAAGACAAAGAAAGTTTTACGTTAAATAATTTGTTTTTAGAATTTAAAATTGATGGCAATTGGTTGCCGTATTCAAATTTGTCTGACGGTACAAAAAGATTATTTTATATCATTTCTGAGGTTTTTGAGATTAACGAAGCCGAAAACAAACGACCTTCAAGTAGTAGAAGACATTTCGTTGGTTATGAAGAAATCAGTAGAATAATTTTGATAGAAGAGCCAGAGTTAGGCATTCACCCACATCAATTTCAAAAACTAATGGAATTTTTGAAAATAGAATCAGAAAAAAAACAGATAATAATTACTACACACGCTCCTCAAGCTCTTGATGCTATTCATCCTGATGAATTAAACAGAATAATAATTGCTTATTTGGCTAATGCCCACGAAGGTACTAAATTAAGACATTTGAACGAAAGTGAGTTAATTAAAGCAAAAGAATATGTAAAAGAAGATTATTTAAGTGATTATTGGCTTTATTCCGACTTAGAAAAGTAAATTTATGAAGATAGGTTTAGTTGGAGAGGCATCAAACGATACACAATCAATAAAAAACTTATTGTTAAAAAAATATACTGATACAAGTTATGAATTTGTATTTATGCTTCAAAGAATTAATGGCTCAAGCCTAGATAGCCAAAAAACGAAAAGACTATTAAGAATAGAATTCGAATTGCAAAAGCCTAATTTTGTTATATTTATACGGGATTTAGATTCAACACTTCCAAATAAATCCAAATTAGATGACAGAAAAATTTACTTTAACAACTCTAATAACATTGTTATAAAAGAGGTATCCATTTATTACATATTTACGAAATTGAAGCACTAATTTTAGCTGATATTGAAACTTTTAATAAAATTTATAAAACCCAAATCAAAAAATTTGAAGATGTAATGAAAGTTAAAGAACCTAAAGAATTGTTAAAAAAGGCTTCTAAAAATTATAACGAATCGCATAATCCCGAAATTTTTGATAAATTAAATTTTAACAAGGTTTTAGAATGCAATTATTTTGAAAATTTTATAAAAAAAATGGACAAACTATTTTAATTATATGTAGTTATACGGTTAAAAAACAAACAATATTTATTCATCCTACCTAGCTTATAACCATCCTTTTTATAATCCTAAGCGTGTGCGAATAAGCGTTTAACTGCTCCGAAAATATGCCATAATTATCAATTCTATCAATTTTTACCTTGCCCGATGCGTGAATAATTTGGTGTTTATTAAGTAACATACCTACATGGGTAATTTTACCTTCGGCATTATCAAAAAAAGCCAAATCGCCCAGCTGCACAGTTTCTAAAAAATCAACCAATACCCCCTCTTGTGCCTGTTGCCAAGCATCGCGGGGTAATTGTATGCCACATAATTTAAAAACCTGTTGCGTAAAGCCCGAGCAATCTATACCCAAATGCGTTTTGCCACCCCATAAATAAGGTGCGTTAATAAACAGTTGGGCAGTGTTTTCTACCATTTTTGTAAAATTTTTTACCTCAGGCAATACCACGTTAGCATTTTTTATTTCGTATAAATCATCACCAATATTAAAAACATTATGCGCCAAATGGTGTAATGCAGCTCCAAAAGGAATGTATATATTTTCTTTTTTAGCAGGATTAAATGCTTGGGTAATCGCATTAGCTGTGTAGTAAATTTTTTGTGTGCTTAATTTTTCGGCTAGCAAAGCATCAATTTCTTGGTATTGATTTTTATCTATCCAGCCTTCGTAACCATCGTTTATCAGTTTAATATTAAGCCAATTTTCTTCAGTTTGTGTGATTGTGTAAATTTGCCCGAAAATAACTTGCGAAACCATTTCGGCCCGATGCGTAGCACTGGCCCTTAGCGGTATAAGGGGTAAGTGGCAAATGCCGTAACGTTTATCCATTGCTTCGTATTTTATATAGTTTTAGCACTTATTACTTATTTTGTTTTACGGGTATAACATCGTAAATTCACAACTAAATTAATTAAACAAATCTATATGAAAACTATTATCGAATTTAAAAAAATATTAATTGCCGTAGATGCCTCCGAGTACTCGCAAAAAGCCGCAAAATACGGCATGCAACTAGCCCTAAAACTGGATGCCGAGGTTGCATTAATACATGTTAACGAGTTTTTGATGGTGGCTAATATAGCTGGCGACCCCATGATGGGCGATCAAATGATTGTACTGCCCGAGCTCGCAACTATCCAAAAAGATAGCGTTAATCATCTTTTGGCACAATTAATTGCCGATTTTGGCACAGGTATAACGGTAAGCCAAATGATAAAAACGGGAGATATTAAAGACGAAATTTTAGAAACTGCCAAAACCTGGCAGGCCGATATTATTGTGATGGGTACACATGGGCGTACAGGGTTAGATCACTTTTTATTAGGCTCTATGGCCGAAAGTATTACTCGCCATGCCCAATGCCCAGTTTTTATTGTGCCCAATACCAATTACGAAAACTAAATTAAGGTTAACATAAATAACAATGAACCAGCGTATTTTAATTACAGGAGGAAGTGGGAGTGTGGGCAAAGCCTTATCAGTTTCGCTATTGCAAAAAGGTTACGAAGTATGTCATTTAAGTAGGAGTGTGGGTAAAAACCCCGATATAGCCACTTTTATTTGGAATGTAAACACTGGCGAAATTGATGAACGCTGCCTAGAAGGCGTAAATACCATTATACACTTGGCAGGTGCTGGCATAGCCGATAACCGCTGGACAGCCAAGCGAAAAACCGAAATTATAGAAAGCCGCACCCAATCAATTGCTTTAATTTATGATTTAATGAAGCGAAAAACCAATATAGTAAAAACCATAATTTCGGCATCGGCATCGGGGTTTTATAGCAACCGAGGAAACCAATTATTAAACGAAACATCGGCACCTATAAACGATTTTATGAGTAACTGTTGTGTGCTGTGGGAGCAAGCAGTAGATAAAGGTAGCGAGCTAGGCTTGCGCATTATAAAATTTAGAACGGGCGTAGTACTTGATAAACAGTCGGGTGCATTAGAAAAAATTGCACAACCTATAAAACTAGGCTTAGGTGCAGCACTAGGTAGTGGTAAGCAATGGATTTCGTGGATAGCAATGGTTGATGTGGTTAAAATGTACGAATTTGCAATACAAAACACAACATTGGAAGGTGTATTTAACATGGCTACACCTAACCCTGTAACCAACCAACAATTAACGGTTGCCATAGCGCAACAATTACATAAACCACTTTGGTTGCCTAATGTACCTGCTTTTGCCCTTAAATTACTGTTGGGCGAAATGAGTTTGGTAGTTTTGGGAAGTACCAAAATGGATGTTAATAAAATACAGCAAACAGGTTTTACTTTTGCTTTCGCTGATATAAAAAACGCACTTAAAAATATTTATGGTTAAAGATAGTATCAACATATTTTGGTTTCGCCGAGATTTACGCATAGCCGATAACGCCGCATTATTTTATGCCTTAAAGGCCGATAAACCCGTATTACCGCTTTTTATTTTTGATAAAAGTATATTAGATAAACTTGAGGATAAAGATGACGCAAGGCTAACATTTTTGCACCAAGAGGTAGAAAAACTAAAAACCGAATGTATAAATAACCATTCGGATATACATGTTGCCTACGGTTTACCCTTACAAATTTGGCAAAATTTAATAGATACATACACCATAACAGCCGTATTTACCAACCACGATTACGAACCCTATGCCATACAACGTGATAGCGAACTAGCAAAACTATTTGCCCAAAATAATATTGCTTTTAATACTTATAAAGACCAAACCATATTTGAAAAAGATGAAGTAACCAAAGATGATGGCAAGCCTTATGTAGTATTTACGCCTTATAAACGCAAATGGTTAGAAAAATTAAATGCTTATTATTTAAAACCTTACCCATCCGAAAAACTGTTGGCCAACCTTTATCATACCAAAACCAATGCTATACCAAGTTTACAAACCATGGGTTTTGTAAAAAGTACGCTCGCCTTTCCTGATAAAGTTTTTGCTCCTATTTTAAAAAATTATGCTACCCACCGAGATTTTCCCGCCAAGGATGCAACCTCACGCATAAGTTTACATTTAAGGTTTGGTACGCTTAGCATTAGGCAACTGGTAAATGCAGCGAAAAATGTGAGCGAGGTATGGTTAAGTGAGCTTATTTGGCGAGATTTTTATTTCGCTATTTTGTGGCATTTCCCACACTCGGCTACGCAAAGTTTTAGGCCCGAGTATGATAAGATAAAATGGCGAAATAATCTTCAAGAGTTTGAAGCCTGGTGTGCAGGCAAAACGGGTTACCCTATGGTAGATGCTGGTATGCGAGAGCTTAACCATACTGGCTTTATGCACAATAGAGTACGCATGGTAGTAGCCAGCTTTTTAAGTAAACATTTGCTAATTGATTGGCGCTGGGGCGAACGTTACTTTGCCCGAAAATTGCTGGACTTTGAGCTATCAAGCAACGTAGGTGGCTGGCAATGGGCAGCAGGTAGTGGGGTAGATGCTGCCCCGTATTTTAGGATTTTTAATCCTGCCGAACAAATAAAAAAATTTGATAAAGATTTACAATACGTTAAAAAATGGATACCCGAATTTAACGATGTTTTTAAATACCCTAAACCTATTGTTAACCATAAAGAAGCCCGAGAAAGGTGTTTAAGGGTGTATAAAGAGGGACTTTCGGATTTTTAATTTGGGATTTTTAATTTGGATGTGGTAAAAACCCGAAATCAAAAATCAAACAAGTATGAAGTTGCATAAATCTCAAATCAAAAATCCGCAATCAAATATCACTTCACATCTACCAATTCTATTTCAAAATCTAGTGGTGTATTGGCAGGTATAGTGTTAAAGCCGCCAGTGCCATAAGCCCTGTGCGATGGAATTAATAGGCGCATTTTGCCACCTTTTTTAATTTTGGTAAGTACTTGCCATCCTTTTATAACTCGGCCAAAGCCAGTTACAATAGGTGCACCCGCCGCAGAGGCATCAAACTGTACACCATCAAAAAATTTACCAACATAGCTAGCCGATATGGTTGATGTTAAAGAAACCGAGGCGCCATCGCCTGGAGTTATAATATTGTAATAAACACCCGACGCATCACGTGTAAAATCTAAATCTAAGGTTTTTTTATACCTAGTGATGATGGTATCTTCGGCTGCAATTACATTTTTGGCATTAATAACCTCAAAGGTTGCATCAATAAGCTCGTTTCCTTTTACTAGGCCACCATTTCCATCTTTGCCATAAGCCATGTATGATGGGATAATACTACGAATTTTGCCGCCTTTATTTACCACAGCCAATACGCTTTTGTAAAAACCTATTGGGCCATAACTTAAATAACCTAAATAATTAGTGTTGTAGTTATATTTATTGTGATTTACAAGTTCTACCCCGCTTTGGGTTTTTATATTTTGAAAATAAAAAATCAAATCGCTATCCTGTAATATTTTACCTTTTCCTTGTTGTAAAATATTGTAATAAAACCCACTGGTATCTTTTATAAAATTATTAAGGTTATTAGAGCGTAAATAGCTTAATATCTCTGCGTCCTGTATCTCTTTTAAATCGCGGGTTTCTTTTTTACAGGATAAGGTAAGTGCACTTAATACCAATAAAATACTCAATAATTTATTTATCATTTTATTTAATGTCTATTAATTCAATATCGAAATCTAGGTTTGAGTTTGGTGGTATAACGCTATTTATAATATCTTGATAAGCATAACCCGATGATATAATTAAACGAATTTTTCCTCCTTTTTTTATTAATGGTATGCCCAATTGCCAGCCTACTATTAACTTACCTAAAGTGAAAGTAACGCTATCTTGTTTACTATCGTCAAAAACATTTCCGTTTAAAAACCTGCCTTTGTATTTAACAATAATTTTAGAGGTACTGGTAGGCGTTACTGTGCCTGTACCTGGCTTTATAATTTGGTAGTAAATGCCCGTAGGTTCTAATTTTGTAGCGTTAATTTCATTTAAGGTTAAAAAATTACGTATAAGTAAAGTGTCTTTGCCTAATTGCACCAATGGATTTATACGTACTGGAGCTTCTTCTTTTTTTAAGCAAGCTGTAAACAATAACAATGCTGAAACTATTAATAATAGGCTATATTTTTTCATTTTCGTTTATATTTAAGTATTATTTTTATATTTATTAATATACACATTAAGGTAGTTTTCAATAAAAACTTTAAAGATTGCAAATTTATTTATCTTTTTGGTAAAACCTACGGTTTAACGTTTATTAACGGAAAAGATTTTTGTGCAGTTGATTTTAAAAATCAAATTCGTTTTACTAAAATTTAAATAGCTGAGTATTGCTATTACTACTAATTTTTAAAAATCCCATTTAAAATCCAAAAAAAAGCCTAGTTTTGAAACCCGTATAACAATAACAAAAAACCCTGTTAAAAGCATTTACAAATGGGTTTTAATTTTCGATTTTTATTATGACTAAGTATATTTTTGTTACGGGAGGCGTTACCTCGTCTTTAGGAAAAGGTATTATATCGGCCTCGCTGGCAAAATTATTACAAGCCAGGGGCTACCGGGTAACCATCCAAAAATTTGACCCGTATATAAACATAGACCCTGGCACCCTAAACCCTTACGAACACGGCGAATGCTATGTAACCGAAGATGGTGCCGAAACCGATTTAGACTTAGGCCATTACGAACGTTTTTTAAACGTACCCACATCGCAAGCCAATAACGTTACCACTGGCCGTATTTATCAAACTGTAATAAATAAAGAACGTGAAGGGGCATACTTAGGTAAAACGGTACAGGTTATACCTCACATTACCGATGAGATTAAAAACAACATACGCTACCTAGGCGAAAGTGGCTATTACGATATTGTAATTACCGAACTAGGCGGTACCGTTGGCGATATAGAATCGTTACCATATATTGAAGCCGTAAGGCAGTTTAAGTGGGAAGTAGGCTCTAACAACGCCATAGTTATACACTTAACGTTGATTCCTTTTTTGGCCGCTGCCGGCGAGTTAAAAACAAAACCTACCCAACACTCGGTAAAAATGTTGTTAGAATATGGCATACAGCCCGATATTTTAGTGTGCCGTACCGAACATCATATTGGGCCTGATATTAGAAAAAAAATAGCTTTGTTTTGCAACGTAAACGTAAATGCGGTTATCGAATCTATTGATGCTGCCACCATTTACGATGTACCTTTGCTAATGCTAAAAGAACAACTAGACCGTACCGTTTTAGCTAAACTTAAGCTGTCGTTAAAAAACGAACCCGATTTAGAACAATGGAAAGATTTTTTGGGCCGATTAAAAAATCCCACCTCCGAAATTAAAATTGGGCTGGTAGGTAAATATGTTGAGCTGCCCGATGCTTACAAATCTATCACCGAAGCCTTTATACACGCAGGTGCTTTTAACGAATGTAAAGTAAAAGTGCAGTGCATACACTCCGAAGGTATAACCGAAGAAAACGTTGCCGCAAAATTGGGTAAACTGGATGGCGTATTGGTGGCTCCAGGTTTTGGTAACCGAGGCATTGAAGGTAAAATTATTGCCATACAGTATGTGAGAGAGCATAATATTCCGTTTTTTGGGATATGTTTAGGAATGCAATGTGCCGTAATAGAGTTTGGCCGAAACGTATTAGGCATGGCCGATGCACACAGTACCGAAATGGATGAGAATACCGATTTTGCCGTAATATCAATGATGGAAGAGCAAAAGAAAATTACCCTAAAAGGTGGCACCATGCGCTTAGGTGCTTATCCTTGCGAGCTTAAAAAAGGCACAAAAGCATACAATTTATACGGAAAATCACGCATTACCGAACGCCACCGCCACCGCTACGAGTTTAATAACGACTACTTAAAACAATACGAAGCGGCAGGTATGATAGCATCGGGCATAAACCCCGAAAGCAATTTGGTAGAAATTATTGAACTAAAAAATCACCCTTATTTTGTGGCGGCACAGTTTCACCCCGAGCTAAAATCTACCGTGGCTACACCACACCCACTTTTTATAAAATTTATATCGGCATCGTTAGAAAACGCCAAAAAGAAAAACTAGTTTAAAAAAGAATTATAAAAATTAAAATGGATAGAAATACGTTTACAGGCCTGTTCCTGATATTAATTATTTTAGTAGGATCAACATTTTTACTAAAACCATCGCCCGAAGAAATTAAACAAAAAGCAACGCAAGATTCTATTGCAGTATTAAAAAGTAAAGGTTTAAATACACAAAGCCCAATTAAAAATCAAGAAATAACAGTTCAGCAAATTATAAAAGATTCGGCCTTGGTTATCAAAAACGTATCAGAAACATTTACCGTTTTAGAAAACAATAAATTAAAGGTTACCTTATCAAGTTTAGGAGGCAAAATAGCCAGCGTAGAAATCAAAAACCAAACATCGTACCTAGGCAAACCTGTAATACTTTTTAATAACCAAGATACCAAATTGGGATTTAGCTTTACCGCCGATGGTAAAAATATAAACACCGAAACCTTGGTATTTAATAAAATTGATAACGCTAAAGATAAAGCCACCTTGCGCAGCCAAAACGCCGATGGTACTTTTATTGATTACGTTTACACCCTACCTGCCGATAGTTTTAAAGTTAATTTTAATGTTAAATTAAATGGTTATGATGCTAAAATACAGCCCAATACCAACCTGATTTTAAACTGGGAAACCCGCTTATTACAACAAGAAAAAGATATTACCAACGAACGCCGCTACTCGGGTACGTTTTACAAAATGCTTGATGGCGAGGTAAATAGCCTTAGCGAATCAAAAGACGACCAAAAAACGATTGAAGAAGGCAAAGTAAATTGGGTAGCGTATAAACAGCATTATTTTTCGGCCACGTTACTTAGCAACCAAGGTTTTAACAATGCAAATTTAGAAATCAAAACTATTGCAACAGGCGATACCTCGGCACTAAAAATATATAAAGCAAGCCTAAACATACCTTTTAAAACGCAAAGCAATTATGCCATACAGTTTGTATTTGCACCCAATAAATTTGATGTTTTAAACGCACAAAACATTGGCCTCGAAAATATTATTGATATGGGCTGGCCACCGCTAAAATGGGTAAACCGCTATGGGGTAATGCAACTATTTAAACTATTAAACACCACAGGCCTTAGCATTGGTATTATTATTTTGATTTTAACGGTGTTATTAAAATTGGTGATTTTTCCGTTTACCTACAAATCGTACGTTTCGATGGCTAAAATGAGGGTATTAAAACCCGAAATGGACGAAATTAAAAAACGTGTAGGCGAAGATAACCAAGCATTGGTACAGCAAGAATATTTAAAACTGTATAAAAAAGTAGGGGTTAACCCTTTGGGGGGATGTTTACCGCTACTTTTCCAAATGCCGTTTATTATTGCTTTCTTCTACTTTTTCCCAGGTTTATTTGAGCTGCGCCACGAAAGTTTTTTATGGATGAAAGATTTATCCACCTACGACCAAGTAATTACCTTCCCCACCATACCATTATTGGGCTGGAACCATATTAGCTTAATGTGTTTATTAATGACAATATCAACCCTTATTTACACCTATTTTAACAACCAAGTATCGGGTGCCACAGGCCAAATGAAATACATTGGTTACATTACCCCGCTAATTTTCTTTGGTGTGTTAAATAGCTATGCAGCAGGCTTAAACTTATACTATTTTTTTGCCAACGTAATTACCTTTACCCAGCAATACTTTATACGCCAGTTTGTAAACGACGATAAAATACACGCCCAGTTACAAGAAAACAAAAAGAAACCCGAAGACCCTAATAAAAAGAAAAGTGGTTTCCAAAAGAAATTGGAAGATATGATGCGCCAGCAAGAGCAAATTAAACAACAAAAAAAGAAATAACAGTTTGTTAACTGCATTTTAAGGTATATTTTAAAATACTGCGCACAATATCAAGCATTTGGAAAAGCAAAAATTGTTAGTTGTAAAAATGAATAAAGTAGCCAATACGAAAAAAGTTTAAAGCTTTACAAAGATTATACAGCCACATTTGTAGCCACTTTTGTAGCGTTTATTACTTTTGTAAAGCCCATTTTTTTACATCGTTTTGCTTTTGCAATAAAAACAGTTTTTTTATTCATACCCTTTCGTTACTGCTAAGCTATGAATATTAAATGTTTATGAACGATTTAGCACCATAAAGGCCTATTAACCCAGTAAGCACCATCTTTAAATAGCCACCAAATTAAATAAACCGCTCATAATAAATTTTGTGGTACGCCAATTAAAATTATATTTGCCAATCCTAAAATTAAACCAATTAAATAAAAAATGGAAACACCTCATACACTTGATGTTAAAGATTATATTGTATTTTTAGTATATTTTATTATTGTAGCCACCTACGGAATATGGATTTACAGAAGAAAAAGAAGCAAAACTGCCGATTCTAAAGATTACTTTTTGGCCGAAGGCTCGCTTACTTGGTGGGCTATAGGTACATCGTTAATTGCCTCTAATATATCTTCTGAGCAATTTATTGCCATGTCGGGCAATGGGTTTAAAATGGGCTTAGCCATAGCCACTTACGAGTGGATGGCCGCAGCAACCTTAATTATTGTAGCTGTATTTTTTATACCTGTGTATTTAAAAAATAAAATTTATACCATGCCACAATTTTTAAGCCAGCGGTATAATGGTAGCGTAGCTATGATAATGGCCGTGTTTTGGTTACTACTTTATGTGATAGTAAACTTAACCTCAATACTTTATTTAGGTGCATTGGCTATAAATGGTATATCAGGATTAGATATTAATTTATGTATGTATGCCTTAGCTTTTTTTGCCGTAGTAATTGCATTAGGAGGTATGAAAGTTATAGGTTATACTGATGTAATACAAGTGGTATTTTTAATATTTGGAGGCTTGGTAACTACATATTTAGCACTAGATAGAGTGGCCGAATTAAATAACCAACATGGTGTAATTGATGGATTTAATTACATGATGTCCGAATCTAACGACCATTTTCACATGATTTTCGATCAAAAAAATCCTAATTTTCCAAGTTTACCCGGTTTAACTGTGTTATTTGGTGGTATGTGGATTGTTAATTTAAACTACTGGGGTTGTAACCAATACATTACCCAAAGAGCCTTAGGTGCCGATTTAAAAACCGCCCGAAGCGGTATTTTATTTGCGGCATTTTTAAAATTATTAATGCCAATAATTGTTGTACTTCCTGGTATTGCAGCTTATGTAATTTATATGAAAGGTGGTTTTCAAACCGAAATGTTAGGCACTGATGGTGTTTTAAACCCCGATAAATCGTATCCAGTATTGCTTAATTTATTGCCAGCAGGCTTAAAAGGATTATCGTTTGCGGCTTTAACGGCAGCCGTAGTAGCATCGTTAGCGGGTAAGGTAAACAGTATTTCAACCATTTTTACTTTAGATATTTTTAAGAAAAAAATCAATACAGCCGCCAGCGAAACAAGCTTAGTTAACGTAGGTAAAATAACGGTTGTAATTGCAATGTTATTAGCTGTAATTATTGCGCCACATTTAGGTATTGATAAAAAAGGGGGCTTTGAGTTTATACAAGAATACACGGGCTTTGTAAGTCCAGGTATTTTTGCCATGTTTATTTTGGGTTTCTTTTGGAAAAAAACAAGTTCAAATGCCGCTATGTTTGCAACAATAGGTGGTTTTATACTTTCAGTAATATTAAAATTTTTACCCGGTTTTGCAAACTTACAATGGTTAAGTTCTTTAGGTTTCTCAACTTTAGTAGTTCAAAAAGATGGTACATCATTATACGAAATTCCTTTTTTAGATAGAATGGGCTTTGTATTCGTAATATGTGTAATAGCTATGGTTGTTATAAGTTTATTTGATAAAAAACGAGGTATTGTTACCAAAGGACTAGAAGTAGATAGCAAAATGTTTAAAGTAAACAATGGTTTTGCAGCTGGTGCCTTAATTATTGTAGGTATATTAGTAGCCCTATACTCGGTTTTTTGGTAAAATTGTTATAATAATTTTTAAGAAAGTGAGCTGGGCATTCTAGCTCACTTTTTTTATGTTGTATATAAAAAATGATGATGAGATAGTTGTATCTTCAAGAATATTTTTTTAGCAAATGAATAAAGAACAAGCCTATTTAAAAATTAAACAACTAGTAGATAGGTTTAACGAGCAATTGCCCTATTATAAAAAAGCCGACTACAACGAAACACAAACCCGTAGAGAATTTATTGACCCTTTTTTTAAAGCCCTAGGTTGGGATATTGACAACGAACAAGGCTTAGCCGAAGCATACAAAGATGTAATACACGAATACAAACTAAAAATAAAACAAAGCACAAAAGCACCCGACTATTGCTTCACAATATCGGGGCAACCCAAATTTTTTGTCGAGGCAAAAAAACCAAGTGTATTTATTAACTCAACGAAACCGAAATTTTATTAATCGAAAATTGTGGAAAATAAATTAACGAAAGAGTTTATTAAAATTGGAAATCAAGAAGTTTTTGAACTTGATTACAAAGCATTAGTACCACAAAAAAAAGAGGTTGAAAAGGTGGTATTACAAAGCAAAAAAAGCAAAAACTTAATTTTAAATGAACAAAAAAATATAGCATTATTATCAGAAAAAAGTGAACCTACTTTAAAACGCCATATTAATTTATTAAAACAACAAATGGAAATGGCATTTTTGCAACGCAATATCGAAGGCTATATACAATGCCAAGTTAAATATTGGCAAGCATTTACTGCGCTAACCTTTCCTAAGCAAAAAACCACTTTAAATTGCGATGAAATTAGAGAAATAATAAAGTTAAATAACTGATTAAAATCGAAATAACCCAAGTTAAATTGTACGATTAACACACAAATTGAAATTAAAGTGATAAAAT
>RDXP01000008.1 GCA_004292865.1 Sphingobacteriales bacterium
TTAGTTGGAGACGTTAAAGTAGCTAAATTTTCGTTAGCAACTACTGAAAGTTATAAAGATGACAAAGGTCAGATACATTCTAATACAGAATGGCATACTGTTTTGGCATGGCGTGGTTTGGCTGATTTGGCTGAAAAATATCTTTCAAAAGGAAGCTTAGTGCATATAGAAGGAAAAATAAAATATCGTTTTTATGAAGACAAGACAGGTCTTAAACGATATATTACAGAAATTATTGCAGAACATTTACTTTTATTAGACAAAAAAAATGATGGAGAATAAAATGAAGTATCAAGTAGGCATTCATAAAAATAAAAATGTTATTTTTATTTTCTTTGACTATGAAGCTAATTTGACAAAAGAAGTAAAAAATTGGATAGGTTCAAAGTGGAGTCAAACTCGAAAATGTTGGTATGTGCTTGATAATCAAGCCTACAGATTAAAGTTTGGATTAGAACCTATTTCTATTATTGAAAAAAATAATGAATTATACTTGACTGTTAATGAGATAAATGTGCCTGCCCTCAAAAAATACATTGAAACATTGCAACTCAAGGCATATAGTTTGAGTACGATTAATACTTATCGAAATGAATTTAAACAATTACTTCAAATCTTACAAGCTAAAAATGTGGATGAATTGGATGAAGATAGATTGAGAAGTTACTTTTTGTATTGTGTTAATACGTTAAAATTATCAGAAAATACATTGCATAGTCGAATTAATGCGGTTAAGTTTTATTTTGAACAGGTTTTGAAACGTGAGAAGTTTTTTATAGATATTCCGCGTCCTAAAAAACCTTCTATTTTACCAAAAGTTATTAGTATCAAAGATATTAAAAAACTTTTCGAAGTTACAGAAAATCTAAAACATAATGTAATGCTTAAACTTTGTTATGGTATGGGCTTGCGTGTAAGTGAAATTATAAACCTCAAAATTGTGGATATTGATAGTAATAGAATGCAAGTTTTTATAGAAAGGGCAAAAGGTAAAAAAGACCGTTATGCAAACTTACCTGAAACTATCTTGGAACAATTAAGAGATTATTATAGAGTTTATAAACCTGAAAAGTATTTGTTTGAAGGGCAATATGGTGGTCAGTATAGTATCAGAAGTGCTCAACAAGTTTTTAAAACTGCTATGAAAAAAGCAAAAATCAACAAAGATGTAGGCATTCACGGACTTAGACATAGTTTTGCTACACATCTCTTGGAAAATGGTACAGATGTTAGGTTTATTCAAGAACTATTAGGGCATAATGACATTAAAACGACTTTACGTTATACACATGTAAGCGAAAAAAGTCTCCAAAAAATCAAAAGTCCACTTGATAATATGTAGATAAGAATTTCAACAATACAATAGAACGCAATGCGTATTTTGTATTGTTGAAATTCTTATCTAACTAAAAATTAGAACAAACAATACAATAAAACGCAATGCGTATTTTGTATTGTTGAAATTCTTATCTAACTAAAAATTAGAACAAACAATACAATAAAACGCAATGCGTATTTTGTATTGTTTAGGAGGTAATATTATAATTTTTTTTATTATAAATCGCTAATTTACAAGGTATTAAAAAATATTTTTAAAAATATTTGGTGTTTATAAAAAAACTACATATCTTTGTATTGACGTATACGCAAGTTGCGTGTATTTACGAGTTATCTTTGTATTGACGTATACGCAAGTTGCGTGTATTTACGAGTTAGGCGATATTTAAAAGTACAACGGAAATGGCGAACAGACCACTTGAAGCACATACAAGGACACAAATCAACTTGCGACTTAAAAACTTGGGTTGGATATTAGACGAAACAAACCCAGAGTGTAATGTTTTTCAAGAAAGAGCAAAGAATGACAAACAAAACAAACTTTTTAAAGGGAAAAGACCTGACTACGTTCTTTACGAAACAGGTAGTGATTTGCCCATAGGTATTATTGAGGCAAAACGACCAGGCGAAGATTTAGACCTTGCATTGAAACAAGCATTAGATTTATATGCTCAACCACTTGGTGTTCCACTTGTTTTTGCTTTTAATGATACTTTTGTAGTTTCTAAACATATTGGACAAGGCAGACCATTGAAAATAGATGGCGAGGAAGTACAAGATTTTATCGACCAATTAACAGCCTTACGTTTTGTGCAAGAAGGTGCGGAAATTTTATCAGCACCCAAAGGATTAAATTTTAGTCGTGAAGAACTTTCAAGTATTTTTAAGGCTACAAATAATCTTCTTAGAAAAGAAGGATTACGAGATGGTTATGAAAGATTTTCTGCATTTTCAGAAGTTCTATTTTTAAAACTTATAGACGAGTCTGAGAAATTAAAGGAATACAGAGGTCATAAAAGGCGTTTTGATAGTCGTTTTTGTTGGTCAAGTTTCGTTCAAAAAAGTAACGAAGATTTGCTACTTTTTCTAAATGACTCTGTGTGGCCACGTTTAAAGCAAGAGTTTGGGGATATTTTTGAAGGAAAAATAGGTATTCGCAATGCCAATACCTTACGAGAAATCATCGAAAAAATAAACCCTATCAATTTAACCTCAACAGATAGTGACGTAAAAGGCGATGCCTTCGAATATTTTTTAAAGAGTGTTACCAACGGCAATAAAGATTTAGGAGAATATTTTACACCAAGACATATCGCAAGGACTGTAATAAATTTGGTAAAACCGATTTATGGGGAGAAAATTTATGACCCTTTTTGCGGAACAGGTGGTTTTTTACTCGAAGCCTTTAAGTATTTGTCCTTGCGGGTAGATATGGAAAATCCCGAAATAAGTAAAACAGTCAAAGAAAATACCATATTTGGTGGCGAGATTACCTCAACAGCAAAAATAGCAAAAATGAATATGATTTTATTTGGAGATGGACATTCAAATGTGCAACAAATAGACTCTTTATCACAACCTGTAAAAAGTAAGTATGACGTAATTATTGCCAATATTCCCTATTCCCAAAAAACAGAATACGGAAAATACTATCCAATTCCAACAACTAACGCAGATAGTGTTTGTTTACAACATATTTGGCAAGCCTTAAAATCAAATGGCAGGGCTGCGGTAATTGTGCCTGAAACATTTATTTACGAGGATGGCATTGTTGGGCAAACGAGAGAATTAATAGCCAAACAAGCAGAAAAATTATCAATAATCTCACTTCCAAGAGGTGTTTTTATGCCATATACGCCTACAAAAACTAATATTTTGTACTTTAAAAAAGGCGAGAAAAGATTTAAAAATGCTTTCTTTTTTGTGGTTAATAATGACGGTTTCGAATTTGGAACAAAAAGAAAGCCTATACAAGGAGATACAGATTTAAAGAAATTGTTAAGTATTTATGACGAACCAAGTTTGATTAAAGCACAGGCAAACATAGTATCGAGAGAAACCATAGAGAACAGCGGAAATTGGAATTTGCGACCTTTCTACTATATGGAGGACATACCACAAATAGACACCGAACTCATAAAGTTAGATGAAACTATTTTACAAGAAGTTCATAAATTTGTCGACCCAAGAAATTATCCCGATAAAGAATTTGGAGTTTTACAAGTATCTCAAAACGGTATTTTTTTAGGCGACATTATACAAGGAAATGAATTTACGCAAAGTTATAAAGTTGTGCAGACAGGAGATTTAGTATATAATCCGTATCGTGTCAATATTGGTTCTATTGGTGTTGTTCCTTCGTACTTAAATGAAATGCTTGTAAGTCCTGCGTATGTAGTAATAAGACCAATAGACGACAATTACCCTGGCGTTTATATACTTTCCGTTCTCAAAACAGAAAGATACAAACGTATAATAATGAATTATGCTTTGAGTTCAGCAAGGGCAAGTTTGCCCTATTCTGAATTAATTCGAATAAAAATACCTAAACCCAAAGCAGAACATTTAGAAGAACTAAAACTTTTACAAGAACAATTAGATAATTATCTAACTTCTTTTAACGAAACGAGAGGAAATATCCAAAATTTTGTAACTTCGTATGTGAAAGAGCAATAAACATCGCCTAACATTGGCTTGGCAAAAGCGGGGCTGATGTGCTTATTTGTAGGAAAGTGCTTTTTATTTACTTTTGTGCTTGTGTGAAGTGCAGTGCTTTTAAACCCCGCCTTCGCCAAGCCTTTTCCGTTACCTGCCATTTTAGAATGACAACAACTAAAATAAAACGACAACTTTTGAACTCATTAAAACGTGGGACAGGAGAAGCCTATTTGATAGTGAGAGATAATCCTAAAATTGATTTCTCAACTCAAATAATCAAAGGTGCATTAAATATTTTTGCTTATGACGGACAAAGTGAAGGAAGCAGAGCAAAGTATATTTTTGACATAATTTCTATTTCACAACAAAAAGAGAAAATTCGTAAAGCAGTTTTAAAAGGTTTAGCAACAGAACAAAACAATACTTGGAATTTGACACACCTGTTTGACCTTGCTAAACTTTATGCTGAACAAGGGGATACAGAAGCAAGGCAAGCCATTTATGACAGATTTTTAAATCACCCAATTGACCATTCTGATTGGGTTGGACATTCAGAAATTTTAGAACTTGACGGATTTCAAGGACTTTTATTTATTGCAGAAAAGTTTGGAAAGTACATAGAGCAAAATCCAGAAGATTTGCAAGATGACCACATAGTACAACATTTTCAAGACAACAATAAAGATTTAAAAGTTTTTGAAGAACTTGAAAATGTTTCAAAAACAAATAAATATATCCAACTCTACCTTAACACAATCTCTAAAACAAAAAGCATACAAGAAAAGCATAGAAAAGAAAGAAGTAAGGTTGAATATAAAAACATTGTTGATGAAATATTCAGTAGAAAATTTTTTCCTTACAATAAAAGAAAAAACATAACGGAGAACGACGTTAATTTAATTGCAAATCAACTATTGATTGAAAAAGATAAAACCAAACTTGAAAAACTATTAGATATTTTTAGTTTTTGTGAGTTTCCCTTTGATAGTGAGTTTATTTTGAATTTAGCAAAACAAAAAAAGACTTCTAAAAACAGAATTGCAGAATATGCCCTTTACGCATTGAAACATCTAAAAAGTAATTCAATCAGAAAATTTGCATTAGACAACTATCAAAATTCAAAACGACCTTACGATTATTTAGATATTTTAATTTCAAATTACGAAAAAGGAGACTACAAAATGTTGTGCGATATTGCGACTAAATTTAACAATGAGCATATTATTGAAAAACTTGCAGCAACTTATGTTGAGATTTATAGAGCCAACAAAACAACGGAATGTAAAGAGCCACTTGAAATTTTATACAATAAAATGAATTGTGGTATTCATAGAAACGGAATATTGGAAGTGCTAATTGAAAATGGAGTTTTATCAGACAAAATTAGAAATGAAATACCATTTGACAGTTATTTGGAAACAAGAGAACTACTAAACGAAAATGAAAACGGCAGGTAACATTGTATTTATGAAAAAGGGGCAAAAGTGCTTAATTTGGGCTAAGGTGCTTTTAATGGGCTTTTGTGATAAATTAAACTTTTGTGCTTTTAATTCCCCTTCTTCATAAATACTTTTCCGTTGGGTGCAATGCTAAGGGACAACCACAAAACTGAAAACCCCGAACCATTGCCCCGTAAAACGGAAAAAGGCAGTGGCACAAGAACAAAACAAACAAG
>RDXP01000009.1 GCA_004292865.1 Sphingobacteriales bacterium
AATTTAAAATGCACTATTGCTGGCATAAATCAAAAATAAAAACTTTACAATAAGTTGTGTATAAATCAAATAATTTTTATCTCAAACCCCAATACATGTACACATTTTTTTTATTATGAAAAACCTAGGCTAGTGTTACTTAACCACAGCTAGCCCCGCCATCCGCTTATACTGCACAAGGCCTTAGCCACAAGGCAGGCAGGTATCCGCTACTATCGGGTTTATTAACTCGGGGTAGTACCTTTTAATGCGGGTTTACCTTGCTCCGTAATTTTAGATTCAAAAAAAATACGATAATATTCGTGTATTGGAGGCTATAATTATTTGCCATGCAAAGGCTTCGTTTATTTGTTATTTGCCACTATTTATTTGCCATTTCAAAAATTTCTTAGCTCATAAAGTTTTGTAATTTTACACATATCAAAAAAATACCAAAAACAAACAGATTTTTTTTACCTTCGATGCCATAATTAACATTAATTTTTATGAGTTTAAAAGATTTTAAAGGTGTTGTAACAGGAAACCAAGTTCAAGACTTATTTGCCATTGCTAAAAAGCATCAATTTGCCTTACCCGCAGTAAATGTAACGGGTACCAATACCATTAATGCAGTAATGGAAACTGCAAAGGCGGTTAACTCGCCTGTAATTATACAGTTATCAAACGGTGGAGCGCAGTTTTATGCTGGAAAATCTTTAGATAACAGCAAGCTACAAGCCTGTATATTAGGTGGCGTATCGGCTGCACAACATGTACATTTACTGGCCGAAAGCTATGGCGTTGCCGTAATATTACATACCGACCATTGTGCTAAAAAATTATTGCCTTGGCTAGATGGTTTATTAGATGCTGGCGAAAAGTTTTTTGCCCTACATGGTAAGCCTTTATTTTCGTCGCACATGATTGATCTTTCGGAAGAACCCTTAGAAGAAAACATAGAAATATGTAAAACTTACCTTGAGCGCATGAGCAAAATGGGCATGACTTTAGAAATAGAATTAGGCGTAACAGGTGGCGAAGAAGATGGGGTAGATAATTCGGATGTAGATTCATCAAAACTATATACCCAACCCGAAGAAGTATCGTACGCTTACGAACAATTAAGCAAAATAAGCCCAAGCTTTACTATTGCAGCCGCTTTTGGTAACGTACACGGCGTATATAAACCTGGTAATGTAAAACTGCAACCAGTAATTTTGCATAATTCGCAAGCGTTTGTAAAAGCTAAGTTTGGCTTAACAGATGATAAACCTATTGATTTTGTTTTCCATGGCGGTTCGGGTTCATCGCAAGAAGAAATACGTGAAGCCATATCGTACGGAGCCATAAAAATGAATATTGATACCGATATGCAATGGGCATTTTGGGAAGGTATTTTAGATTATTATACCAGTAAAGAAGCGTATTTACAAGCGCAAATAGGTAGCCCTGATGGGGACGACTCGCCCAATAAAAAATACTACGACCCTCGTGTATGGTTGCGCAAAGGCGAAGAACAATTTGTAAAACGCCTAACCACCGCATTTGAAGATTTGAATTGTATAAATGCTAGCGAATTAATTTAATTTTTTATTTTTTTTTGAATATAAGGCTGGCTACTTAACATTAGCTGGCCTTTGTTTTTTTAAGCTATTTGTAGCATTTAATTCATCCCTAATATAAAAATACGAACAATGAAAAAAACCAACAATAAAAACCATTTCGAAAATTTTGCCAATAAAATTACCCATATTACGGGTACTTCGGGTGCTTTTTTAACCGCATTTGCTATTATTTTAGTATGGATTATTACTGGCCCTATTTTTAAGTTTTCGGATACTTGGCAGCTGGTAATAAATACAGGCACAACGATTATTACTTTTTTAATGGTTTTTTTGATACAAAAATCTCAAAATAAAGATTCAAAATCCATACAATTAAAATTAAACGAGTTGATAGCATCGAGCGAAAAGGCCAGCAACCGCATGGTGGCTATCGAAGATTTAACCGAAGCCGAACTCGACCATTTACACCAATTTTACAAGCATTTGGCTGATAAAGCCCGAAGAGAGAAAAATATTCGCCAATCGCATTCGATACAAAAAATCAATAACGATGGTGATGCTTCACATCCCCACAAATAAAACAAAAAAAACAAAACTTGCATTTACAAACGTTGCCTTACCGCTTCGTATAAAATAATACCCGCCGAAACCGATACGTTTAAAGACGCAATTGTTCCACTCATGGGTATTTTGGTAAGATAATCAGAGTTTCTAATCAGTTCAAAACTAATACCTTCATCTTCGGAACCCATAATAATGGCCGATGGGGCGGTATAATCGGGATGGTAAATTAGGTCATCAGTTTTTTCGGTACAGGCTATAATTTGTAAACCACTATCTTTTAAAAATCTAAGGATAGTTAGCAAATTATCATGCCTGCAAATAGGTACTTTGTACAGCGCACCTGCCGATGTTTTTACGGCATCGGGGTTTATTTGTGCCGAATTTTTTTTAGGCACTACAATGGCATGCACTCCACTACATTCGGCGGTACGTACTATGGCTCCAAAGTTGCGTACATCGGTAATACCATCCAGCATTAAAATTAATGGAACCTCCCCTTTTTCAAATATTTGCGGTATAATATCTTCTATTTTTTGATACGTAATAGGCGATATAAAAGCAATAACGCCTTGATGGTTTTTTAGTGTGATGCGGTTTAGTTTTTCTATCGGTACTTGTTGCGATGGTATATCGAACGAGCGCAACACACCTTTAAGTTCGCCATATAATTCGCCCGTTAAGCCCCGCTGTATAAACAACGATTCGATATCTTTACCATCTTTTATAGCTTCAATTACGGCTCTTAAACCAAAAATCATTTGGTTTACTTCTTTGGGTATTTTATAGTTGTGGTTATCCATTAAAAAAATTTCACGAAAGTAGGTAAAATTGTAAACTCAAAAGTTAAAATTTAAAAATTGAACAAATAATGGCTCTTAGCTCCAAAATAATGGGTGGAATAGGAATGGATTATAAAATTTAACTACTTCTAAATTAATTTTTTAAAGGCAAACAAACCTCCGCCAGCATACATCTTGCGCTGCCGCCTCCGTTAGATTCAATCGTTTGTAAATCGGCATATAAAATTTCGGCATAAGATTTTAGTTTTACTTTTTGCACATCGTTTAAGCTATTAAATGCCGCCGCCGATAGTATCAAGTAATTTTTACCCTCTTGGTTTTTAACCTCCAGCATATTGCCCGCAAAGTTGTTCATCTGCGTAAGCGAAATGGGTATAACTTCTTTATTTGTAGTTTTAAAACTGCGTAAAATTTTACTTTTTTCGCTTTCGCTGATGATGGTGTCTAAACAAATTACCACAAATTTATCGGCTACACACATCAATACATTGGTATGGTAAATGGGTAAATTTTGGCCATCAACGGCGTTAAAAGTTATGGCGGTGTAACCACTTTCTGTACAAAAAATTTCTAAAACTTGCGGGTGTGTACGGCTTGATAAACAAGCATATACCAACTTATTTTCCCTATCTAAAACCATGCTTCCCGTACCTTCTAAATACTGGTTTTGGTTTTCGAAACTGCTTAAATCGTTAATTTGGGTAATGTTAAATCGTTTACTTAGTTGGTCTAGTATGTCGTCTCTACGCTCCAATCTTCTATTTTCGGCTTGCATAGGGTATAAAAATACCGAGCCATCGCTATGAAACGAAACCCAATTATTCGGAAAAATAGAATCTGGCGTATGCGGCTCTAATGTATCCTCAATTACGGTAACATCAATATTAGCGGCTTGTAATTTAGCTACAAAATCATCAAATTCTTTTAATGCTTTTTGTTGTACATTGTTTTGAGATGCATTTTTGTTTTGAAAAGCATTACTGCCAGCGGTTTGTAAATTTAAACCGAAAGCTACGGGGCGTATCATTAATAGATGGGTCATAATTTTTGATTGCGGATTGTGGATTTATGATTTTTTGTCAGAATTTTAATTTTTAAGATTTTTATATTTTCTTTCATTCCCCTCTCGGTCTCCCCGAAGGGGAG
>RDXP01000153.1 GCA_004292865.1 Sphingobacteriales bacterium
GCAATAAGGGTTTTGAAAGAAGTAGATTTAATATTGGCCGAAGATACCCGAACATCGGCTCCTTTATTAAAACATTTTGGGATTGATAAAAAGGTGTATGCACACCATCAACATAATGAACATAAAGCGGTTAACGAAATTGTACGTTTTTTAAATGATGGGCAAAATATTGCTTTAATATCCGATGCGGGTACGCCAGCCATTAGCGACCCTGGATTTTTACTGGTAAGGGCGGTTATAAAGGCTGGGCTGGCAATAGAATGCTTGCCTGGTGCTACGGCTTTTGTGCCAGCTTTGATAAACTCGGGGTTACCTAACGATAGGTTTTGTTTTGAAGGATTTTTGCCTGTAAAAAAAGGCCGCCAAACCCGCATGAAAGAACTGGTAAAAGAAAGCCGTACAATGATTGTTTACGAATCGCCACATCGCTTGTTAAAAACTTTAGAAGAATTTAAAATGTATTTTGGTGGCGAAAGGCAAATTTCGGTATCCCGAGAGCTTACCAAAATATATGAAGAAAATGTACGGGGAACTATTGAGGAGATAATTTCACATTATCAAAACAATGTATTAAAAGGAGAATTTGTTATTTGCATAGCGGGAAGCTAAAGGTTTTCATTGGCTTTACTTTATTTTTTAATATTTTATTTTATCCCAAAGCTAGTTTTTTAGCGGCATCATATACATTATTTCATGAACCAGCGTATCATTTTATCTCTTACATCGGCGTTTTTATTGTGGCTGGCTTGGCCTCCTTCGCCTTATATTTCTGTGCTACTTTTGGTGGCTTTTGTGCCTTTATTAATAGCGGTACATCAGGTACAACAATCGGCGAAAGCCAAAAAAGGGTGGGCTGTTTTTTACACCGCTGGCCTCACTTTTTTGGTGTGGAACACTTGGAGTATTTACTGGGTTTTTAATTCGCTAAATGCGGTAATGCCTACGGCTATTGCCTGCGCTTTGGCTTTAATTCCGTTTGGCTTGGCGGCTTTATTAATGGCATTATGTTTTGTGTTTTACAGTAAAATGCAAACTAAAACTAAGCCTATAATTTCCGATGTTTTTTTAATAGGAATTTGGGTATGTTACGAGTATTTGCACCAAAGTTGGGATTTAAAATTTCCATGGATGACACTCGGTAATGGCTTTGCTAGTTTTCACCAAATGATACAATGGTATTCATACACAGGTGTTTATGGTGGTACAATATGGATTTTGGTAAGTAATATTTTAGTTTTTAAGCTTTGGAGATTGTACCAAAATAAAGCCAAAATAGCCAACAATACTAAACGAAATATAATAGTTGTTTTGGGATTATGGCTTACCGTACCTATAAGTACATCGTTAATAATGTATCACAATTACAGCGAAGAAATTAACCCTTGTAATGTGGTAATTGTACAACCTAATATCGACCCTTACTTAAAATACGGTGGCTTAAGCGCCCAGCAACAGCTAGGTAAATTACTTACTTTAAGCAAGCAAAAAGCAAAAAAAAATACCGAATTTTTTATTTGGCCCGAAACCGCTTTAACAGGTTTAACCCACGAACAAGATTTTAGAAACACGGCCAATTATAGCACCGTAAAAACATTTTTAAAACCTTATAAAAATGCCACCTTAATTACAGGAGCCGAAACTTTTTTAACTTATACTGAAGCAAAAACGCCATCGGCTATTTTTGATAAAAACAATAATATGTATTATGATATTTTTAACTCGGCAGTAGCCATCGAAAATAGCGAAAAACTGCAGTTTTACCACAAATCGAAGCTGGTGCCTGGGGTCGAAAAAATGCCATTTGCAACTGCATTATCTTTTTTAAAACCTGTATTTGAAAAATTTGGCGGTACCACCGGAGGCTATGGTTACCAAAAACAGCCCAATAATTTGTATAGCCAAGGTGGCATTGCTGCATCGCCCGTTATATGTTACGAATCTATCTGGGGAAACTGGGTGGCGCAATATATACAACAAGGTGGGCAATTTATTGCCATTATTACCAACGATGCCTGGTGGGGAAATACGCCAGGTAAAAACCAGCACTTAGCTTATGCCAAACTTAGAGCTATCGAAAACCGAAGGTGGGTGGTGCGATCGGCCAATACGGGCTTATCTGCGGTTATAAACCAAAAGGGCGATGTAGTGCAACAAACCCAATGGTGGCAACCTGCAGTAATAAACCAAAGCATTAACTTAAATACAAAACTTACTTTTTATACCCAATACCCTGATTTGTTGGCTTATCCATTTATTTTTATAGGCTTTTTGGGATTTATTTATTTGTTTGTAACATTTTTAACAACCCATAGCATATTGCCTTTTACCCGCCGAAAATATTTTTAAATTTTAATCCCACAAAGGGTTGATAATTTTTAAAGTATCACCTCCAATACTATCCACCGAAACTGTATTGCCTTTAATATGTGGCACTTTAATACCTGTTGATAAATTTTTAGCACTGGTAAACACACGGGCTTCGTCCCACAAGCCAGCATCAATAAAGGTTTGGAGGGTTTTTGCACCGCCTTCAATTATCAACGATTGCACATCGTTAAGGTATAGTTGGTATAAAATATATTGTGGCAGCAGGTAGTCAAACTCTTCAATGGCTATATATTTGGTATTGCCTTGGGTGGTAGTTTTTTTGCAGTTAAATACAAAGGTTTTTTGGCTATTATCCAGTAAAAAAAAATCTTTGGGTAACGATAAATCTCTATCAATAAAAGCTCGTTTGGGGTTTCGGCCTGCTACCAAGCGTACATTTAGCTGTGGGTTATCTATTTTGGCGGTGTGGGTGCCTACCAAAATACAATCTTCTTGGGTTCGCCATTTATGTACTAAGGTTTTGGCTGGGGCCGATGTTATCCAATGTTGTACCCCATTAGCTGGGGCAAAAAAACCATCGGCCGTTTGCGCCCATTTTAAAATGATATAAGGACGTTGCTTGGTAATGGAGGTAAAAAACCGTTTATTTAAAGCCATACATTCTTTCTCCAAAACTCCTACCGAAACCTCAGTACCAGTATTTTTTAATAATTCAATTCCTTTTCCGCTTACCCTAGGATTTGGGTCGGTGCAGCCAATTACCACTTTGGGTATTTTGTGTTTAATAATTAAAAGGGCACAAGGCGGTGTTTTTCCATAATGGCTACAAGGCTCTAAACTTACATAAAGGGTGCTTTGTTGTAGTAAAGTTATTGCATCGGGATATTTTTTCAATACAGCGTTAATCGCATTTACTTCGGCATGTGCTTGGCCATATTGCTGGTGGTAACCTTCGCCAATAATGCGCCCTTGGTGTACAATTACAGCACCTACCATGGGGTTAGGGCTTACATTTCCTGCACCTAATTTTGCCAAATTAATGGCCCTTTGCATGTAGTTTTCGGGTATCATATTGTGGTACGAAGGTAAATTTCTAAATCTTTAAAAAAAAGTTAAAATATTTATCGCTTTACGCTGATTTTAATTGGTTACAATCGCTAAAATTGCACATGCTTATCCCCACCTCCTTTTACCATCATTTAGCCCACTTATACAGCCACGATGAAATAACTGTATTGCTAAAATGGATTGTAGAAAGCAAAGGTAAAAAGGAAAGCGAAGGTTTTTATCAGCATATTTTAACCCAACTACAATCGGGGCAACCCATACAATACATCCTAGGCGAAACCATATTTTATGGCTTACCATTTAAGGTAAACCCCAGCGTATTAATACCCCGCCCCGAAACCGAGGAACTTATAGATTTGATAATCAAAGAAAATAAAAACCGTAAAGTTTCTATTTTAGATATTGGCACTGGCAGTGGTTGTATAGCTGTTTCGCTACAAAAAAAACTACCTCTAAGTAAAGTTTTTGGTTTAGATGTTGATAAAAATGCCATCGATTTGGCAACTCAAAATGCGATTTTAAATGCCGTAGAAATTGATTTTATAACAGCCGATGCTTTAAATCTAAAATCTCAAAACTACCCCCTATACGACATAATTGTAAGCAACCCACCCTACATAGCCCATGCCGAAAAACAGGGCATGAGCCCACAGGTATTGGATTTTGAACCGCATTTGGCCCTGTTTGTTGCCGATGAAAATCCTTTGATTTTTTATGATAAGATAAGTGATTTTGCGCTTACAAATTTATCGCCCCAAGGCAAATTATATGTTGAAATTAACCAAAATTTAGGCATTGCTACCCAAACTATGTTGGCGCACAAAGGCTTTGCGGCCATAGTTATTAAAGATATTAACGGCAACGATAGGATAATTTCGGCTCAGCTACGGGGATGATATTGGGTAATGGTTTGTTTTAAAAACGCACTATCCAAGTGGGTATAAATTTCGGTGGTGGTAATACTTTCGTGGCCTAGCATTTCTTGTATGGCCCGTAAATCGGCACCTCCTTCTATTAAATGTGTGGCAAACGAATGCCTAAAGGTATGAGGGCTAATGATTTTGCTAAGGCCAATGGCAGCGGCTAAATCTTTTATAACCATAAATACCATAATGCGGCTTAGCTTAGTACCTAATCGGTTTATAAAAATATAATCTTCGTTTCCGGGTTTTATTTTTACGCTATTGCGGATGGTGCTTAAATAAATTTCGAGGTGTTTTATAGCCGATGCACCCATGGGTACCAGCCGTTCTTTGTTGCCTTTGCCTGTAATTTTTAAAAACTCGAGCTCGTTAAAATAATTGGATAGCTTTAAGTTTACCAGCTCCGATACCCGCAATCCCGAGCCGTACATTACCTCTAGCATGGCTTTGTTGCGTATGTTTTCGGGGCGAGATAAGTCGAGGCTATCTATCAGTTGGTTAATTTCGGCAAGGCTTAATACATCGGGTAGTTTACGTATGGTGCGTGGGGCTTCTATTGTTTCGCAAGGGCTGCTGCTTATTACATTTTCCAATACCAAATATTTAAAAAATGCTTTTAAGCCGCTAATTATGCGGGCTTGGCTGGTACCTAGCATACCCAATTGGTTTACCCATGCCAAAAAATCTTTAATATCTTGTGCTGTTACCTCGCTAGGCGATTTCTCTCGCTTTGCGGCATCCAAAAACTGTAACAGTTTATCTATATCGGCAAGGTATGCGGCTACCGAATTTTTGGCTAGCGATTGCTCTAGTTTTAAATAGGCTTTAAAACCCTTGGTGTACGATTGCCAGTTCATAAGATGGATTGTGTTATTGATTTTGAGCGGTATTTTTTGGGTAATCAACCCATTTTAGCTGCCCTGTATTGCCCGATACTTCAGCCCAATTATTGGTATCAAAATCTATACATACTATACCACAAGTGGGCAAGCTGTATATATCGGCATTGCACAAATAGTTGGCAAAGTCGCTTATGCCTGGGTTGTGCCCAAATAAGGCTACAAACTTTAAAGCGTTATCAAATTGGTTTACAACGGATAGCAAATCTATTTCGCTAGCTTGATATATGCTGGGGTTTTGTATAATTTTTTCGGGGGCGAAATTTATTTTTTCGGCTATTAATTGTGCCGTTGTTATAGCCCGTAGTGCAGGGCTGCTAACTATGGCATTGGGCATAATATTTTTACGTAGCAGCCTTTCGCCCATTTCGGGTGCATTGGTAAATCCTCGGGCATTTAATGGGCGGTCGAAATCTTTTAAGCCTACGTTTTCCCAGTCTGATTTTGCGTGGCGTACCAGTAATAATTGCTTTTTCATTGGTTTAAAAAGTTTATAATGGGTTGTTCGTCAATGTTGTACATACAATTAAAATGGCCTTTAGGGCAAGCGGCTAAACCAAATTTAGAACAAGCCCTGCAAGATAAATCAACCTCGGCTTGGTAGTGGTTAGTTACCAAATAGGGTTGTACACCCAATAATTGCGCTACGGTGCTGCCCCAAATAGTTACCAATGGTTTATTAAAAGCTTCGGCAATGTGGGTTAAACCAGTATCAAAACCTATTACTTTGCTGGCATTTTTTATCAAAAAAACCGATTGGTTAAGGTTGATATCCCCGCAAAGGGTTATCACATTTGTACAAGATGTAGCAATTTCTGTTCCGTTTTGTGCTACATCTTTACCGCCCAATAAAACTATGGGCAAATTTATTTTTTGCAAAATAGAAATCACTTTACTATTGGGCATACGCTTGGTAAAATGCGTGGCACCTATTACAAAAGCAATGTAATTTGGGCAAAAATGGGGCGGTAAAAAATCTTCTATTTTTAAATTATTGGGTGGCAAAAAATAATCGATAGGTAAATTATCATTTTTAACGCCCAAAAATTCAACTGTTTTTAAATACCTATCTACCAAGTGTGTAGGCGCAACCCAATTAATTTTAAACTTTATGGCCAGCCATTTTTTAAAACGTTGTTTGTTATAGGTGCTGGCTTTTACGTTCAAACTCATTTTTACCAAGGCCGACCGTAAGCTGCTGTGCAAATCAATAATATAGTCGAAATTTTGGGTTTTAAGGTCAATTACAGTATCGCTTAGTTTTGGTTTAAGCAGGTGTAATTGGCTTATATAAGGATTGTTTTCTACCAAATATTTAAAGCTAGGGTTGGTTAAAAAATGTATTTCGCAATGGGGCAATTGCTTTTTTAAGCAACGTATTACAGGCGTGGTATAAATAATATCGCCCATGGCGCTAAAGCGGATAATGAGGATTTTTAATGCTGGTTTCAAATTTTTATACCTTGTTTTTTTGCTGTAAAGTACGCAATCATCTCATCTAAATTAAAAGCATTTAAACAATTTTGTTTGTTTAAGCCACCTTTGCGGGCAATGTATATGCCGTAATGCATATCTAAAAAGCCTTCTAGGCGGTGGGCATCGGGGTTTATGCATAGCTTAACTCCTTTATCTAATGCATATTGGTGCCAACGCCAGTCTAAATCTAAGCGCAATGGGTTGGCATTTATTTCTATGGCTACGTTATTATCGGCGCAAGCATCAATTACTTTTTTATAATCAATGTCGTACCCTTTTCGGCTCAATAGTAGGCGACCCGTGGGGTGACCCAAGATGGTGGTATGTGGGTTTTCTATCGCTTTTATTAATCGGTTGGTAGCTTTTTGTTCATCCATTTTTAGGTTTTGATGGATGGATGCAACCACAAAATCAAATCGAGATAAAATTTCGTTGGGATAATCTAAACTACCATCGCCCAATATATCTGATTCTATTCCTTTAAATATTTTAAACGGAGCAAGTTTTTTGTTCAAGCTTTCAACTTCTTGGTGTTGCTGCAATACCCGTTCAATGCTTAACCCTTTGGCATACACCGCCGATTTAGAATGGTCGCATAGGCCAAGGTATTGCAATTGCAATTCATCTTGGCAGTAAATGGCCATTTCTTCAATGCTGTTTACGCCATCGCTCCAGTTGCTGTGGTTGTGTAAAGTGCCTTTAAGGTCTTGGTAAACAATTAGTTCGGGCAAAGTATTTTGCAGTGCTTTTTCAATTTCGGTAGTGCCTTCTCGTAGTTCGGGTTCTATGTAGGCCATCCCCGCAAGGGTATAAATTTCGTTTTCGGTGGGATAGTTTTTTTGTAAATCAAGCCGTTCGCTCATTTTTAAAATATGCGCTGGGCTACCTGTTGCTATAAATAATTGGGTAAAAAGGGCTTCGGGCGTACAAAGCACAATATTTACGGTAGCATTGTTACTATCTTTAAATACAATGTTTTGTGGTGTGTTTTCTAGTACTTCAATATCGGGCAAGGCTGTAATTAGCTGGTGTAATAGGAAAATATCTGCGGTAGAAATTACATAAACCAGCTGGTTAATAATTTCGCATTTGCGCCTAAATTCACCTGCTTCGTAAACTTTGGCATCGCTTGTTAAATCGCCCAAAAGGCTTACATAATATTGGTTTAGGTTTTCGATTTTGGCGTACAAAAATTTGCCATTGCTGGCCATTTTAAATTCTATGGCCAGCTTAATATCTTCCTGCGTTTTTAACCCGAAACCTTTGGCTTCAATCAATCGGTTTTCGTTGCAGGCGTAGTATAATTCGCCTATATTATCAATACCTAAAACGTTCCAAATAATATCAATTTTTTTTGGGCCAATGCCTTTTATGGCCAACATTTCTATTACGCCAGCGGGTGTTTGGGCTATTAAATCGTCGAGTTCTTGTAGCTTATTGGTTTCTAAAATTTCCTGTATTTTGGCGGCAAGGCTTTTGCCAATGCCCTCAATAGTTTCTATTTCGGCCAATGTTTTTTCGGCAAGTTTAAAAGGCAGTTTATCTATTTTAAAGTAACTATTGGCAATGGATTTTATTTTAAATGGATTTTCGTGGTGTAGCTCCATCAGTTGCGAAAGCAGTTTTAGGTGCGATGCTATTTTTTTGTTTTCCATTAATTTTATTTAAGAAGTCAAATATAGTGATATTAATTATTTGGGCGTGTAGCCAAAAGCCAACTTTACAAGGGCTATGATTTTTATTTTACTAAAGTTTCGGAGGTAAATAATGAGGTGTTTTTTGTCTTTTTTATTTAAAATGGTGCTTACACCCAGCTTTGTGTTCTTTGCGCTTTTCCTTTGCGATAAAAATATACCACAAATATCACAAAGATTTACGCAAAGCCTGTTGCGTTAATAAAAACATTTTTAAGATTTAATTTAACGCATCTAAATAATTTAATCCTCCGAAAGTTTAGTTATTTCTCGGCGTAAAAATAGGGTTACACAAAAAGTGTAAAAACAAAAATTAGTACAGGGGGCAATAAAAGCTAGGTGTTTATAAACAAGGTATAGCTACCTAGCCTTGTGGAGAAACATGAAATCGATTTTATAACAGCACATTTGCAGGCAAGGAAAGCCCCAAAAAAGATATGAAAACAAAGCTCCAAAATATGACCGTAGTATAAACGCCAACAGATGTAAGCTAACCATTGGAATAATTACGCAAAAAAATTGTACCCTTTAAAGAGGGATATAATTTTTTACCTCCCAAAATATAAATCTTGTTTATCCGCTCGGTTAGGGTCTTCAAGCGGAAATTCTTTACGCATCGGGAAAGCTTCCATATCATCAACGTTTAAAATCCTAACTAAGTTTGGATGTCCCTCAAACAATATCCCAAAAAAATCATACGTTTCACGCTCCATCCAGTTAGCACCGTTCCATAAAGTGGTGGCAGTGGGTATGGTGGGGTTTGCTGTTGGTATAAAAACTTTTATGCGTAGCCGTACATTGTTTACCAAACTGTGTAAATGGTAGATTACACCCAAAGCATTTTCGTTATCGGGATAATGTATGCCGGTAATATCGGTTAAAAAAACAAAACTTAAAGTAGCATCGTTTTTTAGGTACGATAATATTTCGGTAATATTATCGCTAGTGGTTTCGATGGTTAACAAGCCGTAAGGTTCGGATACGTTGCCAAACTTACCTTCGAAAATGCTGGTAAGCTGCGCTAATACTTGTTGGTTGCTTATTTTACCCATTTACTGGATTCCGTATTTGTTTAACAATGCTTTGTATTCGGGCGATTCGCGGCGGCGTAACGATTCGTTTTTTACCAATTCCTGTATGTTATTAAACCCATTGATAATAGCTTCGGGGCGTGGTGGGCAACCGGGTACGTAAACATCAACAGGTATAATCTCATCAATACCTTGTAGTACCGAATAGGTATCAAAAATGCCGCCGCTGCTGGCACAAGCACCTACGGCAATTACCCAGCGGGGTTCGGCCATTTGTATATAAACTTGCCTTAAAACGGGTGCCATTTTTTTGGCTATAGTCCCCATTACCATTAACAAATCGGCTTGGCGAGGCGAAAACGAGGGCCTCTCAGACCCAAACCTCGAAAAATCGTAATGCGAACCCATTGTTGCCATAAACTCTATACCGCAGCAAGAGGTAGCAAAAGGCAAAGGCCACAACGAGTGCGACCGGGCTAAACCTATAACTTTATCTAATGATGTGGCAAAAAACCCCGAACCTTCTACACCAGCTGGGGCGTTTACCATTTTTATATCGCTCATCTATTTAAAAAATCGTTTTTTTTTGAGTAAATAGGAATGTATTTTATGATTACATAACAAAGGCGTAATTTATTAACTAATTATTTACGCTTGGGGTAATTATCTAATTTAGAATAATTCTTAATCCCAGTCTAAGGCTTTCTTTTTAACCACATAAATAAAGCCTAACAACAGGGTACCCATAAAAACAAACATTTCTATTAGTCCGTTAAGACCAAATTGCCTAAAATTTACCGCCCAAGGATACATAAATATAACCTCCACATCAAACAAAACAAATAAAATAGCTACCACAAAATACTTGATAGAAAACGGCTGGCGGGCATTACCCACAACCTCAATTCCCGATTCGAAAGCGGTAAGTTTAACATCGGTAGTTTTACGTTTAGGGCCAATTAAGTGAGTAAGTAGCATCGTAAATGCTACAAAACCTAATGCCACAGCAATTTGTATAATTATAGGAAGGTAATTTATGGGAGTGCTAATGGGTTCCATTTGTGTTGCAATTTGTTTTTTAATTGCGCAAATATAATTAAATATTGCAAAGTTGGCAAGCGGGGCTTTCGGGTAAGGCAGGTTTTGTTTGCTACTTTTTTTAGAAGCGAGTTTGCCTAAGGGTGGTTTAAAAAATGTTACGTTTGTTTAATTTTTGTGGTGTTTCCAACTTTTTTCTGTTGCCATTTTCTATCTGTTTTAAGTTATTTTATCTCTTTAAAAAGACCAATTTAAAGCCACTTAAAATTTAAAATTACACGTTAAAATATTACTAAGGCTATAAAATTTTAAATTATACCCGTACATTCGTACTTATGGCAACAAGTTTTACATTTTATAAATACCAAGGCGCAGGTAACGATTTTGTACTTATAGATAACCGTAGCGGTATTTTTAACCCATTTAATTATGATTTAATAGGTAAAATATGCCACCGCAAGTTTGGTATAGGTGCCGATGGTTTTATGTTACTACAAAATGCCCAAGGCTATGATTTCGAGATGCTATACTATAATGCCGATGGCCAGCCAGGTAGCATGTGTGGCAATGGTGGCCGCTGCATTGTAGCTTTTGCCAAGCTACTAGGCATCATCAAAACCGAAACTACATTTTTAGCTATTGATGGCCCGCATTTTGCCACAATCAATAAAACAAACCATTGGGTAAGCCTACAAATGATTAATGTGGATACCGTTAGCCGGGATGATGATGCCTATGTAATTAACACAGGTTCGCCACATTATGTAAGTATAGTGGATGAAGTAAAAGGCCTAAACGTATTTGAACTCGGCAAAGCAATACGCAATCATCCTAACTATACACACCAAGGCATTAATGTAAACTTTGTAGCCCAAAAACAAAATTACATAGCTGTACGCACTTACGAGCGTGGGGTAGAAAACGAAACCCTTGCCTGTGGCACAGGTGCCACCGCCGCCGCACTAGCCATTGCCATCCAAAATAATAGCATTGGCCATAATAGTACGCCTGTAAAAGTAATGGGCGGCGACTTAAATATACAGTTTCAGTACGATGGAAGCCTATTTACCCAAGTGTTTTTGCAAGGGCCAGCCGTTATGGTATTCCAAGGAAATTACCAAATAACTACAACATTTTAATTTTTTTTATTGATGAAAATAGTAACCCCAAAGTACATTACCTTTTTTATGATTGTACTCATAGTATCGCCACTTATAGGTATGTTTTTATTAAACGAACAACTTAACGCAGCTTTTTTGGCTCGAGCTATTTTTACCGCAAGTTTAAGTACCGTAGTATATTTTATGCTTAGCAAGAGGTTAGATAACAGATAGAATAAAGAATCCGCAATACCTCGCCTTTATTCATATTGTTACAAATAACCTGAGTTCGATTATTAAACCATTGCTTTTATATAATTAACTGATTGTATAAATATGATTTGTAAATTATTTTAAACCAGCTTTTAACCTAAAAAAAACGCCAGCTAAGTCCATAGCCGTAAAATATTATTGCGTATTCTTTACTCGGTTGGCTTCATCGTCCGACGCCGTTTTACGGTTACTACTATCTTTAAGTTTTTGGTTGCCAAAGCTGTAACTCAATCCAAAACGCATACTTCGGCTATCTTGGTATTGCGTAAAGTTTACATTTATTTGCTGAAACTGTATCCTAGCCCGCGTAACATCGCTCAATAAAATATCGTTGCCACTAAGGCTTAGTTTAAGTTTATTATTTAAAAACGATTTCCGTAAGGCCAAGTTTAAAGCACCCCTTTGCTCTATAATTAAAAACTCTTGCAAAAACTGTGTCATATAATAGCCCGATACTTCAAAACTAAAAGAACTAATCAGTTTATAATTTATTTGCCAGTAGGCCATCCAATTCCATTTCCCTCGTTTGTAGGGTGCCCCCAAATAATTGGCATTGTAGTAATTATACACCATTTGGTTACCACCGAAACCGCTTATTTTTTTACCTATTGTAATGGGTAAGTTAAGTTCGGCGGTAAAGTTTTGAAACTGTGCCAAGTTTTCAACCGTGGTAAAGGTTAAGTTACCGTCTTGCTTGGGCGCATTTTCGAAAATAATATCTTTAGTATCATTATAACTCAACGAAAACAGTGGCTGGTTTTGGTACGTAACCGATAGCTTGTATTGATTAGCGGTTTCGGGGCGCAAGGTAGGGTTGCCTTTGGTGTAAGTAAGCGAATCTAAAAATTCGATAAACGGATTTTGCTGTTGATAACCTGGGCGGTTTACCCTGCGGCTATATTGCAATACGGTAGCTATTTTGTTATTTATCTTTCGGGTTAAAAAAAACGATGGAAAAAGCTGCACATAATTCCTATTCAACACTTCAATAGCTTTATCACTTCCTTTTACCTTGGTTTGCTCAGCCCTCAAGCCTGCTTGTATATCCCAATTTGTAAGTTTTTTTTGGTACGATGCGTACAAGGCATTAATATTTTCTTTATACAAAAAATCAGTACTGCGTAAAGGGTCAATAGCATTACGCTGCCTAAATTGTAAATAACTATCAATAGTAGCAAGGCTAGTTTTTGCCCCTAGCTCTAATTTCGATAAATGCGCCAAAGGCAAAGTATAATCAACTTTTACAACGCCAAATTTTACAGGGTTATTCACCAATTGCTGGTTATTATTAAACGAGCCATCTTGCAAAGTGTTTACAATTAAGCTATTGGTATTTACTTTAAAACGCGAATAATCTACATCCATATTTAACTCACGCCCCGTGGTATCAAAACTATGTTTCCAGTTTAAGTTTCCCGAAAAATTATTCCTTTCGGTTGTCGTATTGTTATTTGTAAAAAACTTGCTATTAAGCTGCTCGTCACTTAATTGAAACTGCTGTGTAGTGCTTTGGGCTTGGCCACTCCCATTTCGGTTAAATCCTTTTAATACAATACCAAACGTGTTTTTGTCATTGGCATAATAATCAAGCCCCAGCTTATAATTATGGCTTTGCACATCGTTAGGCTTATAATTTATCTGTTCAAACCTACTTGGGCTTATATCGCGGTTAAGTTGTGTGCGTTCAAATCGGTTTCTATTTACAAAACCGTAGCTAGCAAAAGTGTTCATTTTCCCTTTACGGTTATTTATAGTTAGCGAAGGATTGTTACGCATAAAGGTTTGATCCAAACCAAGTTTTTCATTATCGTAAATACCTATTCCGCTGGTATAAGCTAGGCTACCATTAGTGCCTAAGCTACCACTTTTTTTTAGTACGATATTGATAACCGCAGCACCTGCCGCATCATATTTGGAACCAGGGTTACTTATTAATTCTATTTTTCGAATATCGCTTGCGCTAATATCTTTTAATAATTGGTTCACATCGGTATATTGCGATTGCCTGCCGTCTATATATACAACAGGAGAACCTTTACCCACCAAACTTATTTTATCATCACTAACCAATACACCCGGTACTTTTTGTAATACCTCCATAGCCGATGAACCAGCTGCGGTAACGCTACCTTCTACATTTATCACCAGTTTATCAGGGTTTTGCTCCAAAAAAGGGCGGCTTGCAGTAACAATAACTTCATTTAGGGTATTATTTGTACTTTGTAGTGCAATGGCTTGCAACTGTATCGCGTTACTATTTAAACTCACAGGATAACTCAGTTTTTTATACCCTAAGGCCATTATATCTAAAGTATAATGGCCAAGCAGAGGTACCACTAACTGGTAATTTCCTTGTACATTGCTAAGCGTTGATTTTACCAAAACCGAGTCTTTAGCCAACCGCAGCACAACCGATGCCATCTCAATGGGATTATTATTTTGATCAGTTATTTTTCCAGAGATAATATTTTGCGCCACCACAACTTCACCTAATACGGAAATGAGCACTGCCAAGTAAAATGATTTCATTAAATAAAAAGACGTTTTAATATCATTACCAAAGAAACAAAGTTACATGATTTTTAGATGAAAAGGTTAAAAACAAGAATAACAACCCAGTTCGATGTATAATTTTTTTTTAAAAATGATTATGTTTTTTTCAGTCAGCTATACAGAGAAATGCGGAGCGCATTGCCCATTTCGAGTAGGTTATTTTCCTTGTTATTAATTAG
>RDXP01000010.1 GCA_004292865.1 Sphingobacteriales bacterium
GGCTTCGGGCAGGCGGGCTTCGGGGTATTTTATATACTAAAGTTTCGGAACTTAAATAATGAGGTGTTTTTTTATCCTTTTTTTTACTGATGATGCTTACAACCAGCTTTGTGTGCTTTGCGCTTTTCCTTTGCAAACTTTGCGGTAAAAATAATTTTAGGTTTTACCGTAAAGAACACAAAGATTTACGCAAAGCCTATAAATTTATACCCAGCTTGTTTTATAATTACGCTGCACTATAAGTATATTTATAAGTTTTAAATTAACGCATCTAACTAATTTAATCCTCCCAAAGTTTAGTTATATATACATATTAACCTTTCAAAATCACAATTACAATCCTCAATTATATTTTTTTAAATTTATATTTGAAGCCACACACCCATTATGGTTAAAAACATTTCCTTGCATAGTTGATTTTTTTTATGGATAAAAATATAATAAATATAGCCGTAGTAGGTGGCGGCAGTTGGGCAACGGCATTAATTAAAATGCTAAATGATAACCCAATATCTAAAAATATTAGCTGGTGGATGCGTTGCCAAACCACTATTAACCATATTATAAAATACCATCACAATCCCAATTACCTATCTTCGGTCGAAATTAAAATAAACCAAAATGCTATCAGTAACCATTTGCCTACACTTATTAAAGCAGCCAATACGGTATTACTAAACGTACCTGCCGCTTTTTTAAAAGATGCCTTAAAAGATATTACACCCGAAGATTTAAAAGGTAAAAAAATTGTTTCGGCCATAAAAGGAATTGTACCTACCGAAAACCTAATTATAGCCGATTTTATGCACCAAAAATATGGTATCCCGCTGCATGATATTACCGTTATTAGTGGCCCATGCCATGCCGAAGAAGTAGCTTTAGAAAAATTATCCTACCTTACTATTGCCTCCTTAGATACCCAATTTGCACAAATATTTGCCAACAATATCAACACCCGCTACGTAAAAACAACCCTATCCGACGATATTTATGGCACCGAATATGCCGCCGTTTTAAAAAATATTTATGCCGTAGCCAGCGGTATTTGCCATGGTGTGGGCTTTGGCGATAATTTCCAGGCAGTACTTATTTCCAATGCAATACGCGAAACCGAACGCTTTTTAAACGCCATACATCCCATCAATCGAGACATTAAAGAATCGGCCTATTTGGGTGATTTACTGGTAACCGCTTATTCGCAATTTAGCCGTAACCGCACCTTTGGCAATATGGTAGGCAAAGGCTACACCGTAAAATCGGCACAGCTAGAAATGAACATGATTGCCGAAGGATACTACGCCGTAAACTCGGTACACCAAATCAATAAAATACACCAAGTAAACCTACCTATTGCCCAAGCAGTTTATGCCATATTGTACGAAAAAAAATCGCCACAATGGGCCATGCAACACCTAGCCAGCCAACTATCTTAAACGTACAAATGCCTTTTTTCGAAAACGATTTTGCCCGCTTACATTATTACCAATACGGTACAGGAAATCAAATACTTATAGCCTTTCACGGTTTTGGTATGCGTGGAAACCAGTTTAGCCAGTTGCAAGATGCTTTAGGTAATAAATACACTATTTATAGCTTCGACCTGTTTTTTCATGGTAAAACCGAGCTTAAAGACGATACCGTAGATACCATTCGCAAAGGTCTAAATCCACACCAAATAGCCAGCACCATTAACGCTTTTTTAATAGCAATGGGCGAAAATAATACCCCATTTTCGCTCCTTTCGTACAGCATAGGTGCTAAGCTAGCTTTGGCACTATTGCAACAAATGCCTGGGCGCATAAAAACAGCTTATTTTATTGCCGCCGATGGCTTCCATGCCAATACAGTTTTAAAAATATGCTCCAGCAAGCACATCAATAATTGGCTGCTTAAACTTGTGTATCACCCCAAAACGCTACATTACATACTCAACCAATTACATAAATACCACTATATTGACGATGCCCTGCACCGCATTTTATCCTTCGAGTTTAGCACCCAAGCCTACAGGATGATATCCTACAAAACCATTACCTACTACTCCCGCCTAAAATTTAATAAACAACAATTGGCGCAGCACATCAATCAAAACCATATCGAAGCCCATTTTTTCTTTGGTAAAACCGATAAACTTTTCCCCGCCAGCATAGCCCACCGTTTTGGCAAACTACTGCACAAGCCCAATATCCACATATTTAACCAAGGCCACGAGTTAATAAACCACGAACTCAATAACTACTTGAAAACCATTCTCTGAATTTTTTTTTTGGAAAAGCAAGGCCTGTAATTATCAACTTAGGGATAGTCTGGCTTTACGCTTTTACGCCACATTTTCCCCCACGCACCATAGCCACAGCCAATGTGGGGTAACCGCTGCAATCCAGTTTAGGTACGCAGTGCGGTGCTATTTACACACACCTAACCGCAATAAAACAATGATTTATAAGTACCTAAACCCTGCTTTTTCTAAGCACATAAAGGTACAGGCTTTCTACTTTGGTACGGGCCCAACGCGTTTTACGCAAAAACGTTAAACTCGATTTTATGCTAGGATTGCTAGCAAAGCAGTTAATTTTAATTTCACTAGCCAAATATTCCCATCCCTTTTGTTCCACCAAAAAAGTTAAAATATTTTCCAGCGTAATATTATGCAATGGATTGTTTTTTTGTGTTAGCATTTTTTTACTTCGGGAAGCGGGCTTTCGGGCTTCGGGCAACGGGTTTATTGCTACAAGTATAACCCAATTATACAATTGAAAGCACAGTTTAAAAAATTTTAGCAACGGCTTTTGGGCAATGGGCTTCCAGTTTACGCTTATAAGCAAAGCAAATTTTGTTTTTTATCAAGTTTACTCCACAACCCACAACCCACTACCCACTACCCACTAACCACTAATCACTAACCACTCCCCACTTACCAAAGCTTAGCAGGGTAAACACCGCTGGCTACTAATTTGCTGATGCTGTTTTGCACTATTTCTTTATCTTCTTTGTAAGTTACGCCAAACCATTTTTCGTCGGTAGGTATTACTTTAAAATTTGCAGTGCTTGTTTTGGTAAGGTAATCGGCCACTAGTGGGATAAAAAACTCGGCTTTGGGGTTATGCTCGTTTTTGTTTACAAAATCAACGAATAGCTTTTCGGTTACAGCAAATACGGCTGGGGTAAAGCCCCAAAAATTCATAGATACGGGTGTTTCGGGGTTTAATGGATATTCTACTCCGTTTTCTTCATACACAATACCATCTCCTTTAAAATATACTTGGGTGCGTTCGTTTATAGCAGTTAAATTTCCTTGCGCATTGCTGGCGCACACACCACGAGATACCGAGCCGTTTTCGGATAATGTGTTTTTGATTTTATAGCCTATCATCGAAAAATTAGTATCGTTAGCTTCATTATTTAAAAATTTTACCATTTTTTCAAAAGCATCGAAACCATAATAATCATCGGCATTTATTACACAAAAGTTTTCGTTGATTTGGCTTTTGGCCGATAATACCGCATGTGCTGTTCCCCAGGGTTTTGCCCGTTCTACTTCTTTATCAATACCGTATTTTTTTAAATCGAACGACTGGAAAACGTAATCGGTTGCTACTTTACCTGCTAGCTTGGGCTCGAATATATTTTTAAAACTGTCTAAAAATTCTTCACGGATGATGAATGAAATTTTGCCAAACCCAGCTTTAATAGCATCGTGGATAGAGTAATCAATAATGGTTTCGCCATTAGGGCCAAAGCCATCTATTTGTTTCATGCTTCCGTATCGGCTGGCCATACCAGCCGCCAAAATCAATAAAGTAGGTTTTCCCATTTTAAAATTTTTTTTTATGTTTTTTCGTTTGTAAAGCTAAAGTTAAATTCAAAAGTAAAAATTAAAAATTCAAAAAAAACCTGTTTGAAAGGTAAAATTCAAAATTCAAAAAAACCTGTTTGAAAGGTAAAATTAAAAAGTTGTAAAACTTGTTTTATGAAAATTAAAAATCAGGGTATTTAAAGTACCACCCACGGGATAGTAAAGCCCGAAGC
>RDXP01000154.1 GCA_004292865.1 Sphingobacteriales bacterium
GGGGGGGGGATTTTATCTTTTAAATACCGTGGTTTGTTTGTTGGGAAAATTCGTAATTACAAAATCAAAATTAATGTTAAAGTATTCGTTAACCTTGTTTTATGTTTGTGTTGATATATCAATGCCATCTTTTTTCATTGTGGATATTGCTTTTGGGGTTACGCCAAGAGTTTCAACACCAGCACTAAAAATTTCGGCCTTTTAAAATTTACAGTTTTGAGTACTTGTTGTTAACATTTGCCTAGCAATTTTAATTTTTAAGATGCTTTTTTAACAATTAGGGGCTTGTATTTAATTTTTGTACCGATGTAAATTGTAAAGCAAATAATTTAATTTAGTTATGAAAATTTTTTGTCTGATTTTCATTTTTAAAGTTTTGTTTTATAAATTACTTCAAGAAAAACGCTAGGTCAATTACTAAAGTTTTGAGGTAATAAAAAGGTAATTTTAAACTTGTTTACAGCCAGCATTGTGTTCTTTGCGCCTTTGCTTGGCGTTTTTTGCGGTAAAAATGATTTTAGGTTTTACCGCAAAGAACTCAAGGGTTTACGCAAAGCCTATTAATTTAAAAGATTTTAATTAACGTATTTAGATAATTTACAACCGCCGAACCTTTAGTTAACCGTTCAAAACAAAGCGTTCATATCCAATTCATTATCAACTAATCCTATACTGTGTTGGTTTTTTAGTAAGCCAAAGGTTGTTACTAGCACCACATAAATTTGCTTTTTTGTAGCTGTTACATGGCGAAAAATACTTTTTTTACGGCGTATATTATCGGCATCGGCTTTTGTTAAAATTAATTCATCGTTATAAAATTTTACTTCACATAAAGAAATCACATTGTCTTGCCTATCAATCAGTAAATCAATTTGAGTGCCTTCGGTTTCATTGGTTGGTTTTGCCAAAAAACTATATTGATTGGTATGTACACCAGCAATGCCTAAAGCGGCTTTAATATTATCAATGTGTAGCAAACAGATGTTTTCAAAAGCATAACCACTCCAAGTTTTCCAGGTTTGGGTTTGGCTAATTGATTGCCACGAAATAGTTTCATTGACGGGAGTATCTTTAATAAATTTTAAATAAAACAGCGAATAACAATCGGTTAACCTAAAAAGTGTGTCTTTTTTCTTTTTACCAAAAGGAATGTATGACGATATAAAACCCGATAGCTCTAATTCTTTTAACATAGCCGTTAAACCACCACCGTCTTTTATTTTTGCTTTTGCAATAATTTCTGTTCTATTAATGCCTTTCCATGTTGATGAAAGGGCAAAAATGATGGCTTCGTAACGGTCGGGATTATTAAACAAGGCACTGTATAAATTATCAAATTCGGTTCGTAACAATCCTTGTTTTTTAAAGCATATTTCATCAATGTTTTGAGCCGCACTTTTGCCACCAACCACTTGCGCTAAATAATGTGGGATGCCACCCATAGCCATGTACAGTAAAAGTAACTGGTAACGGTCAAATTGAATTTGTTTTGCTTTAAAAAAGGCTTCTGTTTCTTGCAAAGTAAATGGTTGCAAATGTATGGTTCTAGTAACACGGTTGTGTAAACCACCTTTGTTGTTTATTATTTTTTGAATCATCCAAGCAGTTGCCGAGCCACAAATAACTACTACAATATTTGCTTTAGCAGCATAACTGTTCCAAAAATAACTAAACCCTGTTAAAAAATCAGACTTTCCGCTTGCCATCCAAGGCAGTTCATCTATAAAAATTACCTTTCGTTTTTGGTTACGTTCTGGAGCTTCAAGATATGATTTTAAATCATGAAAAGCAGCCAACCAATCTTTAGGTACTGGAGGTAATTCGTTTAATTTCAATGCCGTTTTCATGGCATAAGAAAAATTTCTTAATTGCTGTTCCCTTTTGCCGTCTTTTAATCCAGTTAGTTCAAAGTCTATTTTTCCTTCAAAAAACGAACCAATCAAATAGGTTTTACCCACCCGTCTTCTGCCAAAAACGGCTATTAATTCTGGCTTTCCCGATGCGTAAATACTTTCTATAATGTCTAATTCTTTTTTTCGACCTATCATAACAATAAATTTAACCTGCGGAATGTATGCAAACATACAAACATTCCGCAGGTTAAAAAATTATTATTTGCGGAATTGTATAAAATAGATGCACATTCCGCAGGTTAAAGTTTTACAAATAACTCAACCACCACTTTTCTTTGTGGGCTTGTTTATAGCTATCAAACTTTTTGCATAATGGATAAAGTAAAATAATAACTAAAACCCAAATGGCATAAACGGTTATCAAGTTAAAACCATAGCCTTTTAAACCATCTACACCTGTAATAAATTTTTTCATAACCAAAGCTTGCCAACCAAAGCCTGTGTAATAAGCGACAAAAGCGGCTAAAATATGAATAAGGTAAATGTGTAAAATGTAGTAGAAAAAAGGTACACGGCCAAATACGCAAAAAAAGTTTACCACTTTACCTTTTAGTTTTTCGGCATTAGCTAAAAAAATAAAAGTGCAGCCTAGTGTAATAAGTAAATAAAGTAACGATGGTGGATATTTACTTACTTTAAAAATACCCATTAGGGTTTTGGTATTAAAGCCATAGTTTACCCAGGGTAAAGGGTCGCCATATTTATTAATGGCAATAAGCAAAAAGAAAACTGCTAAGCTTGCAGTGCCCAAAACATTTAATATTTTTTTTCTTTTTTTTGTATCAAAACCAGCATCATAAAGCGAACCCAAACAATAACCCAATGGCATTACTGCCACCCATGGCAACAAAGGGTAAATGGTGCCAAAATAATGGCCGGCTGTATATTCAAAAAATTGGCGTTCGTGAAGTATGGCCCATAAATAATTACCCTCGAAATGTATAGCATCTAAAACATTGTGCCCAAAAATAATGACAACACTAAAAATTAATACAATTGTTTTTGGTAAGTGTATTAAGCCAGCTAAAACCACCATACTTATGCCTAATTGCCATATAGTTTGTAAGCCAACTCCTGTAAAATGTATATCAAATTTCCAAGCAAAATTTACAATTATTAATTCTACAAAAACCAACCAAAGCCCCCGTTTAATTAAAAAAATTGATAATTGGGCAGGCAGTTTACGTTTTCCAATTATAAAAACAGAAAGGCCTGCCAAAAAACTAAAAGCTGGGGCACAAAAATTGGTGATAAACCGTGTAAAAAATATGGGCAAAGTAGTTTGGGCTAAATCGTTAGGGTCGAACATAAAAGCCGAGTAATGAAAATAATCTCTAGTATGATCCAGTGCCATAATAACCATTACCAAGCCTTTTAAAAGGTCGATAGATTGTATGCGGGGTTTTGTGATTGTTGTTGTCATAATTTACGGCTATTTTTTTGGTTTATTATTTTCAATATTTAGTATCAATTTTTCAAAATTATCTAGCATTGTATCTTGTTTTTTATGCTATTTGTTCTATATTTTTCCGCAAAATCGATGGCCATATCATGAGATATTTTGCCTGTATTTTCTAATATTTCTCTATCATTTGGGCTCAAAAATCCATGTGGGTTTTTTATCCAATCGCTCATATTCATGGATATTGTTCGCATGGCTTGCCCTTGTTCAAAAATCAAGTATTGTTCTACCAAATTATTAAGGGTTGATATTTCGGGTTCATTCAAATAATTTTTGGCAATGCTCACATCTTGTTCCCTAGGTTTTTCGCCTCGCCAGTTAGTTAATCTCACCTATTTTTTAAAGCATTGAGGCATTATACCCACCCCCTAAATAACCGAAACATTTTTTAAAAAAACATACATTTTGTAAATTTAATAAGCAATAAAAAAACACTTAAAAAACTACAACGCAAAAGTTTAAATTAATTGAAGCAAGCGAAAAACATGGCATAGTGGTAACAGCCGCTATGGGTGGGCTAAACAGTAAACATGCCTCAGTAGCTTTTACACGAACCACAAAAGTAAAATAGTTGTTTTGGGCTAAAGTTTAAAAAGTCTTGGGTATAGTAAAATCTAAAAATAAAAAACTTTTCCTTTACCATAACACTATCAACTTTTTCTTAATTTATTGCCTTGAGCCTTGGCGCAGGTTAATAAATTTTTCTTTTAACCCATCTAAAATCATATTTTTGCAAAAAATAATTCAAAAAAAAATGAGCACTCAAAAGGGTCCAGTATCACAATTTATAGAAAAAAACTATCTACATTTTAACGCCGCCGCATTAATGGATGCCGCCAAAGGTTACGAAACCCATTTGCTCGAAGGTGGCAAAATGATGATTACCTTAGCTGGTGCTATGAGCACAGCCGAGCTAGGAATTTCTTTAGCAGAGATGATAAGGCAAGATAAAGTAGCCATTATATCTTGCACAGGTGCCAACCTCGAAGAAGATATAATGAACCTAGTAGCACACTCGCATTACAAACGTGTACCAAACTACCGTGATTTAAGCCCGCAAGACGAATGGGATTTGCTCGAAAACCATTACAATCGTGTAACCGATACCTGCATACCCGAAGAAGAAGCATTTAGGCGTTTACAAAAACATGTTTTTAAGCTTTGGAAAGACGCAAGCGATGAAAACGAATCCTTTTTTCCACATGAGTTTATGTACAAAATGTTGTTGAGCGGCGTATTGGAAAAATACTACGAAATAGACCCTAAAAACTCATGGATGCTAGCCGCCGCCGAAAAAAACTTACCTATAATAGTACCAGGTTGGGAAGATTCTACCATGGGCAATATCTTTGCATCTTATGTAATTAAGAACGAGTTAAATGTACATACCGTAAAAAATGGCATCCAATATATGGGCTTTTTGGCCGATTGGTACGTAAAAAACTCGGCAGGTAAAGGTGTAGGATTTTTTCAAATAGGAGGTGGCATAGCCGGCGATTTTCCTATTTGCGTAGTACCCATGCTTTACCAAGATATGGAGATGGAAAATATCCCTTTTTGGAGTTACTTTTGCCAAGTATCAGATTCTACCACCTCCTACGGTTCCTACTCGGGTGCTGTGCCCAACGAAAAAATTACTTGGGGTAAATTAGATATTCATACGCCTAAATTTATTGTAGAATCCGATGCTACCATTGTAGTACCGCTAATTTTTGCATGGATTTTGAACCAATAAAATTATCGATTAAATGTTAAGTTTCACAACGTTGTTGATGGCATTTCCCAGGCCTTTTTCTATGTTGTGAAACTTTACAAGTAATAACCTCATTTCGATTTATAAAACGTTGTTTTACATCTCAATAAGTATTATTCGGGCGTTTTAACGGGTCGGGAGTTTATCCCGACAAAGGAAGGGCTATATCTTTTTTTTCCTAGCCCCCGAAAGGGGATTTAAAGATTTCTCTATTAAAGGTCGGGGGGGATAAAAAAAAGATGCTCGCCTACCAACTGGCAGACCGCTACCGTTGTTAAACGCTCTAAAACCGTAAACAATAACAATATCAGCAAATTAAACCAAAGTTTAATCATCTAACTCAGGTTAATAATATAAATTTGAAACCTAAGCAATAATCAAAGCAACCAATGTTTGAACAAACTTTTAAAAATATAGACGATATACTGCATAAAGACGCAGGTTGTGGTAGCGAATTAGATTATGTTGAGCAAACCTCTTGGGTATTGTTCCTTAAATATTTGGACGACCTTGAAAAAGACAAAGCCACAGCAGCCGAATTAACAGGTAAGACTTACACTAACATTATTGCTTCCGAATTTCAGTGGATTGTTTGGGCTACACCTAAAGATAAAGATGGCAAACTTGACCATCACAAAGCAATAACAGGCGATGACCTAAAAGATTTTGTAGATTTTAAACTATTTCCCTACCTCAAAAAATTTAAAGTAGATGCCGAAAGTGCCGACACTATTGAATATAAAATTGGCGAGATTTTTAGCGAACTTAAAAATCGCATACAAAGTGGCTACAATTTACGTGAGGTAATAAACCGGATTGACGAACTCCGTTTTAGAACCCACGCCGAAAAACACGAAATGAGCCACCTGTATGAGGACAAAATTAAAAATATGGGCAATGCAGGGCGTAATGGTGGCGAATATTATACCCCTCGACCATTGATTAAAACCATTGTAAAAGTGGTAGCTCCCGAAATAGGAAATAAAATTTATGATGCGGCAGTGGGTAGTGCAGGTTTTTTGGTGGAAGCTTATGAGTATTTATGTCATCCTGAGCTTGTAGAAGGAATGCACAGCAAAAAGTTAACAACAACCGATGTAAAAACTTTACAGAAAAAAACATTTTACGATAAAGAAAAAAAATCATTGGCTTACATTATTGGTATAATGAATATGATTTTACACGGTGTGGAAGCCCCTAACATTATACATACAAATACACTTGCCGAAAATCTAGCCGATATACAAGAAAAAGACCGATACGATATTGTGTTGGCTAATCCGCCGTTTGGAGGAAAAGAAAGAGCAGAAGTACAGCAAAATTTTCCTATAAAAACAGGCGAAACCGCCAGTTTATTTTTGCAGCACTTTATTAAAATTATGAAGGCTGGAGGCAAAGCAGGTGTGGTTATTAAAAATACATTTTTAAGTAATACCGACAATGCCAGTGTTAGTTTGCGAAAATTACTTTTAGAAAACCGCAACCTACATACCGTTTTAGATTTGCCTAGCGGCACATTTACAGGTGCAGGAGTAAAAACAGTGGTATTGTTTTTTGAGAAAGGTTCATCAACAAAAAAAGTGTGGTTTTACCAATTGAACTTAAATAGAAATTTAGGAAAAGGAAATCCATTGAACGAAAAAGATTTGGCTGACTTTGTTGAACTGCAAAAAACAAAAGCCGAAAGTGAAAACTCTTGGAGTATTGATGTAAAAAACATTGACCCCAAAACCTTTGACCTATCTGCCCAAAACCCCAACAAAAAAGAAGAAGCCGCCTTACGCCAACCGCAAAAAATTTTGGAAGAGATGAAAGCCTTGGATGAAGAAAGTGCAACTGTCTTAACCTTGATTGAAGGATTAATTTGATTTCTTGATTATGAAAGAACAGGATTTAACACATAAAATAATTGGTGTGGCAATGGAAGTGCATAAGCATTTAGGTAATGGCTTTTAAGAAGTTGTTTATCAAAGAGCTTTGGCTATAGAAATGCAATTTCAGAATATCAACTTTGTTAGAGAACAAGAAATGCCCTTGAGTTATAAAGGTTTTGATATTGGCACAAGAAGGGTTGACTTTTTTGTAGACGATAAAATAATGGTAGAAATAAAAGCCATTATCAATTTAGAAGATGTGCATTTGGCACAAGCAATGAATTGTGTAGAAGCTTACAATTTAGAAATTGGATTGCTGATAAACTTTGGCGCAAAAAGCTTACAGTTTAAAAGAGTGCATAACAATAACCCTAAAGCAGTTCGCAGCAACATAGAATCAAGTAATCAAGAAAATCATAAAAATCAAGGTTAAGACGAATATGAAAAATTTAGATAAAAAAAGTTTAGAAAACGCTTATCGCTTATTTGAAACAGGCGATATAAACAAAATAGAATGTGGCACATCCAAAGGCTTACAGCAAATACACAAATATTTGTTTGAGGGTCTGTTTGATTTTGCAGGTAAAATACGAACCAACAACATATCAAAAGGCGGGTTCCGATTTGCAACAGCTTTGTATTTGGAAGATATTTTGGCAAAAGTGGAATTGATGCCCGAAAACACATTTGAAGAAATAATTGCTAAATATGTAGAAATGAATATTGCCCATCCTTTTATGGAAGGCAACGGCAGAACAATGCGGATATGGCTGGATATGATTTTGAAAAAACGCCTAAGTAAAATTACAAACTGGGCTTTTGTAAGCAAAACACTTTACTTGCAAGCAATGGAACGTAGCCCCATTAACGATTTGGAATTAAGAACCTTGCTTGTTGCCAATTTAACGGATGAAATAAACAACCGAGAAATCATTTTTAAAGGTATAGATCAATCCTACTATTATGAAGGCTACGAAAAAGGAAACGATGATGAATAAGGGAAAAAAGTCTGAATTAGGATTAGGTGGATTAAAAGATTACAGGATTATTAAAAAAACAAAAAAGAAATCTTACAATCCACCAATCCTAAAAATCTTAATGCAGACAATATATGAAACACGAAGAAGTTACTCATAAAATAATTGGCTGTGCAATGAAAGTGCATAGCACTTTGGGCAATGGTTTTCAAGAAGTGATTTATCAACGGGCATTGGCTATTGAAATGGAGAAACAAGGGTTGGGCTTTCAGCGTGAAATGGAAATGTTAATTTTTATGAAGGCATTGATATTGGGACAAGAAGAGTTGATTTCTTTGTGGAAGAAAACATAATGGTTGAACTAAAAGCATTGATAAAATTAGAAGAAGTTCATTTGGCACAGGCAATGAATTACTACCAAGCATATAATTTACCCATAGGATTACTGATAAATTTTGGAGCAAAAAGTCTTGAATTTAAAATGGTGTATAATGTCAATCATTCCGACAATAAAGACTACATCAAGAACAATCCTAAAACCAACAAATTCTAAAAATCTTAATTCAGACACATGAACGAAGCAGAAACAAGAGCAGAACTCATAGACCCCAAGCTAAAGGCTTGCGGCTAGGTCGTTGTAAAAGGCACTAAAATCTTGCGAGAATACAACATTACCGCAGGCAAAATACAAACAGGTGGCCTAAGAGCAAAAAAACTCACTGCCGATTATGTGTTGGTTTACAAAGGAATTAAACGAGCGGTGGTAGAAGCCACAATCCACTATTTTTGCGTTGCTCAACAACAACAAACAAAAAGAGTTTATAGAATTTGTATTGAGTAAATATATTGAAACTGGCGTAGAAGAACTTGACCAAGAAAAACTACCCATCTTGCTCACAAACAAATATCAATCGTTAGAAGATGCAAAAGATATTTTGGGTAACGTTGCCAATATAAGCAAACTGTTTATAGAATTTCAACAGCATTTGTATAACAAAAAGTAGCGAAATCAATAAATAAAAAGCTGCATGGTAATTAAAAAAATCCCATTCAAACTTAAAATTATTATTCACCTTTGCTATTAAACCTAGTTTAATTAAAACAAACAATACTATGATTAATAACCTAATTTTTCACTTATTTAGAACTATTATAAATTGTTAATAACAGTCATAATTTTGTCAGCTACAATCAAATAAATGATACTTTTGTCCATCAAAATCAGCAATTGTTAACATTGCAATTACTGTTTTGCAAACATAAACGTTAAAATAATAGTATAACAAACTCAATATGAGAAACTTCTCATCTGGATTTAAAAATTTGGCAAAGTCGATAACACTTTTCACTTTTTTTATTTTTTCATTACCAACTTTAGTTTGTGCTCAAGCTACAGCAGTTGATACATCCAAAGCAGCCACAAGCACAGCCTCCACAGCACCAAGTGGCGATGCCGCCGCAGGCGAGGCTTTATTTAAGGCCAACTGTACATCTTGCCACGCATTAAACAAACGTGTACTAGGGCCAGCTTTGGCAGGAGTTAATAATAGGCACAGCGAAGCATGGTTGCTTAAGTGGATAAAAAATGCGCCAGCAATGGTAGCATCGGGCGATAAAGAAGCTCTTAAAATTTACAACGAGTATAACCAAGCTGCCATGACTCCTTTTCCGCAGTTTAGTGATGATGATGTAAAAAATATTTTAGCCTATATAAAAGTAGAAGGTGATAAAGCCACTGCGGCACCTACTGCCGTAACTGGCACTACAGCATCAGCTACCGATACTGGCTACAGCAATTACATGATTTTTGGTTTAATTGCCGTTGTTATTGTTGCCTTCTTAGTAATACTTTTACTAAACAAAGTAATCGGCACTTTAGAAAGATTGTTATTAAAAACAGATAACGCAGGTATTGCTTTACTTGAAGATGAACAAAGCGAAGATGAAAACACTCAATCTAAAGATAAACTGTATATAGTTAAAAAACTGGTTAAAAATAAAAAATTAGTATTTTTTGTGGTACTATGTGGTGTATTAACCCTAGGCTCTTTCGGCTGGATGGATTTATGGAACACAGGCGTACAAACAGGTTACCAACCAGTACAACCCATCAAGTTTTCGCACCAGTTACACGCCGGTACCAATCAAATCAAATGTCAGTATTGCCATTCTAGCGCTTGGAAATCTAAACACGCCAGCATACCATCAGCCAATGTGTGTATGAACTGCCATAAATACGTACAAGCTACCGAAAAATATAACGGCGAAATTTCACCAGAAATCAAAAAGATTTATGCCGCTTTAGATTATAACCCCGAAACCCAAAAATATGGCGAAAACACCCGCCCTATCGAGTGGATAAGGATACATAACCTGCCCGATTTAGCCTATTTTAACCACTCGCAACACGTAAAAGTTGCTGGTATCGAGTGTCAAAAATGCCATGGCCCAATACAAGAAATGGCCGAAGTTTATCAATATTCGCCTTTAACGATGAAGTGGTGTATCAATTGCCACCGTGTAACCGAAGTAAACTCCAAAGGCAACGCCTATTACGATAAAGTATTGGCAGCACACGAAAAAATTAAAAAAGGCGAAAAAGTAACCGCAGCTGTATTAGGTGGGCTGGAGTGTGGAAAATGCCATTATTAATATCATTATACAATACTACTTTTTATATAGCTTAAATGGATAGCACAAAAAAATATTGGAAAGGTTTACACGAGCGTAACAATGCTTCTGAATTTGTGGAAAGTAATAAACACGAATTTGCCGAAGCCTTACCTATCGAAGATGTATTAGAAGGAGCGGGTTTAAGCGCACCCACTCCCCGTAGAGATTTTTTAAAAACAATGGGCTTTGGTTTAGGCGCAGTTTCTTTAGCCGCCTGTACCGTAGCACCCACCAAAAAATCTGTACCTTATTTAATTAAACCCGAAGAAGTAACTTCGGGCATACCTAATTATTACGCTTCAAGTTATAAAGGAGCAAGTATTTTAGTAAAAACCCGCGAAGGCAGGCCAATTAAAGTAGAAGGTAACCCAGCTTGTACTATCAACAGCGGAAGTTTAGATGCACAAGCCCAAGCCTCGGTATTAGATTTGTACGATACCGCAAAACTTAAAACGCCATTATTAAACGGTGTTGAACACCCTTGGGAAGATATTGATGCCTACGCAAAAGCAGGTTTAACCAAAGCACAAGCAGCAGGTAAAACAATTGCTATTGTAACCTCAACGGTTAATAGCCCATCAACCAAAGCCGTAATTGCAGCATTTGCAGCAAAATACCCAGCTACCAAACACGTTGCTTACGATGCCATATCTTATTCGGGCATCATCAACGCCAATAAAAATAGCTTTGGTAAAGCCGTTTTGCCACAATATAAATTCAACAAAGCCAATGTAATTGTAAGTTTTGGTGCCGATTTTTTAGGCTCTTGGATTTCGCCCTTACAATACACCAAACAATACGTTTCAAACAGAAATGCGGCATCGCTTAAAAGCAAAAAAATGTCTCGCCACATACAGTTCGAAACAGGTTTGAGCTTAACAGGTACAAAAGCCGATTCTCGTATCGCTTTAAAACCATCCGAAGAAAGTATAGCATTAGTAAACCTATATGCCGAATTATCAGGCCAAGCGACTAGTGCAAAACTAAGCAATGCCATTGCCGAAAAAGCTATTAAATTAGTAGCCAAAGAATTAAGCGCAGCAAAAGGTGCAGCGTTGGTAGTTTCGGGCTCAAACGATGAACATACGCAAATACTAGTAAACGCCATAAACAGCCTTTTGGGTAGTTACGGTACCACTATCGATTTAGATAACCCATCGTACCAATACACAGGTAACGAAGCCGATTTTATGGCTTTGGTAACCCAAATGAAAGCGGGCAGTGTAGGCGCAGTTTTGTTTTTAGATAGCAACCCAGCCTATAACTATTGCGATGCCAAAGGCTTTACAGATGCCTTAGCCAAAGTAGCTACAAAAATATCATTCTCAGATAAAAACGATGAAACGGCCAGCCTTTGCGATGCCGTTGCCATTAACCACAATTACCTAGAAGCTTGGGGCGATAGCAACCCAGTTGAAGGTTATTACTCAATTATACAGCCTACTATAAACCCAGTTTATAATAGCCGCCAAGCCGAAGAAAGTTTATTGCTATGGAGCGATAGCACAGTAAAAGATTACTACACTTTTGTAAAAGCAAACTGGGAAGCTACCGTTTTACCATTAGCAGGTAAAACCTGGAACGATGTTTTACAACTAGGTTTTGTAAGCCTTCCTGCCAAAGTAACTTCACCTATTACCCTTAGCGGGGATGTAAACGCAACCATTGCCATCGTAATCAGCGAAAGCAAAAAAATGACTGCTGCTATTGAACTGCATTTATACAATTCGGTAGCTTTAGGCGATGGTAAACAAGGTAACAATCCGTTTTTACAAGAACTGCCCGATGGCGTTTCAAAAGTAACTTGGGATAATTATGCAGCCCTAAATCCTAAATATGCCCAAAAACTAGGCATATCCGAGTTTGATTTGGTTACCTTAAAAAGCGATACATACGCGATAGACCTACCCGTATTATTTCAACCAGGCCAAGCCCACGAAACTGTTTCGGTAGCTTTAGGTTATGGTCGCCAAAAAGTAGGTAAAGTAGGCGATGGCGTAGGTAAAAATGCTTATCCGTTTTTAGCTACAAACGGTGCCGTTACCATTACCAAAATAGAAGGCTATTACGAGCTTGCACAAACGCAAACCCACCATTCGTTTGAAGGGCGAGATATTATTAGAGAAGCCACTTTTGCCGAGTATTTAGAAAATCCAGCACACGGAAGTGGAAACCATGGCGAAAAACACAAAACCTACGATTTATGGAAAAAGTTTGAGCAACCTGGCCACAACTGGGTAATGGCCATCGACTTAAATGCTTGTACCGGGTGCGGTGCTTGTATTGTAGCCTGTAATGCCGAAAACAATGTACCCGTGGTAGGTAAAGATGAAGTAGTACGCCGCCGCGAAATGCACTGGATACGTATTGATAGATATTACTCGTACAACGAAGAAAATAAATCCATTACCGAAGAGAAAGAGATTGGGGAGATAGAAGGGAAGATGGAAAACGTATCGGTAGTACACCAGCCCATGATGTGCCAACATTGCGAACACGCACCTTGCGAAACCGTTTGCCCTGTTTTAGCAACCGTACACTCATCCGAAGGTATAAACCACATGGCTTACAACCGTTGCGTAGGTACCCGTTATTGTGCCAATAACTGTCCGTATAAAGTACGTAGGTTTAACTGGTTTAACTACTGGAACGACTCTAGGTTTGATAATTATCTAAACAACGAGTTTACACAATTAGCCCTAAACCCCGATGTTACTACCCGTTTTAGAGGGGTAATGGAAAAATGCTCGATGTGTGTACAACGCATACAAGCAGGTAAGTTAAAAGCCAAAATTGAAAAAACAACGCTTAAAGATGGCGATGTTAAAATGGCTTGCCAGCAAACCTGCCCAGCAAATGCCATTATATTTGGCGATGCCAACGACCCACAATCGGAAGTATCAAAAGCACTTACAGACGAGCGTGTGTATTATGTTTTAGAAGAGTTAAACGTACAACCAGGCGTGGGTTATATGACAAAAATTACAAACACAGGCTTACACGAAGCTTAAAAATTATAAATCTGATTAAGATATGTCATCACATAACGAATCAATACTAAGAGAACCGCTAATAACGGGTAAAAACATTACTTACGCTAGAATTACCGAAGAGGTTTTATGGCCGGTAGAAAACAAGCCTAATAAGGCCTGGTGGATAGGTTTTATTGTTGCCGCAATGGGCGCAAGTTTATGGGTAGTAGCCGTAGGTTACACCTTTTGGAATGGCATAGGCAGCTGGGGATTAAATAAAACCGTGGGTTGGGCTTGGGATATTACAGGCTTTGTATGGTGGGTAGGTATTGGCCACGCAGGTACACTAATTTCGGCGGTATTGTTATTGTTCCGCCAAAACTGGCGAAATTCCATTAACCGCTCGGCCGAAGCAATGACAATTTTTGCGGTAATATGTGCGGCAACGTATGTGGTATCGCACATGGGTAGGCCTTGGTTGGCTTATTGGCCATTACCATTACCAAACCAATTTGGCTCACTTTGGGTAAACTTTAACTCGCCATTGGTGTGGGATGTATTTGCAATTTCAACTTATTTTTCGGTATCGTTAGTATTTTGGTACGTGGGTTTACTGCCCGATATTGCAACCATCAGAGATAGAGCAACAGGGTTACGTCGTAGAATATACTCTATCATGTCTTTCGGATGGACAGGGTCGGTAAAAACATGGCAACGTTTCGAGATTGTATCTTTAGTGCTTGCTGGCGTATCTACACCATTAGTATTATCGGTACACACCATTGTATCAATGGA
>RDXP01000155.1 GCA_004292865.1 Sphingobacteriales bacterium
GGTGACGCATTAGCTAGCACATTAACAGGCGATGTTGCCCATTATTATTTAGTAAAAGTAACAGGCCAAGGTAATAACATTATCAAGGTCGATTTATGGGTAGATTATGAAGGCGCAACAGAACCCTTGGCTGATTTTTCAGAACCTGCTTACCAATGTTCGGGTTACCGCAAAAATGTAATAGGTATAGATAAAATAAGAATTAGTGGACAAACCGAGCCTAGCGAAGCATCAACTCTATACTCTACCTTTGATGCAATTAGATTTAGCAGTAATTTTTTTTGGAGGTACGATTATACTTTATTGTATAATAACCCCTTGTATTTGGCAACATTAAATACTAAATCAACCGATACTGGAAACTTGATATCTTGGTCGGGTATAGTTAAAGCTAATATAGATTATTTGGAAGTACTTATGAAAAATAATAGTGGTAACTACATAACAATAAGTCCTAAACTTTCTGCAACCGACACTTCATTTACAAATACTTCTCCTCTTGGAGGAGATATTAGCTACAAAGTACGGGCTACTGATACAAATGGTTTAACTTCAATTTCCACTTTAACTTCAAGTATTCAAAATAACTTACTTTTTGAATTAACGTCTTTAACCTCAAATGTTACTTCCTCTGGAAACTTAATTTCGTGGACTATTAAAAACAGCACCGATATTGCATATTATGAGGTTCAAAGAAAAAATAATGCAGGCAATTATTCAACTTTATCAAAACTTACTCCAACTAGCACATCTTACACAGATTCATACCCACCGGATTCGCTAAACACCTACAGACTTATAGCTACATATAATAATGGTGCAACCTATATCTCTAATTTAATTACAACTATTAATAGTAATCTTCCTTTAAAATTAACCTATTTAAACGCACAATCTACGAAGACAAAAAATGTAATTTATTGGAATGGCGAAACAAGTACTAAAGTTGATTTTTTGGAAATTTTAAGAAAAAATAATGAAGGAAATTTTGTGGTTATAAGCCCCAAACTTAATGTAACAGATACCTCTTATACAGATACCAAACCTTTAGTTGGAAATAATTTTTACAAGTTAAGCTATACATATAAAAATGGTGTATCAAAAGAATTCAATATTATTGCCTCTGTTATATTTACACCACCCACAACTGTCCCAATACGCTCTTACGAAAATTTTGAATATCCTGTTGGTGCTGATTATCAGGGCGTAGCAGGTAGCGGTATAGGTTGGGCTAGCCCTTGGAGTGGAAAGAGAGATTTACCTGCCATTGGAGGTGGTTTTCATAAAATAGTTGCAGGTAATTTAGAAGGTGAAATAGGTGCAACGGGTACAATTGGCGGTCAGTGGGTAGATTCTTACCGAGACTTAGCTAGCCCCTACGTTAATAATCCTGGCAATGTAGTTTGGATAGGGTTTACCTATAAAAGTGGTAGCAATACTGGGTACTCTGGAGCCGCTTTCTTTTTTGATAATTATGAGAACCTTTATGTGGGTTCGTTACCAAACGACGGATTAGCTTGTATTAGTGACTGCTATCAAAATGTGGAATGCTTAGGCAATCCTTATGTTGCAACAGGTGTTACATTAACAGGCGATGTTGCCCATTATTATTTAGTAAAAGTAACAGGCCAAGGTAACAACATTATCAAGGCCGATTTATGGGTAGATTATGAAGGCTCAACAGAACCCTTGGCTGATTATTCAGAACCTGCTTACCAATGTTCGGGTTACCGCAAAAATTCAGGAGGTATAGATAAAATAAGAATTAGCGGACAAACCGAGACTAACGAAGCATCAACCTTATATTCTACCTATGATGCAATTAGATTTAGCAGTAATTTCTTTTGGAGGAACGATTATACCTTGTTGTACAACAACCCTCTAAATTTTACAAAATTAACAAGCGCAGCAACCCTTGGCGGTAACTTAATATCGTGGTCGGCTACGGGTAATAACAATGCTGCGGCTGTGTTACAAAAAGGCAATTTGGGTAACAATAGCAACCTAAATGCTAAACTTTCTGTTAAAACAATTAACATTTCCGCACAGGCAGGTACCAATAGCAATGTTGATTATTACGAAGTGCTAAGAAAAAACCAAAATGGAGATTATGTATCTATAAGCCCTAAACTACCTGCATCGGCAACTTCGTTTAAAGATACAAACCCACTTGATGGCACCAATTTATACAAGTTGAAAGCTACCGATTTAAGTGGTTCTGCTTTTGTGTCGGGTTTAAGTGCCGTAATAATAAATAGCCTACCGTTAGATTTAACCTCATTAACAGCAAAATCTAATTCTTATGGTAACCTAGTATCTTGGACTAGCGCAAGCAGTAAAAACGTTGACTTTATCCAAATTCTTAGGAAAAACGATGCGGGCATATTTGAGGCTATAAGCCCTAACCTTCCTGTAACAGCTAGTTCTTATACTGATTATAGTCCTCTAGCTGGTACAAATTACTACAAACTACGCTCTACCGACAAAGATGGTACACCCCACGAATATAAATTTATAGCTACGGCTGCTGGTTTCGATGTTCAGGCTACTTTCTACCCTAACCCAGTAATGAATGGTGAGTTTAATGTAGTGGCTGGAAATGAGCCATTAAAATCAATTGTAATTTTTAATTTATCTGGGAAAAAAGTTGCATTTAAAACCGCTGATGGTAAAGTTACTAAGATAAATACCCAAAGTTTATCTAAAGGTGTTTACCTATTAGAAGTAAACGGAAGCAAAACCATTTCTAGGAATAAATTGGTTATACAGTAATTGAAATTCGATAAATACCATATTACGCCTGAACTAAAACGCAGTTTAAGCGAGCTAGGTTTTTTAAAACCTACCGATATACAGTTTAAATCTATCCCACAAATATTATCGGGGCAAGATATATTGGCCATAGCGCAAACGGGTACAGGCAAAACCGCCGCCTTTGCCATACCTATAATAAGTATGTTGCAAAACCAGCGTTACCGCCAAGCCGAGCAAAATGTAAGCGCACTAATAATGGTACCCACCCGCGAACTGGCTACACAAATAAAAAATGTTTTCGACGAACTAGCGCAATACTCGGCCATCGAAACCTTAGCCATTATTGGTGGCGTAGATATAGCCCCTCAAATACAAAAACTACAACAAGGCGTAGATGTACTGGTAGCCACCCCTGGCCGTGTGGCCGATTTAGTGCATAAAGGCTTTTTAAATCTCAAAAAAATAAACTTTTTAGTGTTAGATGAAGCAGATCATATACTTGATAAAGGCTTTTATGGAGATATACAAAACCTATTAAAGTTTTTGCCTAAGCAAAGGCAAACCATGTTTTTTTCGGCTACCATAAACGAAACTATTAAAGATTTGGCTTACGCCCTAGTAAGCAAGCCTGTACGCATACAACTATCGCCCAAAGACCCGGTATCAAAAAACGTGGACCATGCCGTTGTTTTTGTAGCTATGGACGATAAACGCTTTTTTTTAGAACGGGTAATTAACGAACATTCGGATAAAAAAATATTGGTTTTTGTGCGTACCAAAGTACGGGCCGAGCGGGTTTTTAAAGCCATGCAACGGGTAGGTATTGTTACTGCAACCCTTCACGGGGATGTGGAGCAAGCGCAACGTTTCGAAGTTTTAGAAGCATTTAAAGATGGTAAAACCAAGGTACTGATAGCTACTGATGTAAGTAGCCGAGGTATTGATGTAAAAGGGGTAGCGTATGTGGTAAATTACGATTTGCCCGATGTTGCCGAAAATTACGTTCACCGTGTAGGCCGTACAGGCAGGGGAAACCAAAGGGGCTTGGCCATTTCGTTTTGTAGCGATGAAGAAAAAAATATACTTGCCGAAATAGAAACCTATCTTACCAAACCTATAAAAACCATGACGTTACAACATACCGAATACGAAGAAACCCTAGCCATATCCGAAGATAACCCACACGATTGGCGGGCATTAATGAAAGAAGCAAACGAAGAGCCTGTTAAAAAAAAGAAAAAATAAATTTATATACTTCATTATCAGATTAATTACAAATAATAGGCCAATAAATTTAAGAAAACCTTAAAAAATACTACTTTTGCGCTGGGTTAGTCTTCTACGACCAGCTCCTTCTGAACTCCCCCAGGGTGGGAACACAGCAAGGGTAAGAAGTTGTAGCGGTGCGATAGAAAGTGCTAGCCCATTTTTTTTTATTGAGTTTTTAAATCCATTTAACCCGTTAAATTGATATTCTTTTTTTCTCCACAACTCACCTATATCGTAACACAATCCCACAAAAAATAATTTTATAAAATAACTCACCTAAATATCCCAACAAAATGAAATTTTTTATTGATACCGCCAACCTAGAACAGATAAAAGAAGCCCAAGCCCTAGGTGTATTAGATGGCGTAACCACCAACCCATCACTTATGGCCAAAGAAGGTATTAGCGGCCAAGCCAATGTAATAGCACATTATAAAGCAATATGTGCCATAGTTGATGATAATGTAAGTGCCGAAGTTATAGCTACCGACTACGAAGGTATGATAGCCGAAGGCAATGCTTTAGCCGCTTTAGATAATAAAATTGTGGTAAAAATACCCATGATTAAAGATGGTATTAAAGCCCTTAAATACTTTAGTGATAAAGGTATTCGTACCAATTGTACCTTGATTTTTACAGCTGGCCAAGCATTATTGGCAGCAAAGGCTGGTGCAAGCTATGTATCGCCGTTTTTGGGTAGGTTAGATGATATAGGTGCCGATAGCTTTGGTTTAATAGAAGATATACGTTTAATATTTGATAACTACGGTTACGAAACACAAATACTAGCAGCCTCAATCCGCAATAGCGTACACATTGTTGAATGTGCCAAAATAGGAGCCGATGTAATGACTGGCCCACTTTCATCCATATTAGGTTTACTAAAACACCCTTTAACCGATAGTGGTTTAGCTACTTTTTTGGCCGACCATAAAAAAGCTGCCGAAGCCGAAGCCGCAAAATAATTCGACTGTTTTTTTATTTAAGGTTGATAAACGCAACCCAAATACAGTTTTCAATAAAAAAAACCTTGGTAGATTTAAAAAGCTATCAAGGTTTTTTTTTATAAAAAATTTTATAAATGCTTACCATTAGCTTTTTATATTGCTGTAACCGCTTCAAGATAGCTGAAATTTTTATCGAAAATTGCTAATTTTACTGCTCAATAAAAACAAAAAAATGAAACCACTAACCATATTTTACATTTTAGTTTTTTACGTAATAGCACAATTGCTATGGTGGGCAACTATAATGGTACACCTTGAGCCTATGCGCACAGGCATGGTAGTAAGCGAAGGCTTTGTTTTTATATCGTTAATGGCTTTTGGTGCCTATAAATTACACCGAGCCATCAACAAAGAAAAAAAAATAAATGCCCAGCAAAAAAACTTTTTATTAAGTGTTACCCACGAGCTAAAATCGCCGCTGGCATCCATAAAATTATACTTACAAACTATTTTAAAACGCGATTTGGATAAAGCGCAGCAGCAAAATTTTATCGGTAAATCATTACTAGATATTGAACGCTTGGCCGATTTGGTAGAAAACATGTTGCTGGCTACACGTATCGAAAATAAATTGTATAGCTTCCCAAAAGAGCCGTTTAATTTTTCGAACCTTGTAGAAAAAATTGTTGCAAGGTTACAAATACACGTTTGTAGCGCCGAATCTTTAATTACCGATATTGAACCTAACATTTTTATAAATGGAGATGATTTTGCGTTGTCATCTGTGGTAAGCAATTTGGTAGAAAACGCTGTTAAATATTCGCCAAGTTGCATGCCAATACACGTTAACTTAAAGCGAAGTTTAAACAATAAAGTGGTTTTTACAGTTGCCGATTTAGGTATTGGCATAACTGAAGATGAAAAAACAAAAATTTTTGATAAATTTTATAGAGTTGGTAGCGAAGATACCCGAAAAACAAAAGGAACAGGCTTAGGCTTATTTATAGTAAAACAAGTTTTAGACCGCCACCAAGCCATCATTAAAGTAAAAAATAATACGCCAAATGGTACAGTTTTTGAAGTTAGTTTTAGTTAAATTAAGAGGTTGATATTTTAATGATTTATGTATTTTTCGGGTCTTATATGGTATAGATATATTGCGTATTTAGCACCTTCGCTTTCGCTGGATGATATGCAAAAATTTTACCAAAAAAAATATACCAACTCAAAACCCGCTAATGGTACCTAAAGCCATAACCTAATTTTAGCAATCTTGGTTTTATCGAACCCATAAACCAAATGGTAGGCAAATTAAAATGGCCAATAATAGAAAAAAAAATTATTAGCAATGGTTAATAATCCATCAAAAATATTTGCACCTTTAACCATGTAAAACTTAACCCTATTTATCCCCCAAAACCATGTCTGTAAAACAACGCATACTTTTAATGGAAGATGAAGAACATCTTTTAGAAGCCATAAAATTAAACTTAGAATTAGAAGGTTTTTTTGTACGGGCAGTAAATGATGGTAAAAAAGCCTTAAAAGTTTACAAAGAAGAAAAATTTGACCTCATTATTTTAGATGTAATGGTACCCGAGATAGATGGTTTCCAAGTAGCCGAAACCATAAGGCTCGAAAACAGCGATGTACCCATTATGTTTTTAACTGCCAAAAACACATCCGAAGATAGGGTAACAGGCCTTAAAAAAGGAGCCGACGATTATCTTACCAAACCATTTAATTTAGAAGAACTAATTTTAAGAGTTAACAATCTAATAAAACGCAGTAAAAAAGGCGATGAACTTAAAGAATTTAATTCCTTTAAAATTGGCGATAAAACCATTTACTTTAACTCGTACGAACTTAAAAATGCCGACGATAGCATTACCCCGCTTACCAAAAAAGAAACCATGTTGCTAAAGCTATTGATAGAGCGTAAAAACGAAGCCGTATCTCGCGAGCAAATTTTAGAAACTGTATGGAATTACGATGTTTACCCATCCACCCGTACCATAGATAACTTTATTCTCACGTTTAGAAAATACTTTGAACCCGACCAAAAACACCCAATTTATTTCCATTCTATTCGTGGCGTAGGCTACAAATTTACCATTTGATTTTTGAGTTAAGAGTTTATCATCATCAAAGATATAATTACGAAATTTTACACCTGAGCATCTCCCAAATTCGCCCTTTGGGGAATTAATTTTTTGGAAATTAAAAGGAAGAAATAAGTATAGGCAATAACCTCTAAATTTGAGCTAAAGTTTAACAATCGAGCTTAGGGCTATAATAAAAATTTAATTTAAACAAGGTTTTTTACTTGTTTTGTGCCTAATAATTTTAACCTAAAAATTGTAATAAAAAAAAGGCAACCCTAGCTTTATAGGATTGCCTTTTTTGTGCAAAAAAAAAATCTTATGCCGAAGCTAAACTTTGTTGTATAGGGGAAATTTCATTTTGTTTAATTTCAAATTCCATTACTTTTTCTTTAAATGTAAGTAATATAAAATATGCCATGCTAAGTATTAACGAAAGTACAACGCTAATAATGATAGCAATTTTAGCTATGTTTTGAAAAGCAGGGTCTTTAAAGGCTAGCATGGTAGTAAATATCGACATTGTAAAACCTATACCAGCCAACATGCCCATTCCTAGTACTTGTTTCCATTTAACGCCACGAGGCAAACTGGCCATATTAAGTGCAACAAGTACTCTGCTAAAAATAAAGATACCCAATGGTTTACCTACAACCAAGCCAAAAATTATACCTAAGCCCACAGTGGTTTGTAAGGCTGCACCAATATCCGATGGTAAAAATATTGCTGTATTTGCCAAAGCAAATAAGGGTAAAATCAAAAAGTTTACATAACGGTGAATAGCTTTTTCTATACTGGGTAAAAATTTAGTTGGGGTAGCAAATGCTACCAATACGCCTGTTATGCTGGCTTCTATCCCTGAGTTATAAACCATGTACCACAATACCAGTGAAAGTACAATTTGCAATGCGCCAAACTTGATTTTTAAATAATTGCAAGCTATAAGCATAGCATAAAGCAATGCGCTTATGGCCATAAAAACCCAACTAAAGTGGTTGCCATAAAATACAGCAACAATAATTATAGCTCCCAAATCATCGATAATAGCCAAAGCCATTAATAATATTTTTAAGCCTACGGGTACACGTTTGCCTAGCAATGATGCTATCCCGATTGAAAACGCAATGTCGGTAGCTGTGGGTATTCCCCAGCCATTTACATAACTTGTATGTATGTTAAAGGCTACAAATATTAAAGCGGGTACAACCATCCCGCCTAAAGCGGCACCAAAAGGCAATAAGGCTTTTTTAAATGATGATAATTCGCCACTTAGTAACTCTCTTTTAATTTCCATACCGGCCATTAAAAAAAAGAACGACATTAAAAAATTATTTATCCAACTTGCAAAACTCTCGGGCAGGTGAATGTTAGTATGGTAATTTATGGTATTGTTCCATAAATTAGCATATATAGCCTGATAGGTATTTGAGTTTGCTAACGATAATGAAATGATGGTACAAAAAATAAGCATTAAGCCTACTATTCTACTATCGTTTATTAAAATTTTTAGTGGATTGATAGCTTTGTTTAATATCTTTTTCATTTTAACAGGGTATTTATGGTGTTGTTTCTAATTAAAAATAACCCGCCAATTAAGGCGGGTTATTTTTGTTTTTTTGAGAGGTGTGAAAAAAAATACTAATCTAAGTATCCTTTTACGCCCATTTCAGGTATATCTAAACCAGCAATCTCATCGGCTGCGGGTACTCTAATAGGTGTAATTTTGTTTGATATTTTAAAGAAAGTGTACATCACAATAAATACAAATATGAAACAAACTGCAACACCAATTAATTGAGCGTAAAGTTGTGATGCATCTCCGTAAAATAAACCAGTTACGTTACCTTTTACACCATTCCAGCCATCGCCATAAGTGCCATCGGCAAATAAACCTAAGGCAATACAACCCCAAGCGCCATTTGCACCGTGTACCGCAAATGCACCAACTGGATCGTCTATTTTAAGTTTTCTATCTAAGAAATTATAAACTACAATTACTAACAAGCCTGCAATACCACCAATAATTACTGATGATATAGAGTTTACAAATGCACAAGGCGCAGTAATGGCAACTAAACCTGCTAATAAACCATTGGCTAACATACCAGGATCTGGTTTTTCGCCTCTTACCATCATATATAATAGGGCAGATAAACAGCCAGCGGTACCTGCCATCATGGTATTTACGGCAATTACAGATATGTGTAAATCTGTACCAGCTAAAGTTGAACCAGCGTTAAAACCAAACCAACCAAAAGCTAAAATAAATGTACCTACAATTGCCATTGGAATGTTATGGCCTGGAATTGTGTTTACCGTACCATCGGCATTGTATTTGCCTATACGTGGGCCAATTACAATTGCACCAGCTAAAGCGGCAACACCACCCACTAAGTGAACAACAGATGAGCCTGCAAAATCAACCATACCATGACCTAAACCAAAGTTTCCGCCTAGCATAGCTAACCAACCTCCGCCCCAAACCCAGTTACCGTAAAGCGGGTAAACAAACATTGAGATAAATAATGCGAAAAGGATAAATGATTTCATGCTCCATCTTTCGGCCATTGAACCTGTAGGGATGGTAGCTGTAGTATCCATAAACACCATTTGGAATAAGAATAACGAGAACACAGTTACATCGTAAACTTTGCTGTTTAAAAAGAAACCAACTGTACCAGCTATACCAAAATCGTGGCCGAAAAGGCTAATTACATATTCGTGGCTTTCAACACCTGCTGCACCACCTAAGGCTGCAACGTTTAAACCGCCACCAAACATAATTGCAAAACCACATACCCAAAAACCAAACATACCTAGTGCATATACCAGAAAGTTCATCCCCATGGTGTGGGCTACGTTTTTCTTTTGGGTAAAACCAGTTTCTACCATTGCAAAACCTGCTTGCATAAACATTACTAAAAAGCCGCAGATTAATGTCCACGTCATGTTAATAGAAATTTTGTTATGCCCTGCTGTTGCACCAATTTCTTCTAAAGTTGGTTTGCCTGGCGTTGCTGCGGCAACGTCGTTAATGGTGCCAGTTGCTCCACCAGCGGAATCTTGGCCGAAAGATAATGATGGCGCAATTGCCATACAAATCATTAATAACAGTACAATACCTGGTAGGTATTGCATTAGTTTTTTAGTTGTTGTTTGTGTATTCATTTAAAAAGGGGTTAAGTGTGTAATTTGTTTGTTATTTGTAATGTAATTTGATAAAATGATTAAATAATATGTGTTATTTTTTAATAATATTACTAAAGTATAATTTTAGTTCTAAAAATCATAATATTTTATAATTTTTTTTTAAAAATTTATGTGATAATTTATAAAAACTGCATTTTTATATAAATTGTAGCAAATTTAAGGTGGTTTTACTCAGGTGGTTTATTTATTGTTAGGTGAAACTTTACATTTATGCTTAAATAAAATAAATAGTTACCTGTATTAACTAAACCGCGTTTAAAAATAGGCAAGCCTTTCCCGTGGTTGGAGGCACACTAACCATATAATATAGCTCACAAAAATTATCCAAACCTATATTTTGGTGTGCCACCAACCACGAGGAGATATTTGTGAATTATTGGCAAGTAAATAAAGTAAAGGGGCTTAGCGTGTTTTTTTAAGCTATTTGATAACAGGCACTAATACAGGGGGATTTAGGTGTATTTTTTACTAAAGATTTTAAACAGGGAAACTTATTTTGCCCATAACAATGCTTGGGATTCCATTATTGGTGCCAAAATCTATTGCGTTGCCGCAAATGTTTTCGTTGGCTAGCAAGGCAAAAAGTACAGCTTCTTTGGCATCGGGGTTTATACCCAAGCTATTGGTGTTTTTAAATTTAGCAAAAGGTATAGCTGTTTTTAGGTTGCTTACCAAAAGCGGATTATACATACCACCGCCACTTAAATAAATTATGGGTTGGTGGCTGGCATTAAAACATTTTTTTATAGCATTGGCAATTGCCAAGCCCGAGAACTGGCAAAGTGTAGCCAAAACATCGGCAACAGCCAAAGCGGTAGTATTGGTGTTTTGTATGGCTTTATCTAAATAGGCGAGGTTAAAAAGTTCGGGGCCGGTGGTTTTTGGGAAGCCAAGGCCTAAAAACGGGTGGTTTAACAGTTCGTCTAATAAGGCTTGGTTAACTGTGCCTGTGAGGGCAATTTCGGCATCTTTATCGTAGTATTTGTGGGGGTAATGGCGTTGGATATATTGGTCTATCAGGGTATTGCCAGGGCCTACATCGGTAGAAAAAACTTCGTAGGCATTTGCCGTTGCAGGCAAAAAAGTAAAGTTGGCTATGCCGCCAATATTAAGCATCATACGGTTTTCGCCTTTTTTGCTAAACAATAAATAATCGCCATACACAGCCAATGGTGCACCTTCGCCGCCTGCGGCTATGTGTTTTTGTCTAAAATCGCTTAGGGTTATGGTGCGGGTGGTTTGGGCAATATGGTCGCCGTCGCCAATTTGTAAAGTGGCATTGGGTTGGTTTTTTAATTTGTGTTGCGATTTAGGCGCATGAAAAATTGTTTGGCCGTGGCTGGCAATTAAATCAACATTATTAACATCAACATCCCATTTTTGCAGGGTTTTGATAATTAAATTTCCAAAGGTTAAACCTATGGTGGCGTTTAGCAGTGTTACTTTTTGCAGGCTAACTTGCTGTTTAATAAAAACCGATTTTATTTCTTCTTTAAAGCCTGCATCAAACGCAACCGTTTCAAAATTTAATACCTCTACCTCGGTTGCCAAACCCGAATTTTTAAACCTACAAAGCGCAATATCTAAACCATCAAACGATGTGCCCGACATTAACCCCACAATTAACCTGCTGGGTTTTTGTGCTATGTTGTATAGTTTTTGTAGGTTGGGGTTCATTGTATAAATAGTTTTTTTGTCGGGGGATTAGGATTTTAGGATGCTAAAATATGTTATTTAATACTTAGTTTCATTAGCCGTATTTTAACAATCATACTCCCCTAAAACATCTTAAAAATTGGTTATTCTTCTTTGAAAATTTTTTAATAGGTCTTTTTTTAAAGTTCTTTCTCCTTGATGAGAAATAACCAAAGAATCAAGGCTTGCTGTTGTTATGTCGGGTATGCTCAATAAATTTCTAACGGCGCAATTCGAGGCGTGGTAACAAAGTTGGTGCTTTTACTTTATTTGTGCAACACGCTGCGACTTGCTTGGATAGTTCTTTAAGTTAATTTCTACAAAAAATTTATTGGCCTCCCGCTCCAAACAACAGCCTGCCTGCGCAGGCAGGCTAGGCCGTCCCCAATCGTAGAACTGTTTAATGGGAGTGCAGTTTGAGACAATTCCATAGTTTTTGACGAAGGACCTAAAAAATATACCTCGCAAAGGCTTCCATAGCTTCGTATTCGGCTAGGCCGAGTTTATCGTAAATTTGGGCGGTTTCGCGGTTACGGTCTTCGGCCCGTACCCAAAATTCTCGGGCATCGTCGCCAGGGAAAACAGGCCTATCTTTTTGCGACTGGTGTTTAAAAATTGCACTTCGTTTACGTATCACCTCCTCGGGCGATAGCGGTACAGCCATTTCAATTTCGTGTATCGGAAACTCTAACCAAGCACCACGGTACATCCACAGCCAGCAATCGTTTACCCAAGTTTCGGTTTGTTTTAGTTTTTGTAAGGCGGCAACAATAATATTGAAACAAACAATGTGTGTGCCGTGTGGGTCGGCAAAATCGCCTGCTGCAAAAATTTGTTGGGGTTTTATTTGTTGTAATAAATTTATGGTAAGCTGTATATCAACAGCGCTAACGGTATTTTTTTTGGTTTTTCCGGTTTCGTAAAACGGAAGTTCCATAAAATGTATTTGGGTATCGGGCAGGCCAGCGTACCTTGCGCCTGATATTGCTTCGGATTTTCGGATAAAACCTTTTACGTTGCGTATTTGTGGCGTATCTATTTGGTTGGGTTGTTTATCAACAATAAAACCACGCATATTGGTGTAAATATCGGTTAGTTTGGTGGTTTCTAAACCTTCGCTTTTGTTAAAATCTATGGCAAATTCAACATAGCGCAACACATCATCGTCCCATACGGCGGTGTTGCCCGATGTTTGGTAGGCTACATGTACTTCGTGATTTTGATCTACCAGCCGTATAAACGTACCGCCCATTGATATCACATCATCATCGGGATGGGGCGAAAATATAAGCGATTTTTTATGTGCTGGCAATGCCCGCTCGGGGCGTTGGCTATCGTCGGCATTGGGTTTTCCTCCGGGCCAACCGGTAATGGTATGTTGTATTTGGTTAAAAATATCGATGTTTATTTTGCTGCTTGGCCCCTGCTCGACCGCCAATTGTGCCATACCGTGGTTGTTATAATGCTCTTCGGTAAGTTTTAAAATAGGTTTATTTACAGTTTGGGCTAGCCAAATAACGGCTTTCTTTTTCAGCTGGTTTGTCCATACACAATCTTTTACTAGCCAAGGAGTATCAAAACGGGTAAGGTTTGATGCGGCATCTTCATCTAAAACAAACTCTACATTATCAGATAGTTGCAGGTATGTTGCGGGTACATCGCCCGTAAGCTCGCTTTCAACAGCTTTTTTAATAATGGCGGCTTTGTTTTGGCTCCAAGCCATTAAAATAATTTCGCGGGCTTTAAAAATTGTGCCAATACCCATTGTTATGGCTTTGGTTGGCACATTGGCTTTGCCACCAAAATCGCGTGAAGCATCTCTACGGGTTAAATCGTCTAAGGTTACCAAACGTGTACCCGAGTTTGGTGCCGACCCTGGTTCGTTAAACCCAATGTGGCCAGTACGGCCAATGCCTAAAAGTTGTAAATCTAGGCCACCAAAATCGGTAATTTTTTGCTCGTAATTTAAGCAAAAGGAAGCCACTTTATCTGGCTTTAAAGTGCCATCGGGTATAAAAATATGTTTCTCGGGTACATCAATATGGTTAAACAAATGCTCGTACATAAAGGTAACATAGCTTTGTTTGGCGGTGGCTTTCATCGGAAAATACTCATCTAAATTAAAAGTTACCACGTTATAAAAACTCAGGCCTTCTTCTTTATGTAAACGCACCAGTTCGGCATATACTTTTACAGGAGTTGCGCCTGTGGCCAGGCCTAAAATGGCTTTTTCGCCTTTTTGTTGCTTGCTAATAATAAGTTGGGCAATACGGTTGGCCACATTTATTGATGCTTGGTTAGCGTTAGCATAAACGGTTACGGGCAGTTTTTCGTAACGGGTTTCTTCTAGTAGGTTTAAGCGAGGCATAAGGTTTGGGTTTT
>RDXP01000156.1 GCA_004292865.1 Sphingobacteriales bacterium
CCTTGCTACACACAAATTCACCCAACTTGTATTCCCGTATCGGGCGATCATCAATCTAAGCTTACGCTGATGTCCGAATCGTTACGTAACGATGGTAGAGTATGGGTACCTAAAACGGTAGAAACTGCCGAAAAAATCCGCAAAGGCGAAATTAAAGCTAAAGATATTGCCGAAGCCGATAGAGATTATTTTTTAGAACGCAAATATCCATCGTTTGGTAACTTAGTTCCTAGAGATGTAGCTTCACGTAATGCAAAAATTTGTTGCGACGAAGGCCGTGGTGTAGGTAAATCGGGCTTGGCTGTTTACCTTGATTTTGCTGATTCTATCAAACGCTTAGGCCAGCCAGCCGTGGCTGCAAAATATGGCAACTTGTTTGATATGTATGCGCAAATTACAGATGAAAATCCGTACGAATCGCCCATGCGCATTTACCCAGCCGTACATTATACCATGGGTGGCTTATGGGTCGATTATAATTTAATGACTACTGTACCAGGTTTATATGCTTTGGGCGAGGCCAACTTCTCGGACCATGGTGCCAACCGTTTGGGTGCATCAGCATTAATGCAAGGCCTGGCCGATGGTTATTTTGTGATACCTTATACCGTGGGCGATTATTTAGCCACCATTGGCCCTGCGCCTGTGGATGCAAATCATCCCGCTTTTGCGGAAACCAAAAAAGATGTTCAAAACCAAATCAACAAATTTTTATCCCTAAAAGGAACAAAAACGGTGGACGAATATCACCGCGATTTAGGCAAACTAATTTGGGAATATTGTGGCATGTCTCGCAACGCTGTTGATTTGGTAAAAGCGAAAAAATTGGTGCAGGAGCTTAAAGCCGATTTCTGGAAAAACGCCATTGTAGTAGGCGCCAACGAAGAAGTGAACCAATGTTTAGAAAAAGCTGGCCGTGTGGCCGATTTTATAGAGCTAGGCGAGCTAATGATTGATGATGCGCTAGACCGTAACGAATCATGTGGTGGTCACTTCCGTGAAGAATACCAAACCCCCGAAGGCGAGGCCTTGCGTAACGATGATGATTTTGCCTACGTTGCCGCTTGGGAGTTTAAAGGCGAAAACACAGCCGAAGAGCTTCATAAAGAGCAATTGATTTTCGAGAATGTTAAACTAAGCCAAAGAAGTTATAAATAAATACGGTTACAGGTATATAATACGATATAAAATGAGTGGAAATATGAACTTGACGTTAAAAGTATGGCGTCAGAAAAACAGCAAAGCAGCGGGTAAATTTGTTACCTACAAAACAGATGAGGTATCGCCCGATATGTCGTTTTTAGAAATGCTAGATGTGGTAAACGAAGGCTTGGTAAAAAAACAAGAAGAACCCATACAGTTTGATCACGATTGCCGCGAAGGTATTTGTGGCTCTTGCGCTTTAATGATAAACGGCCAACCACACGGCCCTAAAAAAGCTACCACTACCTGCCAGCTGCACATGCGTAGCTTTAACACAGGCGATACCATTGTTATTGAGCCTTGGCGTTCGGTAGCTTTTCCGGTAGTTAAAGATTTAGCCGTTGATAGGTCATCCTTGGATAGAATACAACACGCTGGCGGTTACGTAAGCGTAGGTACAGGTGGTGTGCCCGATGCCAACGAAATAGCCATACCCAAAGTTATTGCCGACGAGGCTTTTAACTCGGCAACTTGCATACAATGTGGTGCTTGCGTAGCGGCGTGTAAAAACGCATCGGCCATGTTATTTGTATCGGCAAAGGTATCGCAATATGCCTTATTGCCCCAAGGCCAAACCGAGCGTTACGAAAGAGCTATTGCCATGGTAAACCAAATGGACACAGAAGGTTTTGGAGGTTGTACCAATACTTACCAATGCGAAGCCGAATGCCCCAAAGAAATTAAGGTAACCAACATTGCCCGCATGAACCGCGAATATTTTAATGCCGAGTTTTTAAAAGATACCAAAGCACAGGTTTAGGGTTGATAATTAATTTTTAGAGAAAGCCATTTTGCGAAAGTAAAGTGGCTTTTTTTGTGGTAGCTAAGCAAGAAGTTTTTTTCAAAAAAATGCCCCCGTTAAAGTCGAGGGCTACTTAATGTTTTCACAGCGGAATAATCCTTATTGTGATTTGCTTCGGTGTAAATGTATGTAAAAATTTAATTATATCCACAAATATTTGTATATTTGCAAATATTAAAATATTGGATAGGGGTGTCCCCAATCGGAATGAAGCCAGGTAAAACTGGCTTTGTTTTTTAAGGGAAAATTTTAAGCCCGTACCGCTTACCTGAAGCGGTGTAAAATTTAGCTTTAAAAATAGCATAAGCTGGGTTTATCCTTTCTGGTTCTAAAACATGTCTTGCAATTGGATAAGCAACCAAATCTGCCAATTGTAAACCATTAATGTTTTCTTTTTTGCTTTTAAAATGGATGGATAAGTGGTATTTACTCATTCTTTCGGCACTAATATAACCTGTACCTCTAGCTAATAGTCGTTGAAAATGTTCGGTTAATTTTTTATCTTCTTTTAATCCTCTTTTTTCGATGTTAATGGTTAAGGATAAATTATCTTGTTTTAAGCTATCTAAATAAAAAATTGCCCTTTCAATAATAAATGACAAACTAATTTCGTAAACATCATCAGAAAGTTTACCGTATAATTTAATATATTTTTCTTTTTTAATAGCAGATGCTATAATATTATAGTTGGCTGTTTCAATAATATTGTCTAATTGATGGTAAAATTGATTTTTTAAGTTTAAATCAAATAAATACTTAAACTCTTTCTCACATTTTCTAATATCTCTTGAGTGAAAAATTACATTTTCGTTATTCCAAATGTCTTTTTTTATATTATTGAACCCAATTCTTACTTTTTCATACTCTTCCTCAGAAATAACAATACCACACAAAACAAAAACAGGAAAATTAGGATTAAGATTACTCAATCCGTGGTCGCCGCTTTCGTCAATAAATAAATTATACCTCATTGGTTTTTATGAAATTTTAAAGTGCTAGACTATAAAAAAGAAGCAAATCACAAACTACTAATCTCAAGAATGCAATTTTTGTATAATTTAATAAGTAAATTTTTAGCCTAGCACTTAAAAAGCAAGTATTGTATTTTCGGCAAAACTATTATAAAAATTACTTTAGTATGCCTAATACAATAGAAAAATTATTCTCTTACAAATATATATTAAAAAAATAGATTAGTAGGAATTTTTTAAAATTAATTATTACATTTAAAAAAAAAAATTTAATGATAAAAATTCTCGGTTTAGACCTCGGCACAACATCAATTGGTTGGGCTTTAGTTAATGAAGCACAAAATGATAATGAAGTTTCATCCATACAAAAATTGGGGGTTAGAGTAAACCCATTAACCACCGACGAACAAACTGATTTTGAAAAAGGTAAACCTGTTTCTGTAAACGCCGACCGTACTTTAAAGCGTGGAGCAAGGCGTAATTTGCAGCGCTATAAGCAAAGACGAGAGAATTTAATTGATGCCTTAAAAAAAGCTGGTTTAATTAATGATGAAACAATTTTAGCAGAAATAGATAAATTTACTACACACAGCACCTATTTATTAAGAGCGCAAGCTGCCCAAGAACAAATAACTAACGATGCTTTTGCCAGAGTTTTATTAATGATTAATAAAAAAAGAGGTTACAAAAGCAGTAGAAAAGCTAAAAATGAAGATGAAGGACAAGCTGTTGATGGTATGGCTATTGCTAAGAAATTATATGATGAAAATATAACGCCAGGGCAATTAAGTTTTAACTTATTAACTGATGGAAAAAAGTATTTACCAGATTTTTATCGGTCGGATTTAGTTGCTGAATTTGATAAAATATGGGAGTTTCAAGCTCAGTTTTACCCCGAAATTTTAAATAATGTGTTTAAAAAAGAATTAAATGATAAAGGCCAACGGGCAACTTCGGCTTTATTTTGGATAAAATACAATTTTAATATTGCCGAAATTAAAGCAAAAACCAGAGAAGAAAAAAAACTAAAAGCTTATGAATGGCGTAGTAATGCATTAACCCAACAACTCGAAAAAGAGGAAGTTGCGTACGTAATTACCGAAATTAACAACGATTTGAATAAGTCTAGCGGTTACTTAGGTGCAATAAGCGACCGTAGCAAAGAACTTTATTTTAACAAACAAACCATTGGCCAGTATTTGTACAAACAATTAGCAGATAGCCCGCATACACGATTAAAAAATCAAGTGTTTTATCGTCAAGATTATTTAGACGAATTTGAAACCATTTGGGAAACACAGGCAAAGTTTAATAGCCTGCTTACCCCACAACTAAAAATTGAAATTAGAGACATCGTAATTTTTTATCAACGGAAGCTAAAATCTCAAAAAGGTTTAATTAGCGTTTGCGAGTTTGAATGCAGAGAAGTTGAAAATGAAAACACAAAAAAAACAGTAGGCTTAAAGGTTTCGCCTAAATCTTCGCCACTTTTTCAAGAAGTTAAAATTTGGCAAACGCTACATAACTTAGAGTTTAGAGATAAAAAAACTAAAGAAAAATTTAAGCCCGATTTAGAAGCAAAACAACTTTTATTTAACGAACTAAATATTAAAGGAAATTTATCGGCTAGTAAGGTGATAAAAACAGTAGGTTATAATAGCAACGATTTTGAATTAAATTATAAAATTGTAGAAGGCAACAGAACTAACCAGGCTTTATACGAAGCTTATTTACAAATAATAGAACTGGAAGGATACGATGAAAATTTATTTAAACCCAACGGTAAAGACGATGTAAAGCTAGCCGAAATAGCTGCATCTGCACTAGAAATCAAGGCTGTGGTAAAACAAATTTTCGAAAGCCTAAAAATTGATACTTCCATATTAGATTTTGATGCCGAGTTAGAGGGTAAAGTTTTTGAAAAGCAACTATCATACCAGCTATGGCATTTATTACACTCGTACGAGGGCGATGATAGCAAAAGCGGAAACGACAAATTGTACGAACTATTAAAGAATAAATTTGGTTTTCAAAAATCACACGCACAAATATTAGCAAACGTTGCATTTAATTCTGATTATGGCAGTTTAAGTGCAAAAGCAATGCGTAAAATTTATCCTTATCTTAAAGAAAGTAATTATAGCGACGCTTGTAAAATGGCAGGCTACAACCATTCTTCATCAATAACTAAAGAAGAAAACGAAAATAGAGTTTTGAAAAACAAACTAGACTTATTGCCTAAAAATAGTTTACGTAACCCCGTGGTAGAAAAAATATTAAACCAAATGGTAAATGTAGTTAACGCCATAATTGCCGACCTAACTTTAGGTAAACCCGATGAAATACGTATTGAACTTGCCCGTGAACTAAAAAAGAATGCCAAAGAAAGAGCCGAACTAACGTTAAGTGTTAACAAAGCAAAAACAGACCACGATAAATTTAGAGAAATATTAACCAAAGAATTTGGCATTAAAAACCCAACCCGCAATGATATTATTAGGTATAAATTATACGAAGAGTTAAAAGTAACAGGCTATAAAGATATTTATACCAACAGCTATATTTCTAGAGAGAAATTATATTCTAAAGAATTTGATATTGAACATATTATACCCCAAGCAAAGCTTTTTGACGATAGTTTTTCTAACAAAACCATAGTACCACGCCAAGTAAATTTAGATAAGGGAAACCAAACCGCTTACGATTATATTCTTAAAAAATTTGGACAAGAAAAACTTGAGCAATACTTACAAAGAGTAGAAACTATATATAAGGCTAAGGAAGGTGCAATTGGCAAAGCAAAATATCAAAAATTACTAAAACAGGGTAAAGATATTGGCGATGGTTTTATAGAACGTGATTTACGAGAAACGCAATACATTGCTAAAAAAGCAAAGCAAATGCTAGAAGAACTTTGCCTAACTGTAACCAGCACAACAGGTAGTATAACCAATAAACTACGTGAAGATTGGGATTTAGTAAACGTAATGCAAGAATTAAACTTTGATAAATTTAAAACAATAGGCCTAACCGAATTTGTTGAGAAAAAAGATGGCTCGTTTAAAGAACGTATTAAGGATTGGACTAAACGTAACGACCACCGCCACCACGCAATGGATGCCCTAACTGTTGCTTTTACCAAGCGTAACTATATACAATACCTTAACCATTTAAACGCCCGTAAAAACGAAGACCACAAAATGCACCTACACATTACAGGTATAGAAAACAACGAAACCGAATTAATTATTGAAGACAATGGTAACAAAAAAAGAAGGTTTAAAAAGCCACTGCCAAACTTTAGAGCCGAGGCTAAAAAGCATTTAGAAAACATACTTATCTCGTTTAAAGCTAAAAATAAAGTTGCCACCAAAAACAAAAACAAATTTAAAACAGGAGCAGGCGAACAAACAAAAATAGAATTAACTCCACGTGGGCAATTACACAAAGAAACTATTTATGGTAAACTAAAGCAATACGCTTGCAAAGAAGAAAAAGTAGGCGCAAAATTTGATGAAGAAACAATTTTAAAAGTAGCATCAGAAAAATACCGTAATGCCTTATTAACAAGATTATTAGAAAACAACAACGATACAAAAAAAGCTTTTACAGGTAAAAACAGCTTAGATAAAAACCCGATATATTTAAACCCAGCCAAAACACTTACTGTACCACTAAAAGTAAAATTAGTATGGTTAGAAGACGATTATACCATACGGAAAGATATAACACCCGATTTAAAAATAGAAAAAGTAATAGACGCAGGTGTACGCAAAATACTTAATAAACGATTAACGGATTTTAAAGGAAACGCTAAAGAAGCATTTGCAAATTTAGATAAAAACCCTATTTGGTTAAACGAGGATAAAAAAATTCCTATTAAACGGGTTACCATAAGCGGTATAAAAAATGCCGAAGCTTTACACGTAAAAAAAGATCATTTCGGAAATCAAATTTTAGATAAAAATGGTAACAAAGCTCCCGTTGATTTTGTGAGTACGGGAAACAACCATCACGTAGCAATATACCGAGATAGCAAAGGTAGCTTACAAGAAAACGTAGTTTCTTTTTACGAGGCAGTAGCTAGGGTAAACCAAGGTTTGCCAGTTATAGATAAAATCTACAACCAAAACGAGGGTTGGATATTTTTATTTACAATGAAACAAAACGAATATTTTTTGTTCCCCTCCGGAGGGTTTTCGCCAATAGATATTGATTTGCTAGACCCTAACAACAATAAAATAATTAGTAAAAATTTATTTAGAGTGCAAAAAATTGCCACTAAAGATTACTGGTTTCGCCATCATTTAGAAACAAATGTTGAAAACGATAATTCAACTAAAAATATAATTTGGAAAAGAGAAGGGTTAAGCGGTGTAAACAGTATAGTAAAAGTACGTATCAATCACATTGGTCAGATTGTAAAAATTGGCGAATATTAAATGTTATCAAACCGGCATAAACCATGAACCGCTCCTCATTCATCCGTAACCTCATAGGCACATTTGGCCTATCTGTAGTGCCACTGCACTTGATAAAGCAGTACCAAAAAATTTATTTACTGCAATGCTTTGTACGTGGTTTTAGGTTTTATGATGGCGAAACTATGTTAAATGCAATGAAGGAGGGCGATATGCTAGAATTAGTGCGAGAACCCGATAATACTTACGATAATTGTGCCATAGCTTTATACTATAACCGCCAAAAAATTGGCTTTGTACCTGCCGAAAGTAACGAAGTTTTAAGTCGTTTAATGGATGCTAAGGTGGTGGAACTGCAAGCCGAAATAACCCACCTAGAAAAAAAAGCGCAAGCTTGGGAAAACGTACACATAGCTGTTTATGTTTTAAAAGATAACGTAGATACTATACATCCAAATCAACCTTATTTAACCCAACTAGAAACCCCTCACTACCATAGCTTAAAATACAATAACAATACTTACGGCCGTGTGTATTACGATGATGAGGATGACGAAAATGTGTACAGCCCTTACACAGCCGATGATTTTTACCAAGATATGGTAGATAACAGTGCAAACGATGGCGTATATGATTTGCTACATAATGAAATTGATGTTGAAACCTTATCGGATGCTGTTGATAACAACCTTTTTATAACGCAATTAAACAAATTACCCAATAAATTTAAAAGTGGTAATTTATTGCAAACCCTTGATGGTGCCGTTATTAATTTAGACAATTTTTTTAACGATGAGGGTTTAGTGATGCTTAACGTTGAAAAATTAGCAAAAATACCCAGTTCAATAAAAAGTTTTGTACATACTATTGATAAAACAGGAAATAAATTTGTAGAGGTGGTATTTAATGCCATTGCATAAATAATTAGGTAAGCATAAAATTAGTTTAACAAACAATTAGGTATGATAAAACGAACGCTACATTTTAGCAACCCTGCCTATTTAAGTTTAAAAGATAGACAGCTACAAATAGATTTACCCAATTTAAAAACATTGGGCGAAAAAGAATCTAAAAAACAAGTACCCATAGAGGATATAGGTATTATACTTTTAGACCACCAACAAATAACCATTACCCACGGTTGTATAGCCGCATTGTTAGAAAAAAATGCAGCTATTATAACCTGTAACCATAGCCATTTCCACAGGTATGCTTTTGCCTTTTGATGGGCATAACACACAATCCGAAACGTTTAGGTACCAAATAGAAGCTACCCAACCTTTAAAAAAGCAATTATGGCAGCAAACCATACAAGCAAAAATATTAAACCAAGCAGCCGTATTGGCACAACGTGGCATAGCACACGATAATATGTTGCATTGGGTAAAGCAGGTAAAATCGGGCGACCCAGAAAATTACGAAGGCCGGGCAGCTGCTTATTATTGGAAAAACGTTTTCCCTAAAAAAATAGAATTTTTTAGAGGCCGAGAGGGCGACCCGCCAAATAATTTACTAAACTACGGCTATGCTATTTTACGAGCTATTGTTGCCCGTGGCCTAGTTTGTAGTGGTTTATTACCTACTTTGGGCATACACCACCGCAATAAATACAATGCGTATTGCCTTGCCGATGACATAATGGAACCCTACCGCCCTTATGTTGATGAAATTGTATTGGGTATTATAGACCGTGGCGAAAATTTTTTAGAACTAGGTACCGCTATTAAAACGCAACTATTAGGTATTGCAACCGTTGATGTAAAGTTTGATAAAACCACCAGCCCACTAATGGTAGGTTTACAAAGTACAACAGCATCGTTAGCAAAATGCTACCAAGGTAAAAGCCGTAAAATAAGCTACCCTTTAATTACACTTATAAATAATGAAAAATAGCAAATAAACACTCCTGTTAAGGCGTAGTTAACTTAGCAAAAATAACAGGGCGATAAAAATAACTTTTTTAATAAATGCGTTTAAACGAATATAGAATTTTGTGGATACTTGTATTTTTTGATTTGCCAACCGTAACTGCCCAAGAGAAAAAAATTGCCAGTAAGTTTAGAAAAAACATAATGAAAGATGGTTTTTCGATGTTTCAGTTCTCTATTTATTTGCGGCATTGCAGCAGCCGCGAAAACGCCGATGTACACATTAACCGGGTAAAAAAAATATTGCCTGCCAAAGGCCATATAGGCATTATTACCATTACCGATAAGCAATTTGGTATGATGGAACTGTTTTACGGCAAAAAAGAAGCCAAACTACCCAACACCCCACAGCAATTAGAATTGTTTTAGAATGTAAACCTAGCGAGTAAAATCACTAGGTTTTTTTAATTCTAAATTTTACTTTAAAATATTGATATTTAAACATTTACGCTATGGTATGTTGTGTCAAATATCAATAAATCAAAGAATGAAAGCAAATCACAACTGAATAGTGCCAATTTTTTAGCTTGATAGCGTTGTGTCAAATATCAATAAATCAAAGAATGAAAGCAAATCACAACCTTATTTATGCCAACAGGCCAAAGTCTGAAGTTGTGTCAAATATCAATAAATCAAAGAATGAAAGCAAATCACAACCATAGTGGTGTGTTACACTCCAGCCATTAGTTGTGTCAAATATCAATAAATCAAAGAATGAAAGCAAATCACAACAATGCAAGTAGAACATATAACATTGCTCGGGTTGTGTCAAATATCAATAAATCAAAGAATGAAAGCAAATCACAACTCAAAATATAACAAGGCTTTTACAGCAAAGTTGTGTCAAATATCAATAAATCAAAGAATGAAAGCAAATCACAACTATCGGTAATGTAAATTGTTTCTATTGTGTGTTGTGTCAAATATCAATAAATCAAAGAATGAAAGCAAATCACAACTGCCTATAATCATGGGTATTACAAAGGGTGGTTGTGTCAAATATCAATAAATCAAAGAATGAAAGCAAATCACAACATACTCTAATCAAATAATTAGCAAAAACGAGTTGTGTCAAATATCAATAAATCAAAGAATGAAAGCAAATCACAACTATCGAACATTTTATAAGGTTTATCGTTTCGTTGTGTCAAATATCAATAAATCAAAGAATGAAAGCAAATCACAACCACGGCAAAAGACAGGGATGCTAGAGCAGAGTTGTGTCAAATATCAATAAATCAAAGAATGAAAGCAAATCACAACACAAAGATACTGATACTGACATATTGACAGTTGTGTCAAATATCAATAAATCAAAGAATGAAAGCAAATCACAACTAAGGAAGTACATTATAAAAAGGAATTGCCGTTGTGTCAAATATCAATAAATCAAAGAATGAAAGCAAATCACAACTCAAGTAATGTACTCTGTTTTTTTTGAGCAGTTGTGTCAAATATCAATAAATCAAAGAATGAAAGCAAATCACAACCTAAGGTCTAAATAGTTATTTGGATAGCGTGTTGTGTCAAATATCAATAAATCAAAGAATGAAAGCAAATCACAACATTTTTTATACAATTAAACTAAACAATAAAGTTGTGTCAAATATCAATAAATCAAAGAATGAAAGCAAATCACAACAGAGGATCGTGGCTCTTTGCCCGTTGCCGTGTTGTGTCAAATATCAATAAATCAAAGAATAAAAAGCCAAGTTGTATAAGTGTTTTTTTTTGGCTATGCACTTTAAACGTTAGTAACGTTAAGGATTAATTAATGTAAATTTTTCCAAATATACCATTTTTTAATGCCATATTTGGAAAAATTTACATTGTCTTACCTTATGGGATTGTTGCATTTTTTTAAATCTTACTCTAAAAACGATAATCTCGAGTGGCTTGGTGTTGATATACACTCTCATTTATTGCCCGCAATAGACGATGGTTCGCCCGATGTAGCTACATCTGTAAACTATATAAAACAATTGGCTGCGCTGGGCTTAAGTAAATTTATATGCACCCCTCATATTTTTAATGAAGTATATCCCAATAGCAAAAAAACCATACAGCCTGCCTTAGTACAAACCCAACAAGAGGCAAAAACCCAAAATATTAATGTAGAAATTTATGCAGCCGCCGAGTATATGATGGACGTTGATTTTTTAGAAATACTTAAAAACGAAGAAATTTTAACGCTACCCAATAAATATATTTTAATTGAAATGAGTTATGCTGCAAAAAACAATAATATTGAACAATATATTTTTGACTTGAGTATAAAAGGTTATAAACCAATTTTGGCTCACCCCGAAAGGTACAAATACTACCATGCCAATTTAAAACAATACAAAAGGTTTAAAGATATGGGTTGCTTATTACAAGTAAATGCACTTTCGGTAACGGGTTATTATGGTAAAGATGTAAAAGATGTGGCACTTACCTTAATAAAACAAAACCTTATTGATTTAGTAGGTACCGATACGCACCACCAAAAACACTTAGACACCCTTAGCTATTATACCCGTAATGGAAAGTTTTATGAACTATTAGGCAAATGCGATATGCAAAATAAAACTTTATTTGGGTAGGTTTTAAATATTATTATAAATTTGAAAAAAAACCACTTATGATATTACCATTTGTAAAAAGAAATATATTGTTAGTTATACTTAGTGCCAGCTTTTGCTCTTGTGCAAACTATAAAAAAATAGCTTATTTTAGAGATTTACAAAACAATACCCAGCAAACAATACCCGAAATTGCTTACAAAGAATTAAAAATACAGGCCGACGATATTTTATCTATCACTATACAAACTATCGACCCTGTAAACGCCACCAGTATTAATCAAATAACTACCACCCCCGTTGCGGGCGTAAGCCTAGGAACAGCCAACTTACCCAACGCACAAGTTGCTGGCTTTTTGGTAGATAAAGACGGAAATATCGAGTTGCCAATGTTAGGTAAATTAAAGTTAGCGGGCTTAACCACCATCGAAGCCCGTGAATTAATTAGAACCAAGGCCAGTTTTTTTTACAAAGATCCTAGCGTACAGGTACGCTTTACCAACTTTAAAATTACCGTATTAGGCGAGGTTGCAAAACCAGCTCCTTATATATTGCCCAACGAAAAAATTTCTGTTTTAGACGCTTTAGGCTTAGCCGGCGATTTAACCATTTATGGTAAACGAGAAAACGTAATGCTGATAAGAGAAAACAACGGAAAAAAAGAAATTTATCGCTTCAATCTTAACTCATCATCTACGTTTAACTCCCCAGCTTTTTACCTACAACAAAACGATATTATATATGTAGAAGGCAACAAAGCAAAAGCAGCAACACTAAATACAGCCCGATCTCAAACGTATGCACTTATTGCTTCATTGGCCTCTGTATTCGCCATCTTAATTACCAGATTTTAATTTATAATGAACAATCCATATAAAGACCCCCAAGTGCAAAACTTTGTAGATGAATCGGAAGAGCTTTTTGATTTTAAAGGCTTTTTTTTCAAAGTTATTAAAGACTGGTGGGTAATATTATTAAGCGTACTAATATGCTTTACGGTAGCCTTTATTTATTTAAGATACTCCACCCCAGTGTATAAAATACACGCTACCCTAATGGTGGTAGATGAAAAAAAAGGGGGCGGTGGTGGCACTAGCAGTAGCGAACTTTTTGGTGGCGATATAAGCAGCTTACTAGGTGGAAAAAGTAGCGTTGATAACGAAGTAGAGATATTAAAAACCCGCTTTTTGATAGAGAAGGTAGTACGGGGTATGGACTTAAATATTGCTTACTTTAAAAACGGACGAGTAAAATTAGATGAGCTTTACAATATCCCCTTTAAGGTAAATATTTTAACCCCCGTTGATACTATAAGTGCTACAAAATTTAATGTAAATGCCATTACCGAAAACCAACTAACATTAAATTATATAGATAATTTAACCCAAAAAGATAAAACCGAAACCGTTTTTTTTGGAAAACCATTTAAAATTGCAGGCGTTGGCTTATTACAAATTAATAAAACGCCTAATTTACCCCTTGCACATACACAATATTGCTTTATAGTAAATGCGTTTGATGCCACAGTAACAGGCTTTCAAGGCAACTTATTGGTAAGCGTACCTAACAAAATGGTAACTACCATTAACTTAGAAATAAGCTACCCCGTACCTCAAAAAGGCGAAGATATTTTAAACAAGATTGTACAAGAATATATACAACAACGCATTAACGATAAAAACGAAATTGCCGATAGCACCATTCAGTTTATCGAAAACAGATTGCTATACGTAGGCCGTGAGCTAGGCGATGTAGAAGGAAACATACAATCGTTTAAACAAAATAATAAAATAGCCGATATTGATGCACAATCACAGTTATTAATTGCCAATACAAGCACTTACATAAACAAGCTGGCCGATATAGAAACCCAAATAAGTATTATTGATGCCTTGGTAGATTATTTAAAAGACGAAACCAAAAACAAAAGGGTAGTACCAGGGTCTATTTTACCGCAAGACGAAATTTTTGCAGATCTTGTAGGGCGTTACAATGGCCTATTATTAGAAACCGAACGCCTGCTGCTAACATCAACCGAAAGCAACCCTTATATTAAAAACCTAAAAGAAAGAGTAGCCAGCTTGCGGGCAGATATGCTTTCGAACTTAGCAAACACCCGCAGTGCATTTGTTATCAGTAAAAACGCCTTAAACAAAACCAATAACAATGTAGCTGGGCTTATTAGAAATGTACCAGCGCAAGAGCGCACTTACCTAGATTTGGCAAGGCAACAACGTATTAAACAAGAGCTATATATTTTTCTTTTACAAAAACGAGAAGAAACAGCCATCTCTAAAACCGCCAATATTTCGAGTTCGAGGGTTATAGACCAGCCTAAATCTGAGGCTATCCCTTTTAGCCCTAAAAGAAAATTTATTTGGGCAATTGCGTTAATTATAGGTTTAATATTACCCCTGATTCGCATATACATTGC
>RDXP01000157.1 GCA_004292865.1 Sphingobacteriales bacterium
GCTTCTAAAATTTTACCTTCTTGTAAATGGTAGTAGGCCAAGTTGTTTAAATAGTTAAACCAAGTTATTTTTTCGTCGGTGGTTTTAGGCTGTCGCCAAATTTTTTTCTGACTATCAATTAAAAACGGAAGATACTGCGCTGGGTTTTGGTAAGTATAATCTAAACAGGTATAAAGCCATTCGGAAAGGTTATTTTTTGTTTTAAGGGAATCTAACACCCTATTTAACTTATCGCTTTGCGCAAAAATTATGCTTTTATTTGATATAATTAAGGATATTGTTAAAAAATACTTATAAAACCTGTGCATAATTAGCTTTGCATTTTGGCTAATTTAAAAAATTTAAAAGGTAAAATTCAAAATTAAAAATCTGTTATCCCCTCTCGGTCTCCCCGAAAGGGAGATGCCTTGTTGCACAAAAAAATATGTGCGCATTTGTGTAATCTGTGCGCAAAAATCCCCGAAAGGGAGATGCCTTGTTGCACAAAAAAAATCTGTGGTTATTTGTTACAATTAAAAACCGCCACGGTAAATCATACCTCAAAAATTAAAAATCTAAAAAGTATCTTTTTCGAGCCTTAACCGTGTGTATAACATTTCTAAAACAGGTAAAATACGTTGTAGTTTTTTTTCGATTTCTTTCATATCTACAGCCGCTTTGGCATCGTTTTCTAGTTCGCCAAAACTTTCTTTAAGGCTATTTAAGCCAAACATGGCAAAAGTAGGCTTAATTTTATGGGCAATTTGGGCAATGTGGTCGTAATTATTTTGGGTAATAGCATTTGTTATAGATGTAATTTGTGGGGGTGTTTGGCTAAGAAACATATCCATCATTTCGTCCATAAACTCTTTATCACCATCGGCAATGGTTGCCAAGTAATCTAAATTAAAAGTAAACTCTGGTTGTAAATTAGTGTCCATTTGCTTATCAAAAATTAATTTTTAATACCTCTAGTTCATCCGTACAAAGTAAGCATAATTCGCTCATACTTTTACCTAAAACAGGATGTGTAAAATGCGGTGCTATTTCGTTGAGAGGTAACAAGGCAAATTTACGGAGGTGCAATAAGGGATGTGGTATAGTAAGTTCGATATCATTTATAAGCCAATCATCATAAAAAAGTATATCAATATCCATAGTGCGGGCACCCCATTTTTCGGTTCTTTCTCTTTTAAAATGGTTTTCTATTTCGAAAATTTGGGCTAAAATTTGCTGTGGTTGTAAGCTACTTTTGCATATAATAAGCTGGTTTAAAAAATTAGGTTGTTTACGTTTTCCCCACGCAGCACTCTCATACAAAGATGAATAAGCATCTATTAAGCCAATTTTTTGGGCCAGCATTGTGGTAGCTATTTGTATATTGCTTGCGCTATTTCCTAAATTACTACCTAGCAGTAAATAAACCTTATTCATATCAGTAACAAAGGCAATAAAAGTAGGTCTTAAAGTTTATATTTGCGATACTATATTTTAATTTATAATTTCCGATGAAACAATTTTTTAAGTTTGTTTTTGCCTCTATGTTTGGCGTATTTTTATCCCTTGTTTTGTTCATTATTTTATTTTCGGCCCTAATTTTTGGCGTTTTAGATAGCAGCAACGAAAAGGTAGAAATTACCGAAAACACCATTTTACACCTCAATCTAAACTACCCCATTGTTGAGCGTACCGAAGACAATCCTTTAAACGACCTCGATTTAGGTCCTTTTAAATCGCAAAAATCCATTGGCTTAAACGATATTTTAAAAAGTATTACCTACGCCGCAAACGATAATAATATAAATGGCATATACCTTGATGCTACCTATTTAATGGCTGGTATGGCCACTACCGAAGAAATAAGAAATGCCTTACTTAAATTTAAAAAGTCGGGAAAATTTATTATCGCTTACAGCGAAGTATATAGCCAAAAAGCATATTATTTGGCTTCGGTAGCCGATAAAATTTACCTTAACCCACAAGGTGCTTTAGAGCTTAAAGGCCTAAGCAGTAATAATATGTTTTTTAAAGGGGCTTTAGATAAATTAGAAATAGAAGCACAGGTAATAAAAGTAGGTACATTTAAAAGTGCTGTTGAACCATTTATTTTAGATAAGATGAGTGATGCCAACAGGTTGCAGATAACGTCATTACTTCATGCTGTTTACACAAATTTTGTAAGCAAAATTGCCGAAAGCCGTAAACTAAACCCCGATTCGGTTAAAAGTATAGCTTATAATTTAAAGATACGTAGCCCACAAGATGCTTTAAGATATAAATTAGTAGATGGCTTGAAATATAAAGACGAGGTATTAGATGAGCTTAAAGCCAAATGTAAAATAGCTAAAGATAAAAATTTAAGTACCGTAAGCGTACAAGATTATGCTGGTACTGTTACCGCTGTAAACGAAGATGTGAACGATAAAATAGCCGTTATTTATGCTAATGGAGAGATAAATGGTGGCGAAGGCGACGAAAACTCCATAGGTTCCGAGGCTATTTCACGGTCGCTACGTAAAGCCCGGTTAGATGAAAAAGTAAAAGCCGTAGTGCTGCGGGTAAATAGCCCAGGCGGTAGCGCATTGGCATCGGATGTAATATGGCGTGAGGTATTGCTTACCAAAAAAGCCAAACCCATTATTGTATCCATGGGCGATTATGCCGCATCGGGCGGCTATTACATAGCCTGCGCCGCCGATAGTATTATTGCCGAACCTAATACCATTACAGGTTCTATCGGTGTATTTGCTATTATACCTAATATGAAAGGTTTTTTTAACAATAAACTGGGGCTTACTTTCGATGGTGTTAAAGTAGGCGAGTATTCGGATTTAGGCGATGTATCTCGCCCATTAAGCCCCGCCGAAAAAATGATTTTACAAAACGAAGTAAACCGTATTTACAGCGATTTTACCCTACGTGTAGCACAAGGGCGTAAAATTTCGCAAGCCAATGTAGATAGCATTGGCCAGGGACGGGTATGGACGGGTTCGCAAGCCCTAAAATTAAAACTGGTGGATAAACTAGGCCACCTAGATGATGCCATAGCTTCGGCTGCCCGAAAAGCAAAACTAAAAGAATACCGCCTAGTAGCTTACCCCGAACAAAAAACAGGCATTTTTAGTTTCTTAGATAAATCAAGCGATAAAATTAAACAATCAATCATAAAAACCGAACTTGGCGATAATTACATTTACTACAATAAATTAAAACAAGCCACCACCCAACATGGTATTTTTACAAAGCTGCCTATTGAGTTTGGGATCGATTTTTAAAATACTCGATTTTATTTTATAAACAAAAGAGCCTTAAATTTATGCGTTTAAGGCTCTTTTTGTGTTGAAGCTCACTTCGGACTTCCTACTAACTACTTCCCACTAACCACTAACCACTAACCACTAACTACTAATTACTCCCCCTTCTACACCCGTTCATTCTTTATCGCCTCCACCACACTTGGGTCTAGCAATGTAGATATATCGCCTAAATTCTCGGTTTCGCCTTCGGCAATTTTACGCAATATGCGGCGCATAATTTTGCCCGACCGTGTTTTGGGTAAGCCTGTAACAAACTGTATTTTATCGGGTTTGGCAATGGCCCCAATAATGCGGCTAACCGTCATCGTAATATCTTGGCGGGTAAGGTTGGCATCTTCAACTTGTTTATTTAAAATTATGTAGGCATAAATCCCTTGTCCTTTTATAGCGTGTGGGTAACCTACTACGGCCGATTCTACCACATCGGTAAACATATTTATGGCGTTTTCGACCTCGGCTGTGCCTATGCGGTGGCCCGATACGTTTATCACATCGTCCACCCTGCCTGTAATGCGGTAATTACCGTCTTCGTCTCGCATACAGCCATCGCCCGTAAAGTACATATTGGGGTAAGTGGCAAAGTAGTTTATGCGGCAACGTTCGTGGTCGCCGTAGGTGGTACGCAACATTCCCGGCCACGGAAACTTAATACATAAATTTCCAGATACGCCGTTTCCTAAAATTTCTTCGCCTTTTTCGTCCACCAAAATGGGTTGTATCCCCGGTAAGGGTAAAGTGGCATAGCAAGGTTTGGTAGGCGTAATCCCCGCCAAGGGCGAAATTAAAATGCCACCAGTTTCGGTTTGCCACCACGTATCTACAATGGGGCAATTGCGCTTGCCAATGTTTTCGTTATACCAGTTCCAAGCTTCCTCGTTTATAGGTTCGCCTACCGAACCCAGCACTTTTAATGATGATAAATCTTTGTCTTTTACATAATCCAAGCCCGATTGCATTAACGACCGTATAGCTGTAGGAGCCGTATAAAGCACATTAACTCTGTATTTATCAACAATATCCCAAAACCTACCCGCATCGGGATAGGTTGGTACGCCTTCAAACATTAGCGTGGTTGCGCCCATTGCCAGCGGCCCGTAAACAATGTAGCTGTGGCCGGTTATCCAGCCAATATCGGCGGTACAAAAGTAAACATCGCCCGCCTGGTACTGGAAAACATTTTGAAAACTATAAGCCGCATACACCATATAACCGCCGCAGGTATGCACCACGCCTTTGGGCTTGCCCGTACTGCCCGATGTGTATAGGATAAAAAGTTCGTCCTCGGCATCCATTTCTTCGGCTTGGTGGCTGTGCATACCTAAAGTTTCGGCTTTTTTAATTTCATCTTCCCACCACACATCGCGGCCTTTAATCATTGATATTGGTGTGCGGGTGCGGGTTAATACAATCACTTTTTTTACCGATGGGCATTGCACCAAGGCATCGTCTATCACGTTTTTTAACGGAATATCTTTGGCCCCTCTAAAGCCACCATCGGCAGTAATTACCAAGTTACAGGTGGCATCGTTAATTCTATCGGCAATAGATTGTGCCGAAAAACCTCCAAAAACCACCGAATGTATAGCCCCAATGCGGGCGCAAGCCAATACGGCAATAGCCAGTTCAGGTACCATAGGCATATAAATACAAATACGATCGCCTTTTTTTGCGCCATTATTTTTTAGCGCATTGGCAAATAAACATACCTGCTGGTGCAACTGCGTGTAGGTTAATACCCGGTGATGCTCCTCGGGGTCGTTAGGTTCCCATATTATAGCAGGCTGGTTTCCTTTATCTTGCAAATGCCTATCTAAACAGTTTTCGGTAATATTAAGTTTTGCCCCTTCGTACCATTTAATATTGGGCGTGGTAAAATCCCAGTTTAAAACTTTGTCCCATTTTTTGCGCCAGTAAAAATTATCGGCAATATCGGCCCAAAAGGCTTCGGGTTGGTCAACACTTTGCTTATAGGCTTGGTTATAATTGGCTATGGTTTTAATTTGGAAACTCATTTTAATTTTTTGCTTGTTTTAATGGGCACAATTTAGCCGTTTTTTTTATAAATGGGAATTTTTAATTTTTGATACTGCTTGTGGGTAGCGGGCTTCGGGCGGCAAGTAGCGGGCGGAGAATTATTTTTTTAAAAAACAAGGGCTAGTATTTAATAAACTAGGCCTGCCTTGCCTGCCTGCTTACCGCAGGCAAGCAAGGCAGGCATTCGCTACTGTTGGGTTTAGGCTGTGCAGGGCTGGTAGTTTTTAAATTGGGGCTGGTGCTTGTGTGTTGTTTAAATGCGGTGGTATTGTTGTTTATTTTTATAAATGGTTAAAACCATTAAAAAAATATATTGTGTTCCCACGGTTGAAACCGTGGGGGGGGGTGGGATTTTAAAATTTGTTTATATATACCGATATTGCAATATATTACAAAAAAATAAATCTTAAAAATATGTATTTGTTCTTCGACACCGAAACAACTGGGCTACCCAAAAAATGGAAAGCACCCGTAACCGATTTTAATAATTGGCCACGATTGGTTCAAATAGCCTATTTATTTTATGATAAAAAGGGCAACGAAATCTCTAGCGGCAACCATATAATAAAGCCAAACGGTTTTACAATCCCCTCCGAGGCATCAAAAGTTCATGGTATTTCTACCGAAAAAGCCCATCAAGTGGGCGAAGCAATTGAAACCGTACTACAACATTTTCAATCATTTATTGATAAAGCCCAATACCTAGTAGCACACAATATGAGTTTCGACGAAAAAATTATTGGTGCCGAGTTTTTAAGAAACGCTATGGCTAATAGCCTTTTAACAAAGCAAAAAATTTGCACCATGCACAGCAGCACCAATTTTTGCGCCATTAAAGGCCCTTATGGTTACAAGTGGCCAAAACTTTCGGAGCTACATTATAAACTTTTTAATACCACCTTTGCCGAAGCTCATAATGCCGCAGTGGACATTAATGCAACTGCCAAATGTTTTTGGGAATTAAAACGGCTTGGAAAAATATAAAAAAATAAAATTTAGGTGCGAACAAATAATTAAATGCGTTTGCCCTGCTCTGCTAAATCGTTTGAGCTTCCTATTGTTTTTAATACCTTATATTTACCAGAAGATTTATCAATTATCTGTACACTGATGATGCTTGGGTAAATAAAAAAGAAACACTTAACCTAATTTCAGATTACCACAAATTAAAGGAGGGTTTCCTAGTAGAAAACCCTCCTTTAATAGCACAAAAACAATCCAAAACATTGTTTTTGAATAAATTAATAAAATCAACTTATGTTATTTCTTTACAAATTTACTGCTTCTAACCCCTTGTATATCTTTAAAAACTAAAAAGTAAACCCCAGTAGCGTAAGAAGAAACATCAAAAACACCTTTTACATAATTTTTTGCATTGTTAATTTCTTTAGTGTTAATAATGGCTCCTTTGCTATCTATTATCATTACAGTATTGTAAGCCCCTCTCGCTTTTATAGAAAAATTTAATACACTGCTGGTAGGGTTTGGATATACTTTAGTTTCAAAATCGTTTTTATCTTTTCCGCTTTGCTGTGGAAGATCTAAACTTAAAACACCTTCTGGTAATTTGCCTGCTAATAATACTTTATCGTCAAATACTGGAATATTTATAATTCTTGAGTAGCCTCTTGGTACCAAGTTTTCGCCCACTCCAGTATAAGACCAATCATTAGCATTGTCCCAAATCCCAGAACTAGTTAGCGTAAACACAACTTCTTTTTCGTGGTGCGGAAACCTAGGAAAAGCAACTGGGTTTAATTGGCTATCTGGGTGCTCTTTGCAACCGCCAGGGTAAATATTGATATTTGGAAAAGAAACCTCTACGTAATATAAATCGTCTTTTTCTTGTACTGGCTGCGATACCTCTACTCCATTTACTTGATAACTGGTATTTGCTTGTTTGGTAACGGTAACAGTAGTGGCTGGTTCTTTTGTAAAGTAGTATTTAAACGACATTTTATTTCTTAACACCGCTGGCCATGCAGAGTGATTTACAATTAAAGCACTAAGTTGTAAAGAATTTGCTGTACTATTTAGTTGTTTAATACGTACATAGTATTCTTTTCCATCGGTAGCCTCTGGTGATGGAAAATCAGATAATAATGTTCCCGATTGGTCGCCTAATACATCAACCATTCGGGCCAAACATCCTTCAAAACCTTTTTGGTAAGTTGGCCCAACTTCGTGGTTATAACCGTCGTAGCCGTTTGGGTTGTAGGTACCATCATAGTTAGGGCTTGTTAGTCCGCCATAGCAAATATGTCGGGGCTTTACAGTAGAAAAATCGCCTAATAAATCACATCCTGGGTAATTTGCCAACCACGAAAACTTAGGCCCATCCCAAAAACCCTGTGCTGGACCATGCAATACGTTGGGCGACATTACTTTTCCAGAGGGGTTAAATCCAACCAAATAACTACGGTTTAAAGGGTTATCTCCTAGTGCATAATCAATATTTTTTTTGGCAAATGCAATGTAACTATTGTACTTTGCATTCGAGCTTGTTATTAATTTATCGGCAGCTACAAATAAACAAAAATTAGCACATTGCATACCGCTTAATGTTAGGTGAGTAGGGCCAAATTGTGGCATTCCAGATGGCGATGTGGGCGAGGCTAAACTGCCATCAGCCAATGCTAACATCATATTGCTGTAAGTAATAGGGCGGCCACTTCCTCTACCACCACCAATAAGTGTATGTTGAATATTTGTAGTTACGCCACAATATTTAGCCAATAACACGTAGCACATTGTTGATACATTAGCATTAAACTTTCCTGCCGCAGACCAATCATTCCTTACTTGGCTGTACATAAACCCACGCGACCCGTCTTCAAAAAGCGGAGGAAGCGGAAACTTAGAGTTATCTGTATATTCAATTGCCTGGGTAAGGTAATCGTTACCATAAGTGGGGTTAATATTTAACTCGGCACCATGTATCCATAATGCAGCCCAGCATAATTGGGCAGAGTAATCGACCCCTGGCCTAAACTTGCTAATAGAGGCATCCCACCTGCCACCCGCAAATTCGCTATTAATAATAGTTCCATTTTTATTTTTTAAAGTTCCTGGAGCTGGGACACCAACATCGCCCACTGGCTGTTTAATAACATACGCTTTGGCGTAATTATACAACATTTTTGCTCGTTCTAGTAGTAAATCTGCGTAAGCCACATCGTTTGCGTTAGAACCATCGCCTCTAAACACCATAGATGCCGAAGCCATAGATGCCGCCATATTAGCTACTGCACTGGTTGCGGGTGCATCTTTATCGGCGTAATAAACAGGTCGTTGAAAATTTGGAAAATCACTCAAGTTAAATAAAGTGTTTTCGATTATCTCATGCGGACATGATAAATATACTTGTTCATTTAAAGTTTTAACAAAAGGATTTGCCGCCGCACCACGGTATTTATCTACGCCACTTGCTCCGCCCGAGCCTCCTACAATAATATAAATTCTATATTTACTTATATTGCTAGGGTCGTTAGGGTCAAAACGGAAACATTTTAAAAAGTAATCGTTTATCCACTTTAAATTGCCTTTGTTGTAAAGGTCTAAACCTGTGCCAGTATAGGCATTCGGATATTCTAACCTTCCCCAAGCTAGCATCGTTGAGGCAACAGTTAAAGCAGGAGCCCATTTAGGCGGATCGCCCGCATCAAACCATCCACCAGTTAAATCTGGCACACCATTAGGAGCGTATGGGTCGTTAGTTATTGCTTTCCCATCGCTTGGGTAAGAATTTGATTTCCAATTTACCCGATTAGGAATAACCGTTCCATTTGGTAATGTAACGCCATCTGCTACTGCGCCAACCCGTTGCAATTCTAGAAAGAAAACAGTTTTTTGAAAAGCTTCTTTGTAATTAAATTGCGCAAAAGCAACCGAATGAAATAAGGTAATAAGTGTACTAATAACTAAAATAGACCTAAATTTGTTCATCATGTTTATAATTGTTGTTTAAATTAATTGGTTGTAAATGTATGTAATATTTTTGTTGCAAAAAATTGATTGCACCAAAATTTAACGAATAAATATAACAAAAATTGCTACTTTGATTTATCTAACAATATTTGGAATAATTTGTTACCTAATTTAAGTTTACAAGAAACAAAATATTTGAAATAGGCTACTTATGGTGTGTATTAGTTTAGAAAGTGATAATACCGTAAAGCATAATATTAAAAACTATTTTCTAAATTTATTACGCACAATTATATTTTTTAGTTTTGCTTTTAAATCCTCGCCCGAGTCGTAAACCATTTGTTCATTTGTAGGAAACGGAATGGCTCTTTGGTTAAAATAGCTCAAATAATTACTGTCGCAAGCATCTTTATTACCATCGTAATTGGCATAAATATTTTCGAAAACAAATATACTCGTTATTGGAAAAGTTTCGATAAGTTGGTTGGTATTATTGTTAATATAATCGATTTTAGCAGTTATTTGACAAGATTTTAATTGCTTAAATTCATAAACGCTGGCAAAAATTTTTCTAAAATTATCTACCATTATCACTTTACCTTTATCATCTTTTACTTCGTTTCCTTTGGCATCTAACAAAGCTTTTTCGCCGTCTTTAATTTGTTTTTCGTTTGTAAATTGTCTTTCTTTTACCTGCTCGGGCGATATGTTTATTTGCCTAAAATTTACAATCATAGCAAAATCATACTTAATGCCTTTTTGCTTATTGCTATGGTAAACCACCCACTTATCGTTTAATCCATAGGTGCTAAAATCCAGCAAATCATCTTGTAACTGGCTGGGGATAATCATATTGGTTTCGTTTTTTGTGTAAACATTTACAAAATCGGTACCTTTAAAATGTGCTTCGTTTATCAGCGATGTTAAATCTTTATAATTGCTATTTAAACGCTGTAAATACACTAAATCATCATACGATTTCCTAAAATCATATTTATTGTTTGATTTTAAAAGCTCCAAAGCATTGCTGTACAAATATTTAGATAAAGCGGTTTTGCTATTTGCAATTGGGCTGCTGTAGTTTTCGAACTCAAAAATGGCGTTTCTGTTTTGATTAATAATAGGCAAGGGCAGCAATGGTTTAATTTGCTCCTGCCGGTTATCTAATTGTAAATAAATATTATATATTTTTTCGAAGTTGGCTTCATTTTTGTCTTTCAAAAGCATATCAATTGTACTTAAATCGCGGTCTTTTGCTTTTGCAAAAGCAGCTTCGAGTAGTATAATATAATCTTGTTTACTTTTTGCAGTTTTTCTGTTTGCTAAATTTTGTATAGCGGTTGTAATTGCCTTATCGTAATTGCCTGTGTTTAATAGTTTTTCGGTTTTACGAACGCCACAAGAAATACAAAACATGCAACATAGTGTAAATATAATTTTTTGCATCTTTTTAGTTTTAATAAATATACTACTAATTCTACTTTATAAAAATGAAGATTCTTAAAGTATAAAAGTAGAACTAAAGGTTATTTTTTTTAAAATCATTTTATTGATAAACCTTATGCCGTAATAAATGGTCGGCAATTACAAGTGCAGCCATAGCTTCAACAATGGCAACGGCTCGGGGTACTACACAAGGGTCGTGGCGGCCTTTACCCTTTATTTCGGATGCTTGGCCAGCTGCATTTACAGTTTGCTGGGTAGTCATTATAGTGGCTACGGGTTTAAAAGCTACCCTAAAATTAATATCCATACCGCTAGATATCCCACCTAAAATACCACCTGCATAATTACTTTCGGTTTTTACTGCACCATTTTCATCTACACCAAAAATATCGTTATGTTGGGTTCCTCGCATTTCCGAACCCTCAAATCCCGACCCATAATCGAACCCATGAACTGCATTGATACTCAACATGGCTTTACCCAAATCGGCGTGTAGCTTATCAAAAACTGGTTCACCTAGGCCTATGGGGCAGTTTTTTATGGTACACGATATTTTACCGCCAATGGTATCGCCATCTTTACGCACTGCATCAATAAGGGCAATCATTTGTGTGGCCATATTTTCATCGGCACAGCGTACAATATTGTTTTCTCGTTTTTGGATAAAATCTTCGGGCGAAGTAATAGGCACATCGGGCGCATTTAATTTGCCCACACTACTTACATGTGCCAATATAGCAATACCATGTTGGTTTAAAAAAAGTTTGGCAATGGCACCAGCGGCTACCCTTGCTGCGGTTTCGCGGGCCGATGAGCGCCCACCACCACGATGATCCCTAATACCATATTTGGCTTGATACGTATAATCGGCATGTGAAGGCCTAAAAATATCTTTATTATGATCGTAATCTTTCGATTTTTGATCCTCGTTAGGTATCACAATGGCAATAGGCGTACCGGTTGATTTGCCTTCAAAAATCCCCGAAAGGATTTGGCATGTATCTGATTCTTTGCGTTGTGTAGTAATTTTTGATTGCCCAGGTTTACGTTTATCCAGCTCATGCTGTATAAAATCGAGGTCGATAGTTATATTAGGCGGGCAACCATCTATAATTACACCTATGGCTGCCCCATGCGATTCGCCAAAAGTGCTAATTTTAAATATTTTTCCAAACGAATTTCCTGCCATATTTTTATATGTAAATTATATTTCAGCGAAATTAAAAAAGAAAGGCTAAATATTTTTTTTTTGTTTGTTTTTTATGATTTAGCTAAGATGAATAAAAAACAGTTTTTTAAATCCTTGATGTAAGGTTTTTTATCATACAATACTAAACATACGCTTTATTTACAATGCCATTAATACATTAAAAACGAACAAAATAGCTGGCCTAATGATGCTAAATGGGTGGTGTTAGAAATAAGAAAAAGCCCGTACCTACCAAAAAATAAAACAACATATTTAAAAGTTATAAGTATTAAAATAACAAACCTTTTAAAAAACCAGAAAGTGTAAAATATATTTAACAATCCAACCTTAAAAAAAATATAAACGCTTACTACAAGATAGTTAGGCGTGGTTAACAAGCAATTTAAGTTAAACCCGAAAAATAAATTTTATTTTTTATTCGTTTGCTATCCTAAACTAATTATAAATTACGTTCTTATAAATCATTTTGTTTTTTTAACATTTGTAAAAATTATAAAAATATGTCCAATTTAAACGAAATTACCTTTAGCGAAGCCCCGCATTTTTTTAACGATGTGTGCCAATATGTAGACCAAGCAGCGCAGTTTACCCAACACGATAAAGGCCTTTTAAACCAAATTAAAGCCTGCAACAGTATTTATCATTTTAAATTCCCTATCCGTAAAGGCAATAGTTTCGAAATTATTGATGCTTGGCGTATAGAGCATTCGCACCACATGTCGCCCACAAAAGGTGGTATCCGCTATAGCGATATGGTAAACGAAGATGAAGTAATGGCCCTGGCCGCCTTAATGACGTATAAATGTGCGATAGTAAATGTACCTTTCGGCGGTGCAAAGGGCGGTATAAAAATTAACCCTAAAAATTATACGATTGCCGAACTAGAAACCATTACCCGCCGCTACACGGTAGAGCTAATTAAGAAAAACTTTATAGGCCCAGGTATAGATGTACCTGCACCCGATTATGGCTCGGGCGAAAGAGAAATGTCATGGATTGCAGATACTTACCAAACCATGAATAGCGGCTCGCTAGATGCCTTGGCTTGTGTTACAGGAAAACCACTAGCCCTACACGGTATTGCTGGTCGCAAAGAAGCCACAGGTAAAGGTGTTGCTTTTGCTGTACGCGAGTGTGTTTCGGTAAGCGAAGATATGGCAAAAATTGGTTTTACAACAGGCTTATCAGGCAAAAAAATTATAGTACAAGGCCTAGGAAATGTAGGTTACCATTCGGCAAAGTTTTTAATACAGCTAGGGGCAACCGTTGTAGGCTTATGCGAGTTTGATGGTGCTATTTATAATGAAAATGGTTTAGATGTAGAGGATGTAATTAAACACCGCAAAGAAACTGGCAGTATTTTAGGTTATAGCAAAGCCCAAAAAGAATTTAAAGATTCGAGCGAAGGGCTGGAGCAAGCGTGTGATATATTGGTTCCCGCAGCCCTCGAAAACCAAATTACCGAAGCTAATGTAGCCCGTATAAAAGCCAAAATTATTGCCGAAGGTGCTAACGGCCCCACTACACCCGCCGCAGCCACCGCTTTTGTAAAAAATGGAGGCATTATTATACCCGATATGTATGCCAATGCAGGCGGGGTTACGGTTTCGTATTTCGAGTGGTTAAAAAACCTATCGCATGTTGCTTTTGGTAGGATGGATAGACGCTACGAAGAAACATCAAACGTAAATATATTAAACACTTTAGAGTCATCAACTGGCGTAAAACTTACGCCCGAGCAAAGAGCGATTGTAGGTAAAGGTGCATCGGAATTAGAATTGGTAAACTCGGGCTTAGAAGATACCATGGTGCGCTCGTACCACGAAATAAGGGAAATTAAAAACAGCAACCCATTAATACCCAGCCTGCGCACCGCCGCCTTTATTGGTGCCATTGATAAAATAGCAATTTCGTATCAAAACTTAGGTATATGGCCGTAGTGGAAATTCAAAAGTGAAAATTCAAAATTCAAAATGAAGAGAGGCTTAAAAAGGTTTGATAAAGTGATAATTCAAAAGTGAAAATTCAAAATGAAGAGAGGTTGAAAAGGTTTAATAAAGTTAAAATTCAAAATTCAAAATTCAAAATTCAAAATGAAGAGAGGTTGAAAAGGTTTAATAAAGTTAAAATTCAAAAGTAAAAATTCAAAATGAAGAGAGGTTAAAAAGGTTTGATAAAGTTAAAATTCAAAAGTAAAAATTCAAAATGAAGAGAGGCATAAAAAGGTTTGTAATTTTGAATTCTTTAATACGTTGCAAAGGTTTTTGAATTTTTACTTTTGAATTTCTAACACGTTGCAAAGATTTTGAATTTTGAATTTTTACTTTTGAATTTCTAACACGTTGCAAAGATTTTGAATTT
>RDXP01000158.1 GCA_004292865.1 Sphingobacteriales bacterium
ACGGATAATGTGACTACCCAAACCGCTTGTAGCAGCTACACTTGGAACGGAACAACTTATACCGCATCGGGCATTTACACAGGAGCGACTGCAAATTGTATCACCCAAAAATTGAATTTAACCATCATCCCGGCAACGGATAATGTGACTACCCAAACCGCTTGTACCAGCTACACTTGGAACGGAACAACTTATACCGCATCGGGCATTTACACAGGAGCGACTGCAAATTGTGTAACGCAGAAATTGAATTTAACCATCATCCCGGCAACGGATAATGTAACTACCCAAACCGCTTGTACCAGCTACACTTGGAACGGAACAACAAAGTTGAATTTAACTATTGGCAATCCAGCTACACCCACTGGCGATGCCAGCCAAATATTTACAACTGGCGCAACACTAGCCGATATAGTAACCAATTCTACTATTATTGCTTGGTATGCTACACCAACCGATGCGGCTACAAATACGAACCAATTAGCTTTTAATACAGTTTTAATAGATGCCACCACTTATTATGGTGTAAACGTAATAGGTACTTGTAGTAGTAGTGCATTAGCCGTTACCGCAAGTGTACCGCCCGTATTGCCGCTTACCCTTACCAGTTTTACCGCCAAAGCTGTTGGCACTGGTAACCAAATAAACTGGACAAGCGCAAGTATCATAAACGTAAAAACCATTACACTAGAACGCTCGGGGGCGGATAAAAACTTTAGCGCATTGGTAACTTTGCCACCAAATGCAACCATTTTTATAGATGTTGAACCTTTGGCAGGCGATAATTATTACCGACTAAGCAGTACCGACAATAACGGCGCTAAAAATACTTACAAAAAAATTGCCATGGTAAAAGGTTTAAACAAACAAATTAGTATTTACCCTAACCCTGTAACCAATGGCATGTTAAATGTAGTGGCTGGTAACGAGGCTATAAAAAGTATAACCGTAATAAACCTTAACGGTGTAAAAGTAATAACCTTACCTACGGTAAGCAACCCTAAAACGGTGGTTGTAAACACAAGTAGCTTAATAAGAGGCGTATATTTATTAGAAATTAAAGATGCACAAGGCACTACCATTAAAAAAGTAGTGGTGCATTAAAAATGTTTTTTGTGGTGTGTGAGGGAGTGTAGCTTAAGCTGCACTCCCTTTTTTGTTTAGAAATATTTTTTACTTTTTGCCCCCGACTTTAATTGCCCCCGACTTTAATTGCCCCCGACTTTAGTCGGGGGGGGGGATTGAAGTTTTCAAAAGTATTTGTGTGTATTTGTTAGAAAACACACTTTCAAAAAAGGGTTTTAAGAAAAAAAACGCGTTCATATCTTTTTTTAATCGAACCATGCCATTGTAATAAAAATTTGTAGTTTTATGATGTTAAACTATGAACGAAATCTGGCAAGCAATAAGCAACCTAGTTGATGCGCAACAAATAATTCACCAAGGCGGGTTTTACCTGGTTTTGTTCGTTATTTTTGCCGAAACGGGGCTTTTTTTTGGCTTTTTTTTACCGGGCGATTACCTGCTTTTTTTGGCTGGTTTATTTGTAGCCACGCATAAAATAGATACCGATATTAGCACCATGGTTATAGGTTTAATATGTGCGGCAACGGCCGGTAACTTTGTAGGCTATTATTTTGGTTTTAAAACAGGCCCTTTATTGTTTAAAAAAGAAGACAGCTTTTTTTTTAAAAAGAAATATATTAGGATGGCCGAAGAGTACTACAACAAACAAGGCTCTTTTGCTTTAATTATGGGTAGATTTGTGCCAATTGTGCGTACATTTGCACCCATAATTGCGGGTGTAGTAAAATTATCGCTTAAACGTTTTACTGTTTATAATATATTAGGCGCAGTTTTATGGATAACATCTTTAACATTATTAGGCTATTTTTTAGGTAAGAAATTTGAAAAACAGGTAAATGATTATTTAATGTACATTATTGTAGGCTTTATAGTTATCACATCGTTTCCTTTAATTTGGTCGTTTTTAAAAACAAAATATAAAACAAAAATCAACATAAAATAATGACTCAAAACCACCCGTGGCATTCCATTTCTCCAGGCGAGGACTCTCCAAACGTTGTGAATGCAATTATCGAAATCCCGAAAGGTTCAAAAGCAAAATACGAAATAGATAAAGACTCTGGTTTAATAAAACTTGATAGGGTTTTGTTTTCATCGGTAATGTACCCAGCTAATTACGGCTTTATACCGCAAACGTATTGTGATGATAACGACCCATTAGATATTTTGGTTTTATGTTCGGTAGATGTTTACCCGATGACGATTATTGAAGCCAAGGTTATTGGTGTAATGCACATGGTTGATGGTGGCGAGCAGGACGATAAAATTATTGCGGTAGCCAAAAACGATATGTCGGTAAATTATATCAATGATTTGGCCGAATTACCGCCCCATGCGATGAAAGAAATTGTACGCTTTTTTCAGGATTATAAAGCGCTAGAGCATAAAAACGTAACCATCGAACATTTAATGGGCAAGCGCTATGCCGATAAGGTAATATTAGAAAGCATAGAATTATACAATACTACATTTTTAAATAAGAAATAAAATTATGGACCCCGGTTCGGATATTAGTGGCTTTAAGGTTTTTGTAACCCTGTTTTTGGTATTGCTAAATGGATTTTTTGTAGCTGCGGAATTTGCATTGGTAAAAGTACGAGGTTCGCAAATTGAGTTAATTGCAAAATCGGGAAGCAAAATTGCACATATAGCCAAGCACATGACCTCCCATTTGGATGGTTACTTGGCTGCCACCCAATTGGGTATAACCTTAGCTTCATTAGGTTTGGGCTGGGTGGGCGAATCTGTAATGTCGGCAGCGGTATTAAACTTTTTAGGCATGTTTAATCTCTCTCTTTCGGCATCGGTAGCTACCAATATTGGCCATGTATTGGCTTTTACCATTATCACAGTTTTACATATCGTATTTGGCGAACTAGCCCCAAAATCGTTTGCCATACAACGCCCCGTAAACACCACACTAGCCATAGCCTTACCTTTACAGTTTTTTTATATCTTATTTAAACCCTTTATATGGCTGTTAAATGGCTTTGCAAATTTTATTTTAAAACTGCTAGGCATTAATACAGCGGGTGGCCACGAGGCCATACACTCGTCCGAAGAATTACAATATTTGTTAGACCAAGGTAAAGAAAGCGGCGCCTTAGATAAAGCCGAACACGAATTGATAAAAAACGTATTTGATTTTAACGAACGTGTGGTAAAAAACATTATGGTACCTCGTACCAAAATTTCGGGTATTGATGTAAGTGCTACGCAAGAAGAATTGTTAGATGTGATTATTGCCGAAGGCTACTCACGCATACCCGTTTACGAAGAAACCATTGATAAAATTGTAGGTATTATACATGCCAAAGATATTTTATCATTAATAGTAAGGCACCAACCTTTTGTGTTAAAAGATATATTGCGCAAGCCACTATTTATACCCGAATCGCAAAAAATTAATGATTTAATGGCCGAACTAAAACTAAAACGCATACAAATAGCTATTGTTTTAGATGAATTTGGCGGTACTGCTGGCATGGTAACCCTCGAAGATATTGTGGAAGAACTGGTAGGCGATATACAGGATGAGTATGATGAAGAAAAACCAATTGTAGAAAAAATATCGGAAAACGAATTTATTATTACCGCATCGGCAACGGTATATGATGTAAACGAGTTTTTGCCTCACGATTTACCCGAAGACGAAGATTATGATACCATGGTAGGCCTTGTAAGCGAAATTTTTGGTAAAATACCCGATGTGGGCGATGTAAAAGAGTTTAATGGTTACCTGTTTACCATTCTTAAAAAAATAGAGCAAAATGTAGAGTCGCTAAAGCTAGATTTACTGGTTAATGAAGCTGATAGGGTAGATATACATTAGTAACGAATAACCCAAAATATAAATTATCCTTTTAAAACGGGGGGATTGGGGGCGTTTCCTGCTTGTGCAGGCGGGCCGTTGCAATCGTTAACGTACCAAAACAGCAAAAAGTTTCATGCGTTACTACACCATACCACCGTTTACGGGTATATTGGCACCGTTAATGTACAAGGCCTTATCCGATAATAAAAAACGTACCGTTTCGGCTATTTCATGTGCTTGGCCATATCGCTTGGCGGGTATCATTTCTAAATATTTTTGGCGATAGTTTTCGGGTATGGCATCCGTCATATTGGTTTCGATAAAGCCTGGCGAAACACACAATACCCTTATTTGGTGTTCATCATGTAGCATGGCGGCTTCTTTGGCCAGCGATTTAGAAAACGCCACCAGCCCCGCTTTTGTAGCCGCATATACGGCTTGAAAAGCATTGCCAGTTTCGCCCACGCTAGAGCTTAGGTTTATAATAACGCCACGTTTTTTAAGCCCAAATATTTTCATCGCAACTTTTGATATCATTATAGGGGCTTTTAAATTAAGGGCTAACATTTTATCAATCTCGGCCTCGGGCTGAAAAATGATAGATTTATCTAAAGCAATACCCGCATTATTTATTACCGCATACAATAAATCGCCATGCTCGTTTTTTAAGCGTTTACAAAAATTGTTCAGTTCGTTTTTATCCGATAAATCGGCACATAAAACATAATTGCCTGCTGTGGCTGGGGCTAAGTTTTCGATTTTGGAAGCATGTAAAATAAGGCTATAATCGGCAGCAAGTAACTCGGCCATAGCCAAACCTAGGCCTTTGCTTGCGCCAGTAATTAGTACTTTAGGTTTTTCCATTTTGGGGTGTTATTTATTTTGGTTGGATGCTTTTGTTAGGTGTATAAATCAAAACTAAAAACCAAATGCCTATTCACGTAAATTTGGTTTAAAATATTAAACTAATCTTTAAACTTATCGGCCGAGTAAGTGATTTCGGTTTTAAAATGTGGCGTTGGCTTACCGTTTTCATCAAGGTTTACAAACACCATTTTATCAATAGTAAGTATTTTTTGGCGATTTAGTTTATTACGCACCTCGCAAGTTAAGGTGATAGATGTAGTGCCAAAATGCGTTGCCATTATACCCATTTCGATAATATCGCCTTGCCTTGCCGAGCTTACAAAGTTAATTTCGGATAGGTATTTGGTAACAATACTTTTATTATCTAATTGGCAAACGGCATAAATGGCTGCTTCTTCATCAACCCATTTTAATAATACACCGCCAAATAGCGTTCCGTTTGGGTTTAGGTCTTCGGGTTTTACCCATTTTCGGGTATGAAAATTCATGTTCATATTTTATGTTTATTTGTAGCGTTTTTAAAAAGAGTGTTACTGCAATTTTTTTACACTATTGGGTGCCATAATCCCAAAAAGCATCTTCAATATGGTTAAGTTTATACTCGGTAGCGTGGGTAAATAGTACGCTAATAATATCGAACCTAATTTCGCCTTTATGGCTCATTAAATGTATGTACTCGCCAGCGGCTTGGGTTAATAATTGTTGTTTTTTATGGTCCACAAAATCCTCGGGTTCACCAAAAAAATTGCCTGTACGGGTTTTTACTTCTATAAAAATTATGGTGCTATCTAAATAAGCTATCAAATCAACCTCGGCTTTTTTATAGCACCAATTTTCGTCCAATATTTCGTAGCCTTTACGTTCTAAATAGGCCTTGGCAATAGCCTCGCCATTATGGCCCGTGTTGTTATGTTGTGCCATTATTTAATAATTACGGAGCCCAAATAATTAGAAATATATTTTTCTACTTCTTTTAATTGTAGGTATTGTTGCATTAATTGCAGTTCTTGTTCGCTGGTGTTATCTGCTTGTAATTGTTTTTGTTTGGCGGCAAGCATGGTGGCAATTTTTTTCTTTTTTAGATGAAAAATAGCACCCATAATGGTAGCTTTTAGGTTTACTTTTTCGTCGGGTACGTTAATGTGGTGCATATCGTACCAGTTGGCACTTAGCATATAAGGCGATGATATTAAGCTAATTGCTAGGTTTTTTATTTCCTTATCGGGATGTTGCAACAAGGCTTTTTCGGTAGGTATAATGCCTTTATCCAGTTCATCGTGGTAGTAAGTTATTACACGTTCGCATAGTTTATCGTTAAAGCTAATATCGCTAAGGTTGGTAATAATGTAGGGGCCTATGTAGGTATCAGTCATCCCATCCCAATTTACCAGTGCATCGCCATAGCTTATTAAAACCCGTATTAATTCATGTTCTTGTGGTTCGTCGGTTTCGTTTAACGAGCCTCGAGCTGCCGGCTGCGGGCTTTCATCTTCGGGTTGCGGGCTATCGGGCTGTGGGCTGTGTGTAGCCGGCTGTGGGCTTTCAGCATCGGGCTGGTTTCGGGTATAATTTTTCTTTAATTTTGTTAATTTTATATTATTGAGTTCGGCTATTAAAATGCGTTCTTCAACATTAAGTAAGGCGCTACATTCTCGCACAAAAACCGAAGCCTTTATGGCATCGGGTATTTTAGCAATGCTTTCGATAATATCCCTAATTACAGCTGCTTTTTTAATGGGGTCGTTGGCGGCTTCCTTTAGCAGGATTTGGGTTTTAAAAAAAATAAAATCTTGTTGGTGTAATTCGATATGGGTTTTAAATGCCGCCGAGCCGAGTTTTTGTATGTACGAATCGGGGTCGTGGCCATCGGGGAAAAGTACTACTTTGGCATTTAAGCCTTCCTCCAAAATCATATCTAACCCTCTTAACGATGCTTTTATGCCTGCCGCATCGCCATCAAACAGTATGGTTACATTTTTGGTAACCCTAGCCATTATCTTCACATGCTCGGGAGTAAGCGATGTGCCCGATGCTGCCACCACGTTTTGTACTCCAGCCTGGTGTACCGATATCACATCGGCATAGCCCTCTACTAGGTAGCAATTATCTACATCACGTATTGCTTTTTTGGCCTGAAACAAGCCGTATAACACGTTTGATTTATTGTAAATATCGCTTTGTGGCGAATTTACATATTTGGGTACGTTTTTATCGGTTTTTAGGGTACGGCCACCAAAACCAATAATCCTACCTGTAAAATTATGTATCGGAAACATTACCCGCCCTCTAAATCTATCGTAAACTTTGCCGCTATCGTTTTTTACGCTTAGGCCGGTTTCTTCCAAAAACTCGGGGCGGTAACCATCGGCAATGGCCTTATCTTGTAAAGCCGTCCATTCATCGGGCGAGTAACCGAGCTCAAATTTTTTGATAATATCATCCCTAAAACCACGCTCTCTAAAATAACTTAGGCCAATAGTTTGCCCGCTTGGGCTGCCCCACATTGTTGTTTCAAAAAACTTAGCGGCATAATTGGTAATAATATACAGGCTTTCTCGCCTATCTACCTCGGCTTGGTATTCGGGCGTGATTTCGCTTTCTTCAACTTCGATATTGTATTTTTTAGCCAAATATTTTAACGCTTCGGGGTACGAATATTTTTCGTGTTCCATCACAAAACTAATGCTATCGCCACCTTTGCCACAGCCAAAACATTTATAAATACCCTTGGCGGGCGATACATTAAACGATGGCGATTTTTCGTTATGGAAAGGGCAAAGCCCTATCATGCTTGTTCCTCGTTTTTTTAACTGCACAAAATCGCCCACAACCTCCTCTACCAAAGCGGTTTCTATAATACGATCGATGGTTTCTTTTTTTATCATACCTAAAAAACAAATTTGCAGAAAAATAAAGTGGTAGGCAACTATTTGGGGTGCGATAATATGGCTAGGCTAATTTTGTATTGCTAGTTAATAGCTTGTTTTATGCCAATTTTTTAACCCAAAATACCTTAAACCTATTTTTGCTGATGGGCTAAGCACCAATACAAATGTTTTTTTTAATTAGGTTACTTTCGGGATTTCGAAAAAACACATTAATACCCATTTTTGGGTATATTTGCCCCTGCATATTACAAATAGGTAGCTAGCATGAAGCAATAAATTGTGGCTTAACTTTACAATAATTTTACTTTTTATATAAATAGTATTACCTTACTTTGACCTTGGGCATTTTAAACATATACTATCATTTCAAATGGCAGAAACCACAGATTATAATTTAAAAGGAGCATTAAAAAAACTGTTTCAATTAATTAATATTGAGCGCAAAGAAATTACAAATATTTATTTTTTTGCCATTGTTTCGGGCTTAATACAGTTATCGTTACCGCTAGGCATACAGGCTATTGTGGGTTTATTATTTGGCGGTTTGGTTTCGGCATCGCTAGTGGTGCTTATTAGCTTTGTGGTAGTAGGTGTACTGTTTAACGGTGTTTTTCAGATTATGCAAATGCGTGTAACCGAGCGCATACAGCAGCGTATTTTTACACGCTTAACCTTTTTATACGCCCAGCGTATCCCTAAGTTAGATTTATTAGGGGTTGATAATTATTACCTCCCCGAGCTTGTAAACCGTTTTTTTGATACGGCAAGTTTGCAAAAAGGTTTATCTAAGCTGTTGCTTGATTTTCCGGCGGCTACTATCCAAATACTTTTTGGTTTGATATTGCTTAGCTTTTACCACCCAGTGTTTATCGTTTTTGGTATTGCTTTGCTTACTTTGGTATCTATGATATTGTATTTAAGTAGCCCATCGGGTTTTAAAACCAGCATGCAAGAAAGCGACTATAAGTATAAAGTGGCGCATTGGTTGGAAGAGATTTCTCGGGCCATTAAAACGTTTAAATTTTCACAAAAAAACCAAATGCACCTGCACAAAACCGATGAACTTACGTATGGATATTTAACATCACGGTCGGCACATTTTAATATTTTGGTGTTTCAATACCGTATTATGATAGCCTTTAAGGTTTTAATAACGGCGTCCATGCTTATTATAGGCACTTATTTATTGGTAAACCAGCAAATTAATTTAGGCCAATTTATAGCCTCCGAAATCGTTATTATAGCCATATTAAGCTCGGTCGAAAAAATAATTGTAAGCCTCGAAACTATTTACGATGTACTTACATCTATCGAAAAAGTAGATAAACTATTGCAAAAACCTAAAGATAACTCAGCCAACGCTAACCTAATAAGTACATTTGATTATAACAAACCTTTTTCTATTGCTACCAATAATTTAAGTTTTAGCTACCCCAATAGCCCAGCTATACTTAGCCAAATAAACCTAAGTATAAATGCAGGCGAAAAAATATGTTTAAAAGGCGATGAAGGCTCGGGAAAAACCACTTTATTACGTGTATTAACGGGGGCTTACAGTGCTTACACAGGCAATATCTCTATTAATGGCATACCCTTACAAAACATTAATGCAGATAAACTAAGGGCCAATATAGCCGTGTTTTTTGCGCAAGAAGAACTGTTTAACGGTACCCTTTGGGATAACCTTACCCTAGGCAATAAAACACTAGATTTTGATGAAGTAATTAAAACCTGCGAAATGGTGGGGCTTAAACCGTTTTTAGAACAAAAGCAAGAAGGCTTTAATACCATATTAGATTCGCAAGGGCGTAAACTAGCCAATAGCACCGTTCAAAAAATATTATTAGCAAGGTGCTTTTTGTATCACCCATCATTACTGCTATTAGAAAACGGATGGAGCGGTATCGAGAGCGAATACCGCCAAAAAATCATCAAAAAGCTAATCGAGGATAAAAGTTTTACCTTAATAGCGGTTTCTGATTTAAACGATTTTAGCGCACAATGCGATAAAATAATTACACTAAGTAAAGGTAAAGTTGTATAATTTATGTTCTCAAAAGAAAATATAGAAACAGATAATTGTGATGCGTTTAAATCGTTTCGTAAAACGATGGAACCAAGCCATCATACCAAAAAAATTAAATGGATTTTGGGCGTGTTTATAGGTATTATATGCACCCTGTTTTTACCGTGGACTCAAAATATACAATCCCGAGGCGAAGTATCAACCCTAAATCCCGAGCAACGCCAGCAAGAAATAAACTCCATTATAGCCGGCCGAATTGTAAAATGGTATGTGCAAGATGGCGATATGGTGAATAAAGGCGATACCATTTTACAAATTACCGAAATTAAAGACGATTACCTGGACCCACAACTTACCCAGCGTACCGCCGAGCAGTTAAAAGCCAAAGCCAATGCCACCCAATTTTATAAAGATAAAGTAGGGCAAGCCGATAAACAACTTGTGGCAATGACGCAAAGCCTGAACCTGAAAATGGAGCAATTACGCAACAAGGTTAAGCAATATACCCTGCAAGTACAATCGGATAGTATGGCCATGATAGCAGCCAATAACCAACTAAAAATTGCCAACGAACAGCTAAAACGCCAAAAAGAAATGTTTGACGCCGGCCTAAAATCCCTTACCGAATTCGAACAACGCCAGCAATTATTTCAAGAAAGCTTGGCCAAAAAAATAGCTTCCGAAAACAAATTTTACAACGGCAAAAACGAATTATTAAACATAAAAATAGACCTATCAGCCACTACACAGGACTATGCCGAAAAAATATCGAAAACCACAGGCGATAAATTTACAGCACAATCACAAGCCGCAACAGGCGAAAGCGAAGTAGCCAAACTAAATAACCAACTAGCTAATTATAACCTGCGTAAAGGGTTTTATTTTATACTAGCCCCACAAAATGGCCAAGTATTACAAACCATAAAAGCAGGTATTGGCGAAACCGTAAAAGACGGCGAAAAACTACTCGCCATTGTACCGCTTAACTTTAGCAAAGCTATCGAAATTTATGTAAACCCTATTGATTTACCTTTAATAAGCAAAGGCGAACATGTACAAATACAGTTTGATGGTTTCCCAGCCATTGTTTTTTCGGGCTGGCCACAAGCATCCTACGGGTTATTTACAGGCACAATAGCAGCTATTGATAATAATATTGATGCCACAGGCAAGTTTAAGGTATGGGTTAAACCCGATTTTAGCACCAAGGCTTGGCCATCATCACTTAAACTAGGCACAGGCTGCCAAACCATAGCCCTGCTAAACAATGTACCTATATGGTACGAAATGTGGCGACAACTTAATGGTTTCCCGCCTGATTTCTACGGAAGTAAAACCAAAGACACCAAGCCAGCAAAAGATAAAAAATGAAAAAAATAATCCTCGTTTTGTTTTTTTGTACAGCTTATTTTGTTTCGCTTTCGCAAGATAAAACCTTATCGCTAGATGAATATTTGGGCATTGTACAACAATATCACCCCATAGCCAAGCAAGCATTTTTGTTTAACGATAAAGCAAAACTAAACCAACGTATGGCTTTAGGCGGGTTCGACCCAAAACTAAGTGCCGAAAAAGAACGTAAAATTTTTGATGGCACAACCTATTACAATTACTTTACACCCGAAATTAAACTACCACTTTGGTATGGTATTGATTTAAAAGGCAGCTATACCGAGTACGAAGGCTCTTTTGTAAGTCCCGAAAATAAAGTACCCAAAACAGGGCTAAGTTACCTAGGTTTAAATGTGCCGGTAGGCCGAGGCCTGTTTATCGACGACCGCCGAGCCGCCTTAAAACAAGCCCGTATTTACCAATCGGTAGCCCGTAACGAGCAACAAATTATGCTTAACGATTTGTTTTTAGATGCCACCCAAAGCTATACCAACTGGCTAAATGCTTATCAAAATACCAAAGTTTATACCAATGCTGTACGCCTAGCCCAAATACGGTTTGATGGCACCAAGCAATTATTTACTAACGGCGATAAACCCGCTATTGATACACTAGAGGCACTTATTTTATTGCAAACAAGGCAATTTAAGCTAAACGAATACCAGCAACAACTAAACAATAGCAAAAACGCTTTATCCGCTTTTTTATGGTTAGATAATAACCAAGCCATCGACCCCGAAAAATTACAAATAAACCCCGATTCGCTTGTGTTTGAAAACCCCGCCCCAGCGCAATTACTACAAACATTGCCTGCCACCATTGCCCAGCAAAACCCCGAAGTACAAGCCTACATATTTAAACTGCAAGAACTAGATATTGAACGCCGCCTAAAACTCGAGGAAATAAAACCAACTTTAAATTTTAATCTCGGTATATTAAATGCAGGTAGAGATGGTTTTCAAAACTTTAATACACCTTATGTAAACAATAACCAAAAATTTGGCTTTTCGTTTTCAATGCCATTAACATTTACCAAACAGCGAGCGGCATACAGTTTAAGCAAACTTAAAATACAAGATGCAACCTTTATACTTAACGATAAGCAAAACCAAATAGCCAATAAATGGCGCAATTACCTCAACGATTATTACACCTTTACCAATCAAATTGCCCTTTTTGAGCAAACACAAGCCAATAACAAAGCCTTGCTAAATGGCGAAGAAACCAAATTTAGGTTTGGCGATAGCTCATTATTTCTTATCAACTCTCGCGAGCAAAAAGTATTAGAAACCCAAGAAAAAATAAACGAATTAAAAGCCAAACGCTTAAAAACCATACAGGTATTAAAATATTTGAGCAATAGTTTTTAGACAACAAAAAACCGACCATAATCCGCCCGAAGCCCTAAAGCCCACCCCAAAAAACCCACAAAAAATATATCAGCAATACACCCGCACTAATTACCGTCATCCGCATCATATTTTGGTACGATGCCGCAGTTTCGTTTTTAAAAACCTGCCAAAACCACCAGCTAAAAAAGCCTAAAACAGGCAGCGTTATCACACCAAAAACATAAAAGTTTAGCAATTGTTGCGCTTGTTGCCAGTATAAAAACATCAGGCCAAAGCCTAAAAAAAATATACCGCCCGAAAACAAAAACGAACCTTTTATGCCCAACAAAATGCTCAATGTTTTGTCGCCACGATTGCCATCTTCGGCGTGTTGGTACACCTGCGTTAAGGGGTACGATGCGCCAATTAAGCAAGAACATACCAGCCCAGCCAAAAAAACCATAGCATTAAAACCTGTATAAATATTGCCCACCGCATAGTAAGTAGCCACATAAATAAACCATCCTTGAAAAACAAAAACTACCAAAAAACTAATGATAGGATATTTTTTTAAACGAATTTTAGGATAACTGTAAGCCTTTGAAAGTGCATTGTAAAACAAAACACAAAATACAAAATGCCAGCCTACAATTGCCGCCAAGGCTACGCCCAGCCACTCTAACGTAACGGCTAAATGGTACAAATTGCGCTGTATTTTTGGCGGGTTTTTTAGTAAAGCTATGCTGCCTTCATCCTTATCAAAATAACTATTATACGCATTGCTGGCTGGGTAAACCAGTAAATGCCAAACTACAAAAACCAATATCGCATTTAAAACGTTTAAATTAGTGGTTTGGCTAAGTGCAAAAACATACACAGGTAATAATAGTACCGAAAACGGTAAACGTAAATGCAATAAGTTAGCTTTGGAAAAAATAGACATCGGTTTTGGCGTTTAATTTGTACAGCAAATAAATATAAGAAATGAGTAGCGTAATATCGGCAATTGGTACAAGTAACCCAGTAAATAAATTTGCGCAAAACCAAATTTTAAATTTTATGCAAACGGCACATCAATTAAGTGGCGATAATGCCAGGCGGTTGCAAAAACTTTATAACGCATCGGGCATACATTTTAGGCATTCGGTAATTACCGATTTTGATAAGCAACCCGGTAAATTTTCTTTTTTTGGTAACGATGCTGGTTTAACGCCCTTCCCATCTACCGCCCAACGGGGGCAATTGTACCAGCAAACGGCTATTGGTATTTGCCTTGCGGCGATACAAAACGCATTAAAAAACCTGCCAAACTTTGATGTAAAAACCATTACCCATGTTATAACTGTAAGCTGTACAGGTATGTACGCCCCAGGTTTAGATATTGAAATTGTAGAACAGCTAAACCTTAACCCATGGGTTGAGCGTACTTGCATAAATTTTATGGGTTGCTACGGGGCGTTTAATGCGCTTAAAATGGCCGATTATATTTGTAAAGCCCAGCCCAATGCTACGGTTTTGGTGCTAAGTGTAGAGCTGTGTACCCTCCATTTTCAAAAAGAAAACACGTTGGATAATTGGTTATCTAACTCGCTATTTGCCGATGGTGCCGCTGCCGTGGTGGTGCAACACAAAGATTTTGCCAGCCAAAAACTGTTTAACATTAAAGGTTTTTACAGCCAACTAGTAAGCAAAGCCCGCAACCAAATGGCATGGACAATAGGCAACCACGGCTACCAAATGCAGCTAAGCAACCAAGTAGCCAAACAAATTAAAGCCGAAATAAAAAATGTAGCGCAAACGCTTTTAAATAAATTAGGTTTGGCTTTGGCCGATATTGGCCAGTACGCTATACACCCTGGCGGCAGGCGGATTTTAGAAGTTTGCGATGAGGTTTTTGAGTTGCAACCACATCAAAACCAACACGCTTACAAGGTGTTGCGTGATTATGGCAATATGTCGTCGGCCAGTATTTTATTTGTATTAGATGAGTTAAGTAATGCTTTACCATTACAAAATAAAAGCGAAAATGTGTTGAGTTTTGCTTTTGGGCC
>RDXP01000012.1 GCA_004292865.1 Sphingobacteriales bacterium
AGCAACGGGCGACGGGCAACGGGCTTTGAGCAACGGGCTTCGGGCAACGGGCTTCGGGCTTTTCTTGCAAAAAGAAAATAAAAGCTAAATTTGTATTATGAAATCAATTGCAGAATTAAACGCCAGCAAAGTACCTTTTGTTATAATTGATGAAAGACTTAATAGTTTAGATAAAATTGTTTTATTTCCTGAAAATTTACACAAGCGAAAAAAATAATTGATAAAATTGGATTGCCAAAAATGAAACTACGAAACTAATTGTGGTGGAGGGCGGCGGGCTTTCGGGCGACGGGCTACGGGCTTTTCTTGCAACCGAAATGTTAACTATAATTATTTGCTATTGATAGCCGACACTTCAAAGCCCGATGCCCGATGCCCGCAGCCCGAAAGCCCGACAGCCCTCTTCCCATAAAAAAACCTTCCACAATTACGTGAAAGGTTTTTTTGGGCGGACGATGGGGCTCGAACCCACGACCCCCGGCACCACAAACCAGTGCTCTAACCAGCTGAGCTACGACCGCCATTTGTTACAGGGAGTGCAAAAGTAATTTTTTATCCCAATATTACAAAATTTATATTGCTGATATTGCGGTATAAAATTCCTAAAAAAACAATTACTAAAAATCTTACACACATTTTTTTACTTTTACCCTATGATAGAAATTTATACCGACGGAGCATCAAGCGGTAACCCTGGCCCTGGCGGCTATGGCGTTATTTTAAAATCGGGTACGCATTATAAAGAAATTGCCGAAGGTTTTAGGCTTACAACCAATAACCGTATGGAGTTAATGGCCGTGTGCAAGGGTTTAGAGGCTATAAAAGCCCAAAATCAAGAAGTTATGGTTTACTCCGATTCTAAATATGTGATAGATTCGGTAGAGAAAAAATGGGTATTTGGTTGGGTAAAAAAAGGCTTCGAGGGTAAAAAAAATAAAGATTTATGGTTAAGATTTTTGGCCGTTTACAAAAATCAAAATGTAAAATTTACTTGGGTTAAAGGCCACAATGGCCATATAGAAAACGAAAGGTGCGATGAACTAGCCGTTGCCGCTGGCAAAATAAAACCTTTGGCAGTAGATGTAGCTTTTGAAAACGAAAGAAAAAAAGCGAGTATATTTTAAAAATCCTACCTATCCTTTAGCTCTATCAATTCCATGTTTTCTATCCTATCGCCATTAATATCAAAACGTAACAGGGTGCGTACCTTGTGCCAGCCATGTTTGCCTGCCGCACCTGGGTTTATATGCAAGCAATTTATTTTTTTATCGTAAATAATTTTTACAATATGCGAATGGCCGCAGATAAACAATTTGGGCGGGTTTATATAAATTTCGTTTTTAACCTTTGGCGCATACCTATTGGGGTAACCGCCTATATGGGTTATCCAAACATCAACCTGCTCGCAATTAAACCGTAAATTTTCGGGATAAACGCTGCGTACATCGGCACCATCAATGTTACCATACACACCTCGCAAAGGCTTAAAGGCTTGCAATTCATCAGCCACAGCTATATTTCCAAAATCGCCAGCATGCCATATTTCGTGGCATTTATCAAAATATTTAAAAACCGCAGGGTCTAAATAGCTGTGCGTATCGGAAAGTAAGCCTATTTTTTTCATTTAAAATATGGTGAAAAAATCTTTTAAAGCATTTTTATATGCCGCCGAATGTACGCCTTGTTGGGCATAAATGGTAAAAAAAATCTCCCGATAAGGAACATCATTTTTACCAAAACTTAAAATACAGCGTATAGCTTTGGTATTATCGAACGAGCTAATACTTATTTTTTGTTGTAAAAAAAGCTGGTTTTTACATGCAATAGCTAAAACTAATTTTTCTATTTCGGTAGGGATAATTATTTCTAATAGTCCATTAGCTGTTAAATGTACCGCTGAAAGGCTTATCAAATCTTCAAAAAAAATTTCGGAAGTGTGCCTAGCCAAGTTTTTTTTCTCTTGGTTTGATTTTAAGGCATTAATAAAAAAAGGAGGATTGCTAACGATAAGGTCGTAATGTTTTCGAGGTTCATTTTTAAAATAATCTTGAAAACTTTGCTGGTGTGCTTTTAAACGATTATTAAATACCGAATTAGCAAAATTTAATGCAGCAGTTTTGGCCGCTTCGGCATCAATTTCTAGGGCATCAATAAACGCACCTTCATTTCTTTGGGCCAACATTAAAGCAATAACACCTGTGCCAGTGCCAATATCTAGCATCTCGGTTTTATGCTCCACTCCTGCCAAAGCAGCCAATAATACCCCATCGGTATTTATTTTCATGGGGCAATTTTGCTGGCTTACGCTGAATTTTTTAAACTCGAACAAGATGAGGATTGCGGATTTTTGAGGTGTGATTTTTGATTTCTTGAAATCGTTTAATTTTTATTTTACCATTCGCATCCTACCATCATTAAATCCTAAAAATCCTAGTTCAGACAATATGTAGATTTATGGTTAATTTACCATTCGCATCCTACCATCATTAAATCCTAAAAATCCTAATTCAGACAAAAATTCCTACACATCAATTTTAGCATACTTGGCATTTTTTTCAATAAACTCTCGGCGTGGGGCAACTTCATCACCCATTAGTACCGAAAATATATGGTCGCACTCGGCAGCATTATCAATGCTTACTTGTTTTAGGGTACGGGTTTCGGGGTTTAGGGTGGTTTCCCACAATTGCTCGGCGTTCATCTCACCTAAACCTTTGTAACGTTGTATGTGTACACTGTCCTCTTTACCAGCACCTTTAAGGCGTTGTACGGCTACGTCTCGTTGTTGGTCGTTCCAGCAATATTCAAAATCTTTACCTTTTTTAACTTGGTACAGCGGCGGGGCAGCAATATAAATGTTGCCAAACTCTATCAGCTGTTTCATATACCTAAAAAAGAAGGTTAAAATTAGCGTGGTAATGTGCGAACCATCAATATCCGCATCCGTCATAATAATAATTTTGTGGTAGCGTAATTTGGCGGTGTTTAAGGCTTTATCATCCTCGGCAGTGCCAATACTTACGCCCAATGCGGTAAAAATATTTTTTATCTCATCGTTTTCGTAAATTTTATGCTCCATCGCTTTTTCTACGTTCAATATTTTTCCCTTTAGGGGGAGTATGGCTTGAAAATCGCGGTTACGCCCTTGCTTGGCTGTACCACCTGCCGAATCTCCCTCCACTAGGTAAAGTTCGCAAACCAATGGGTCTTTATTGGCACAATCGGCCAGCTTGCCGGGTAAACCCGAGCCGCCCATTACGTTTTTACGCTGCACCATTTCCCTAGCTTTACGGGCTGCTGCCCTAGCTTGTGCAGCTATAATTACCTTGTTTACAATTAGTTTTGCTTCACGCGGATTTTCTTCTAGGTAATTACCCAAAGCCTCGCCTACGGCAATATCTACAGCACCTGTAACCTCGTTATTACCCAATTTGGTTTTGGTTTGGCCTTCAAATTGTGGCTCTTGTACTTTAACCGATATTACAGCGGTTAGCCCTTCTCTAAAATCATCGCCCGTGATTTCAATCTTCATGTTTTTCAACAATCCAGATTTATCTGCATACGATTTTAAGGTACGGGTTAAGCCCCTACGGAAACCCGCAATGTGGGTTCCACCCTCAATGGTGTTGATATTATTTACGTACGAGTGTACGTTTTCGCTGTACGAATTATTGTAGGTAAAAGCCAGCTCAACCGGAATACCGTTTTTTTCGCCCTCAATATAAATGGCTTCGGGAATTAACGATGTACGGGTTTCATCTAAATATTTAACAAACTCACGCAAACCACCTTCGCTGTAAAAATGTTCGTGTAAAAAATTACCTTCATCGTCGGTTTCACGCTCATCAACCAAATCTAAATGTATGCCTTTGTTAAGGTAAGCCAGCTCTCGCAGGCGGCCAGCAATGGTGGCAAAAATA
>RDXP01000159.1 GCA_004292865.1 Sphingobacteriales bacterium
ATAGGCGAAGCCATTAAAGGCCGTGTGTTTAACGTAGTTGGCGATGCCATTGATGGGATAGAAAACGTTGACAAAACCAACGGAAAATCAATACACAACCAACCTCCTCGTTTCGAAGATTTATCAACCGAAAACGAAATACTTTTTACAGGTATTAAAGTAATTGATTTGCTAGAGCCTTATGCCAAAGGTGGTAAAATTGGTTTGTTTGGTGGTGCTGGGGTAGGTAAAACAGTATTAATTCAAGAGTTAATTAACAATATAGCAAAGGCTTACGATGGTCTTTCGGTATTTGCAGGTGTGGGCGAGCGTACACGTGAAGGTAACGATTTACTGCGTGAGATGATTGAAGCAGGTATTATAAAATACGGCGATGCCTTTAAACATTCGATGGAAGAAGGTGGCTGGGATTTAACTAAAATAGACCGTGAAGCGTTAAAAGATTCGAAAGCAACTTTCGTATTTGGCCAAATGAACGAACCTCCAGGTGCTAGAGCCCGTGTGGCTTTATCGGGCTTAACCATAGCCGAATATTACCGTGATGGCGAAGCCGATGGGCAAGGAAAAGATATTTTATTTTTTATCGATAATATATTCCGTTTTACCCAAGCAGGTTCCGAGGTTTCGGCTTTATTAGGTCGTATGCCATCGGCAGTGGGTTACCAACCTACTTTAGCTACCGAAATGGGTACCATGCAAGAGCGTATTACCTCTACAAAAAGAGGTTCAATAACATCGGTACAAGCGGTTTATGTACCTGCCGATGATTTAACCGACCCTGCACCCGCAACCACATTTGCCCACTTAGATGCTACCACAGTATTATCTCGTAAAATTGCCGAGTTAGGTATTTACCCAGCGGTTGATCCATTGGATTCTACATCACGCATCCTATCGCCCGCCGTAGTAGGCGATGAGCATTATGCCTGCGCCCAAAACGTAAAAGAAATTTTACAACGCTACAAAGAATTGCAAGATATTATAGCCATTTTGGGTATGGATGAATTATCCGAAGAAGATAAACTAACCGTATCAAGAGCCCGTAGGGTACAACGTTTTTTATCGCAACCTTTCCATGTAGCCGAGCAGTTTACAGGCTTAAAAGGTGTATTGGTTGATATTAAAGATACCATTAAAGGTTTTAATATGATTATGAATGGCGAGGTAGATGAATATCCCGAATCGGCATTTAACCTTGTTGGTAGCATTGAAGAAGCCATTGAAAAAGGAAAGAAAATTTTAGAAGAAGCTAACGCACAATAATACTTTAGCTGATGATATTAGAAATTTTAACCCCCGATAAAAAAATATTTGAAGGCGAGGTTACCTCGGTTACTGTACCGGGTAAGCAGGGTTCGTTCGAGATTTTGAACAACCACGCACCCATAATTTCAACCCTAGACGATGGTAAAATAACGGTACGAAATGGAAAAAGCGAACAGTTTTTTGATATTTTGGGTGGTGTAGTTGAAGTTATACACAACAAAATTATTGTATTGGCCGAAGGCGTTTTAGATAATTAATTTTTTTAAAAGCGATTAAAAAAAATCCTGATGTAGTTAACTCCATCAGGATTTTTTTATTTTACGGCCAGTCAACAGCGTAAACGTTTCAATTTTATCAACTCGAAATATTTTCGCCCAATAAAAAAGGCCATTTCTTTATCAGAAACAGGCTTTTGAATCTTTGTAAAACATTTTATTGGTTTGCAATACCTAATTTTTCCATCACATCCATACTTACCCCAGTTGATGAGTAACCACCATCGTGAAAAAGATTTTGCATAGTTACCATACGGGTTAAATCAGAAAATAAGGTAATGCAATAATCGGCACACGATTCGGCATCGGCATTGCCTAATGGCGAAATTGCGTTAGCATAATCGTAAAAATCGCCAAAACCTTTAATACCTGTACCTGCAGTTGTTTTGGTGGGCGATTGCGATACTGTGTTAATTCTTACCTTTTTATCTAGCCCGTAATGGTAGCCAAAACTGCGGGCAATGCTCTCTAACATTGCCTTAATATCGGCCATATCGGTATAAAAAGGGTAGGTACGTTGCGCTGCCATATAGGTTAAAGCTACCACGCTACCTCCTTCGTTTATGGCATCTAATTTTTTAGCTACGGCCAGCATTTTATGAAACGACATAGCCGATACATCAATACCTTTTGCAAAATAATCGTAGTTAGATTCGGTGTAGGGTATATTCTTACGGATATTTACACTCATACCAATAGAGTGTAAAACAAAATCTATTTTACCGCCCAAAACCTCTTGTGCTTTGGTATATAAGTTGGTTAAATCGTCGATACTGGTAGCATCGGCAGGTATAATTGTTGATCCTGTTTCTTCGGCCAGTTTGTTAATTTCGCCCATGCGCATGGCAATTGGGGCGTTAGTTAATACAAAGGTTGCCCCTTCTTCATGCGCTTTTTGCGCCACTTTCCACGCTATTGAGTTTTCATCTAATGCGCCTGTAATAATTCCTCTTTTTCCTTTTAATAAGTTGTATGCCATTTTGTTTTTGTTTTATTGATATTGGTTTATGCTGCTTTTGCAGGCATTTTTTTATTGATGATTTAATTTTTGCAAAGGGCTTTTTTATTGCCCGTTATTATATTTTTTAATTATTTCGTTATTAAATTCTACCGAGTTACCGTTTAACTCTTCTACCAATTTATATACTTGGGTTGATGGATTGTAATTGGCAAAATTTTCACCTTCGTTTATACTATTTAATTTTTTAGCCCATTTTATGGCTAAATTTTGGTCGCCAAATTTACCCAAAAGTAAATACATATTTGGGTCGTTTTTTTTATATTTAAAAATAGTTTTCTTTTTTTCAATTTTATCGTTTACAGCATTTTCTATTGCTTTTTTATATTCGTCTCTATCCATTGCCGTTATGCGGTTATGGAAATGTAAAAGATACCAAAGTTCAAACGCTTCATTACTCCAAGCACATTTTATTTTATTGGCTTTAGCTTTTAAAATGGCACTATTAAATAAATTTGATTTAAAACTATCTTTATCAAAAACAGCCCAAACGCTATCAAATTTTTGGTTCGATTTTTCTCGCAACTCCATTGCTTTTTCCACAACTTTGGTAGTGCTTATTCCTCCACCTTCAAATTGTATATCATAAATTACTTTACCTACTTTTTTAGGGAATTTTTTAAAGTAATTTGGTTCTGTTTTTTCGCCTTCGCACACAATTAAAAAATAGGTAACTAGTTGTTTATTAGTGTTTGTGTTTTTCTTTTTGTAAGAAAAACGTTTTTGCAACGCATTATCTATTTTAGTTACTCTTGCCATATTGCTTTTATTTTAGTTTGTAATAAAAGGTATAGCACCATATCGGCCTCTAATATAATTTTTTTCTATGTTAGCATCGTTTCTAATTTTTGTGCCATCGGGCAAATTAAAATCGTAAAGCGAATACAAATCTGTTTGCTCAAAATCGTCTTTTTCGGTAAACCATATTTGGTCTCGCCTAAAAAGGTCGGTGCTTAAAAGGTTTGTATCGTGGGTTGCAAATAACAGCTGTGCATTTTTTGTGTTGGTTAATGGGTTATTAAATAAACCCACAATGTGTTTAGTTATTAATGGATGCAATTTTGCGTCTAGCTCATCAATAATTAATAGTTTACCAAGGCTTAGCGTATCAAATATTGGCCCCGATAAATCTATTATTTTATTGGTACCCTCCGATTCGTTTTTATCTTTATCAAAAAAAACTATATCAACAATATTACCCTTTTTGTCGAATTTATTGTGTGCCGTTTTTAAAGTAATTTCTTTTTTACCAGCTAATTCTTTAATTAATTTTAATTGTAACCTTTTAGGCACTTCATCTGGAATATCTAAGGGGTTAAATTCCAATTCATTTGTTTTAATTTCTTTAAAACCTAATTTTAAATTTTCGAAAAACAACAGCGATTGATTGCATCCGTCGAGCTTTTTATGCAGCATTGTTGATGTAAAACCATTGTAATCTTTAGGTTGCAGCCCCGATAATACATTGTAATTTTTAAACCATTCGAGTATTTTTTTTGAAACAATACCCCCCAATTGTGCCACAAGCGATATAAAAAGACGGTTATCATTGGTAGAAACTTCTTTCCCTTTTCCTTCTTCAAACTTATCGGCAACAGCTATACCCTCCTTTGTTCTAATAAATAATGGTTTTTCGGTTTTCGAGTTATTGCCAATAAAAAGCCATTCGTTAATAATTTCAGTATAATTATATTCGTACCCATATCGGTATTTTATAGCATCTACATAAAAAATAACTTCAAAAAAGGTAGCTTGGTTTTCGCTTTCGCTGGATAATAAAAACGGACTAAAATCTAAGGCATCGCTACTGTTAAGCCTAACCGAAAAAAGTACGTTATCCCTCATTCTATCTAATGCTTTAATCAAATTACTTTTACCGCTAGAGTTGGCACCATAAATTACCGCCGACCTAAGCAGCTTTTGTTTATGATGGGTAAAAACATTTTCAGTTAATTCCGATATGCCTTTTGCCTCAAAAGTTAAAGTTGCTTTTTTATTAAAAGAAAGAAAATTACCGACTGTAAATTCTACTATCATTTTTTGTGTTTGGAGAATATTTTACAATAATAAGGTATTAATTATTAAAATACTTAATTTTTACTTTATAATTGAGAAAAAACCTCAAAATTAACTAATTTTAATCTTGTTCCTAAACATAAATACTAACCACTAACCACTAACCACTAATTACTAACCACTCCCCATCTTCCATCAATTCAACAATTCCCTTGCGTTTTGCAAAGCTGCTTCCTTGGGGTTTTCGCCACTTAGCATTTTTGCTATTTCAAAAACCCGCTCTTCGTGGTTTAGGCGTTTTAATTGTGTAAAGGTAAAATCATTTTTAATTTCTTTATACACAAAATAATGCGCTTCGCCTTTTACAGCAATTTGCGGTAGGTGGGTTATGGCTATTACCTGCATGTTTTGGGCCAATATTTGAATCATATTGCCTACACGGTTGGCTACTTCGCCCGATATGCCGGTATCTATCTCATCAAAAATAATAGTTGGTAAAGCGGTTTTTTGCGCTATTAACGATTTTATAGCCAGCATTAACCGTGATAACTCGCCACCTGATGCTATTTTGCTCATTTCGCTAAGCTGGTGCCCTTTATTAGCGGTAAATAAAAATTTTATGGTATCTAACCCATTGTTATCTAAATTATTATCGGTGGCAATGGTTTGGTTTATTTTTAGTTGTGCGTTTAGCATCCCTACATTTACAAGTGTTTTTTCTACATATTCTTCTATTACAGGTATTGCTTTTGTGCGGTTGTTTGATACTTGTTTAGCCAATAAAATTAAGTCTTCTTTTTGCTTTTGCAGCGATGCTTGTAGCTGGGCAATAGCATCATCGGCAGATACAATTTTATCGAGTTTTTGTGCTATTTCATCCTGCAAAAGTAATAATTGCGCATTGCTAGTAACTTTATGTTTTTTTTGTAGGGTATAAAGTAGGTTTAATCGTTCGTTTATTTGGTTTGATTTTTCGTCGTCAAAAAGGGTAATTTGTTCTAAATTTTCTATTTCGGCGGCAATATCTTTTATTTCTATGATACTGCTTTTTAGGCGTACAAAAACTTCGGCAATAGGGGCTTGGTATTTTTCTATACTTTGTAGTTGCTGGGCGGCATCGGCTAGTAGGGCTAATGCAGCTTGCTCTTGTGCTTGTAGCAAAGCATTGGCTGTAAAAAGGTTGCGTTTAATTTCTTCGGCGTGGGTTAAAGTTTCTAGTTCTTTTTCTAAAATTACTTGTTCATTGGGCAGTATTTTTGCGTTTTCGAGCTCGGTAAACTGAAAGCTTAAAAAATCTAGTTCCTGTTTTTCTTTATCGCTTTGCGCCAAAAAATCTTGTACTTTTTTGTTTAGGGCTTTGTATGCTTTAAAGTTGGTGGCGTAAGTATGTAATAGTTCTTGGTGGTTAGCCATAGCATCTACCACTGTTAATTGAAAATTGGCGTTGTTAATTTCTAGGGTTGCGTGTTGCGAGTGTATATCAATTAATTTTTCGCCTAGGTTTTTAAGTGTGTTTAGGTTTACGGGGCTATCGTTAATAAACGCCCGTGATTTTCCGTCGGTTGATATTTCTCGTCTTAATATAGTTTCGGCACAATAATCCAAATCATTATCATCAAAAAAAGCGTTTAGTTGGTATTGGTTAATGTTAAAATAACCTTCTATTACACATTTTTTTTGTTGGTTAAAAAAATATTTGCTATCGGCCCGTTGCCCCAGTATCAGCGAAAGCGCACCTAATATAATTGATTTACCTGCACCTGTTTCGCCTGTTACAATGTTTAAGTTTTGGTCGAATTGTATTTCGAGGTTATCTATTAATGCGTAGTTTTTTATAGAAAGGCGGTTAAGCATATTGTGGGTTAAGGATAATTATTTACCTTTTTTTAATTCTTCGTACTTGGTTAAATTAAGTGGGTCAACCTCGGCTAGTAGGTTATACAGTTTAATTTTTTCGGGTGGGTCGGCTTTTAAAAATATGCCAATAATTTCCTCGGCCTTAGCCGAAAAAAACATTTGATTAATAATTGCGCCTTGTTTTTGTTTATCAATGCTGGCTAAATCGGGTAAGGCTTTTGCTATTATTCGCTTGGCTTCGGTGGCATTGCTTGCCATTATATCTAAACCCAAGCGGTGGTAAGTGTATTGCAGTTCTCGTAAGGTGGTATAAGTTGCACTATTAAAGTTTTCGGCTATCCAGTAGCGGTTGCGTAGGTTATCAAATGCTTTCCAGCCTATAAAATTTGCATTTTGGGCATTATTTACAATTAATTGTGCCTTGGCAAAATATGCCGAACCGCCTAGTTTCGAAAAACTATCGTAATCCATCCCTGCTATTATATTGGCGTAAAATGCCAGTAGCGAGGTAAGGTTAGAGATAAAGCTTTGGTCGTTATATTCTAAGGCTTCGCCTTCCGAGTAGTTAAATTCAAAGTTTTTATCGTTTACAGTTAATAATGGGCTATTGTACGATGACCCAAAAATTGGCCTGCTGGATACTATTTGTGCTTCGGCTTTAAACACGTTAGAGCCATCCCATTCGGTAATGTTTATTACAAAATTACAATCAATGCGCTCGTTTGATTTTATAGGGTCGGTAGTCCATTTTCGGTTATTTAAAAAATCGCGAATGGCTAGTTCTAGCACATCTAAGGCCCGTTTATTATTACTTTGTATTTTGGGTGATAGTATTTGTACCCTAGCGTTTAAATCTTGTGCTAGGCAATTGATGCTTAAAAAAAGGGCTAATAATAGGCAGCAATTTTTTTTCATATTAAAATAATTCGATAATTTTTGTGCAGATATCTTTGGCCACTTCATGTTTACTTTTTAAACTAAACGTTGTTTTGTGTAAGTTTTTATCAATGATGGTGATTTTATTTGTATCGGTTTTAAAACCTGCCCCGTCATCGTTTAATGAGTTGAGGATAATTAAATCTAAATTTTTTTGTTTTAATTTTTTTATGGCGTTGTTTTCTTCATCGTTGGTTTCGAGGGCAAAGCCTATTAATAATTGTTTATCGGTTTTTATTTTACCTAGGCTGGCCAAAATATCTTTTGTTTTTACTAGCTCTAGGGTTAAATTTTGCTCGTTTTTTTTAATTTTTTGGTTGGCAATATCTTTAACAGTATAATCGGCTACGGCGGCACACATAATACAGGCATCCGCCCCAGCGAAATATTGATGCAGGGCTGTAAACATATCATTGGCTGTAATTACATCTATTTTTTTAATATTTTGATGCTGGATGCTTAAAGCCGTTGGCCCACTTATTAAAGTAACTTGTGCGCCTACATTGGCGCAATATTGGGCAATGGCATAGCCCATTTTACCTGTTGATTGGTTGCTTATAAACCTTACAGGGTCGATACTTTCTTGGGTGGGGCCAGCACTTATCAAAATATTTTTCCCTTTTAGCAGCAGGCTTTTTTGGATATTGTTGCTTACAAATGATAAAATATTTTCGGGTTCGGCTAGCCTGCCTTGCCCTGTTAAGCCGCTGGCTAGCTGGCCATAATCGGGCTGGATGATAGTGTTGTTATAGCTAATTAGTTTTTGGATATTGTGCTGGGTAGATGGGTGTTTCCACATATCTACATCCATGGCTGGGGCAATATAAACGGGGCATTTGGCCGATAAGTACACAGCTAGCAATAAGTTATCGCAAATACCATTGGCCATTTTGCCTATTGTATTTGCGGTGGCTGGGGCTATAATAAGGCAATGCGCCCACAAGCCTAATTCTACATGGTTATTCCATTCGCCAGTTTCGCTGGTATAATAGTTAACCCAAGCGGGGTTTTGCGATAGCGTTGCTAGTGTAAGTGGGCTAATAAAAGCGGTGGCATCGGCAGTCATTACTACCCGTACCTGCGCACCGGCTTTTACACAAAGCCTTACCAGTTCGGCGGCTTTGTAGGCCGCAATGCTGCCACATACAGCAATAATTATATTTTTATCTTTAAGCATATCCTATTTTAAGCACTTAAAGATAAAAAAATTAGGCTTGTTGTTCTTTAGCTGGGTTTCTAAAATACACTTTATCGTGTAAAAACTCGTCAATAGCCACCAAAGTAGGTTTAGGCATTTTTTCGTAAAATTTAGAAATTTCTATTTGCTCTCTGTTTTCAAATATTTCTTCCAAATTATCATTTGCAGTGGCAAATTCGGCTAGTTTAGCGTGTAATTCTTCTTTTACATTTGCTGCAATTTGGTTGGCTCGTTTGCTAATAATTACCAACGATTCGTAGGCATTATCGGTAGCGATGTCAAATTCTCTTAAATCGCGGGTAACGGTTGAACTGGCAACGGTTGGTTTATCGTTATTGTTTTGTGTCATTTTGTGCTTTTTTATATTCGAGGCTTAATGCCAAAATGTTTTTTGCGTTTTCTATACCTTTTTCTGATTCGTGTTTTAACTTATCGGCTTCTTTGGTATAGCTGCTTTTGGGGTATTTTTCTATAAATCGGTTATACTCATCAATGGTTTCGGTATAGCGGTCTTCTTGTTTTGTTTCGTAGCTATTTTTTGCGTAAAGATATAAAGATTTTATGGTTAAAAACTCCATTTCTTCGGCAAATTTTGTATCGGGGAAATCACGTATCGAATTTCGGAAAGCTATTACGGCAGCTTGGTAATCGCCTATTGTTAAAAATAAGTTGGCATTGGCATACGATTTTTTTTCTAATTTATCTCTCAAATCCTGTATCAGTTTACTGGCTTCGGCCACACGGCTACTTTTAGGGTATAGGTTGATAAACAATTGCAAGGCCTCAATAGCTTTATAGGTATTTTCCTGATCGAGCGAAAAATTGGGCGAATCTTGGTAAAAACAATAAGCAGCCATAAACCTACATTCTTCGGCTCGGGAGCTGTTGGGATAGGTTTCGGCAAAGGTTTTAAAATGGTATCTTGCTGATAAATAATCTTTTAGTTTATAGTTGCTAAACGAGTAGTAATAGTACAAATCTTCGGCTTCGGAGCGGCCTCGGTAGCGTTGTACCAAATCATCGAACAAAATTAAGGCCTTGGCATAATCTTTTTTGTTGTATAAACGGATGGCTTCTTGGTATTTTTTAGGCACATCGGTACTGGCTTTTAATTTCTCGAAACGGCTTTTACATCCCGTGAAAACGGTTGAGCATAAAACAATAAAACTCAGAATTACGATTACCTTGTTTTTAAACATCCTGCAAAGATAGATTAATAAATAATACAAGTCAATTTTTAATAAAAACAGATGGGGTTAAACAATGTTAAAATAGGGCAGGGGCAAATAAAAAATCTTATCCAAATTCTATTTTGATGCTATCGTTAATTTTTAGGCCCAATAAGCCACTTGCATTGCCCTTGTTAATGGCTATTTCTAAATGGTTTGATATGCCAAATAAGCACAGTTTTTCGCCTTCGGGTACTTCGTTATAATGCCAACTTAGTTGTTTAATGGTTTCGTGTTTGCGTAAATAAAGGGTAAAGTTTCTACCTCGCTGTACCTTGGTAAAAAAATCTTTGGTTACATTGGTAATTACGTTTTGAAAAGTATCAATAAAAATTACGCTACCATTAATTTGGCTGCCCTCTAGCCCTGGGTGTAAGCTAATACGTTGTACAATACCGTTGGCCGGGATGCCTATTTGGCTAAGTTTACCGCCTGCGGCCAGGCTACAGGCTGCTTTTACCAAAATATCGGTTAGGGGAAAGTGTAAAAATTTTAAATCCTGTAAAATATTTATTTCCACAATTTCTTCGGGTTCAGCCTCAAAAATTAAAGAAAAAATGCCATTGTCAGAGCCCACAAAATAATGCCCATTGTATTTTAAAGCCAAATATTTTTGCTGCTTACTGTAAACGGTATCAATGCCGATTAAATGCACTGTACCTTGCGGAAAATAATTAAAACAGTTTTTTAAAATAAAGGCAGCCCTCGAAATATTAAAGGCTTGTATTTCGTGGGTAACATCAACAATGGTTACGCTGGGCAATATTTTTAGGATGCTTCCTTTTAAAGCAGCTTGGTAAAAATCTTTATAGCCTAAATCGGTAGTTAAAGTAATAATTGCCATTAAAAAATTAAATATTTATGCTTAATCTTGTAGTACACCAATAACGCTTGCAAATATTCAATTTTTAATTCACAAAAATATCAGACTTTTAAAAAACTAAGCCTTGAACGAAATTAAAATAGCCCTCGACAATTTAAGCCCAGCATTATTATGGGGCCCCAACAACGAATTTTACGAAATTATTAAACGAGCGTTTCCTAAACTAAAAATTGTAGCCCGTGGTACCGAAGTAAAAGCCCTAGGCGATGACGAAGAATTGCAAATTTTTAGTAAAAAAATAGGCAAAATTATTAACCACCTTAACCAGTTTAATAACCTATCAACCAACGATGTAGAAAGTATATTGGGCAGCCGTAACCAAAGCGAAAGCCCCGCCGATGCACCCAACGGCGATACCGCAGCAGGCTTGGCACAATCAGAAGTTATTGTATTTGGCCCTAATGGGATTATGGTGCGAGCCCGTACCGTAAACCAACGCCGTATGGTAAATAGTATGGCCAAAAACGATGTGCTTTTTGCCATAGGCCCAGCAGGTACAGGTAAAACTTATACCGCTGTTGCTTTGGCTGTTAGGGCATTAAAAAACAAGGAAATAAAACGCATTATTTTAACCCGACCAGCGGTAGAAGCAGGCGAAAATTTGGGTTTCCTTCCGGGAGATTTAAAAGAAAAAATAGACCCTTACTTGCGCCCATTATACGATGCGCTGGACGATATGATACCTGCCGATAAGCTAAAAACATACCTGGAAAACCGTACCATAGAAATTGCGCCACTAGCATTTATGCGTGGCCGTACGCTTGATAATTGCTTTGTGATTTTAGATGAAGCACAAAACAGTACCGATTTACAGCTAAAAATGTTTTTAACCCGCATGGGCCCTACGGCAAAATTTATTGTTACTGGCGATGTTACCCAAATAGATTTGCCCCGCAAGCAACAATCGGGCTTGCACAACGCCCTGCGTATTTTGGCCGATATTAAAGGTATAGAAATTATTTACCTTAACGGCGATGATGTGGTACGCCATAAACTGGTAAAACGTATTTTAGAAGCTTATGGCGATATACAGTAGTGGGGTTTATGCCGCTAAAGATGAATGTGTTGCATTATTGTACAAAACATTTTTGGCTTGGCAAAGGTGGCTCATTTTAGCATAAATGTTGAAGCGGAGAGCTGAAGCTTCGGTTACCACAAAAGTATCATCGGAGCATAAAACCGCACCAATTGTAAATGTGCTGTTAAGCGTTCGTTCTTTTTTTTCGGTCGGTGTTGTTTGTGTCATTTTATGCAGTAAGTTTGTAACCATTGTATAAGGTTAAACTAGGTGGTTATGAATAAATATTTAACATTGTCGGAAGCCTCTGAATTGATAGGCAAAAGTAAAGAAACTTTAAGGCGTTGGGATAGGGATGGCAAATTAACTGCTGTCCGTGAGCCAATGAGTAATTACCGCGTTTATAAAAGAGCCGAAGTCCAATTATTATTTACTGATTTTTTGGTTAATGACATAAAAGAAATTACAACCAATTTTGTCGAACCCGAAAATGAGTATAGTGTTTTAGAATTGTTTGCAGGTGCTGGCGGTTTGGCTGTTGGAATGGAAAAAGCAGGTTTAAAATGTGTGGCTTTAAATGAAATTGATAAATGGGCTTGTCAAACGTTACGCAAAAACCGTCCGAACTGGAAGGTGATGGAAGGCGATATTAAAGAATTTAATTTTACTGAATATCATAATAAAGTTGATGTTGTAACTGGCGGTTTTCCTTGTCAAGCGTTTAGTTATGCAGGCAAAAAATTAGGTCTTGCTGATGCAAGAGGAACTTTGTTTTATGAGTTTGCAAGAGTGGTAAAAGAAGTAAACCCACCAATTTGTATAGGCGAAAATGTTCGTGGATTGTTGAGCCACGAAAACGGAAAAACCTTGCAAGGGATGATTTCAATTTTAGATGAAATTGGTTACAATGTTGTGCCTTTTCAAGTGTTGAAAGCTATAAATTACAAAGTGCCACAAAAGCGTGAACGCTTAATTTTAGTAGGAATTAGAAAAGATATTGATTTAAAATATGAATACCCAAAACCTTACAAAAAAATATACAACTTAAAAGATGCTTTAAAAAAAGGCGATTTATTTGAAACCAATGTGCCAAAATCGGAAGGTGCAAAATACCCGAAAAGCAAAATTGATGTTTTAGATTTAGTGCCACCAAAAGGCTACTGGCGTGATTTACCTTTAGATATTCAAAAGCAATTTATGGGTGGTAGTTTTAATCTCGGTGGCGGAAAAACGGGTATTGCAAGGCGAATTGGTTGGGACGAACCTTGTTTAACTTTAACTTGTAGCCCTGCACAAAAGCAAACCGAACGCTGTCATCCCGATGAAACTCGTCCGTTTACAGTTCGTGAATATGCCCGAATACAAACTTTTCCTGATGAATGGAAATTTGAAGGTTCTATTGCCCAACAATACAAGCAAATCGGGAACGCAGTTCCGGTAAATTTGGGTAGAGAAGTAGGTTATTCGATTGTGAAATTTCTTAATAGATATTACAAATTAAAAAAATGAGAGAAGGTACAATTTCATTGGGTCGATTGAGAAGAATTGAGTCTGTTTTAAACACTTTTATTCGTGAAAAGTATTTAAATCCTGATGCAATTTTTGATTTAGAAAAATCAATAAAATACATTGCAAGAGCCAAAATTATAACAAGTCCATTACCTGTAAAAATTAAACCTCTTTCAGTACAGACAATTCCACAATCTATTTGTAACGAAAGAATAATTTTAGAAATGCAATTGAAGAATTATTTTTTAATCCCTTATAAATCCTGAAAACCTAAATAGTAGCTATAATTCTCAAAAGTTATTTGGTCTAAAATGCTACGTTTGGAAGTTTCAGTTTCCGATTTTATTTGGTTTATAGCAGAATTTTCGGCGATTGAATTAGTGTGTTCTATTGCGTTTAAATATTCTTTAATTGCTTTTGGTAATGCTTTGTACAATTGTAAAAGTGCATCTTGTTTGCCCGAAAGCAAAGCATAAAATTGGTCGCCTGAAATTTTGAAAACCCTGCTATGACTGTATTCTTTGCCATTTATTTCGCCTTTCCAAAGTTCATTAAAACTTCCCTTGGCTAAAATTTGAACCCAATAACAATTTGCTTTTTTGTAAGTGTCGGCATAGACTTTTAATTTTTGAAACAGGCTTTCTGCCGAGCTGCTGTTCATTGTGTTGTGCTTATTTTTGATGTCGGCAAACAAAGTATTGTCTTTAGCTTTGATGTCGAAACCACTCAATTTACCAATTTCAAAACCCTCAATTCCGCCTAAAATTTGTTCGTGAAACGTCCCGATTGAATTATTGATTGATTTGTCAATTTGCCTTAAAATTTCAGATTGTATAAGGCTTTCCTCGTCTATGTCGTTGAATTTTGCGTCAAAAGTTAGTTTAATTGTATC
>RDXP01000160.1 GCA_004292865.1 Sphingobacteriales bacterium
TGTTTTTTATCTTTTTTCTTTACTGATGATGCTTACAACCAGCTTTGTGTTCTTTGCGCTTTCCCTTTGCGCACTTTGCGGTAAAAATTTACCGCAAAGAACACAAAGATTTACGCAAAGCCTATTGCTTTTATACCCAGCTAATTTTACAAATATGTTGCACTATAAGTATATTTATAAGCTTTAAATTAACTCATCTAAATATTTTAATCCTCCGAAAGTTTAGTTACCATAAAACCTGGTTTTTTAAATTAATGGTTACCTATTAATTTAAAAACACTCACGCTTTAATACAGCAAAACAATTTTTAAAACAACAATTATACTATCAACAAAGTATAAGTACGCTTTGCTTTTGTTATTTTAACAAAAACAGCCCGCTAAAAAATGGCGGTAAATTTCTAAAAAAGAAAAAAAATGGCAATAAAATAAAAAAGTATATAAAAAAGTTAAGCTCCAACGGGGAGAAGGAGCTTAAACTAACCAATTATAAACCTAAATTATGAAGAGCTGTAGGGGTAGGAGTCGAACCTACACGAAGCAGTTATATTCCATTGCTGGTATTTCCCAAATCTTCGCCACCGAGACAAGGAGGTGTGTCTGCCAATTTCACCACCCTACAGTGTTATTATTTTAATAAATTTTCTTTCGGTTGTTCCGATTTTCTAATTGTCTGAAACAAATGTAAAATAATACTACAAACGTTGCAAATTTTTTAACAAAATAATTTAATTTTTATGTATTTTTTATTTATTTTTGCTAAATCATAAAATTTATTAAAACATGATTGATAAAACTCGTTTAAATTTAGAAATTGATAATCTGGATATTGATATTCTATCTATCCTGATGAACGATGCTACCACAGCATACACCGAAATTGCCAAAGAACTCATCGTTTCGGGCGGAACCATACATGTTCGTATGAAAAAAATGGAGGATTTAGGTATCATAAAAGGCTCAAATCTTATCGTAGATGCACAAAAAGTGGGCTACGATGTTTGCGCTTTTTTAGGTATTTATCTCGAAAAAGGCTCAATATATAATGATGCTGTAGCGCAATTAAAAAAAATAAGCGAGATAGTAGAACTACATTATACCACTGGCGCCTACTCTATGTTTGCCAAAATTATTTGTAGAGATACCAATCATTTGCGCCATGTACTTAACGACGAAGTGCAATCTATTGCGGGCATACAACGTACCGAAACTTTTATTTCATTAGAAGAAAGTATTAAAAGGCAAATTAGTTTAAAATAGTATGGCAACATTATTGATATTTTATGTAATAATCAATAATCTAAATTGCTATGCAAAATCCAAAAAAACGGGAATCGAGTGCCTTCCTATCTAACCCCGATGGAAGGCTAAAGGAACAACTGATACGGGCTAAAAAAGAAGCCGAACGCCAAAAACAAAACTTGGAAACACCCGTTGAAGGTGTTTATACTGAAAAAAACGGCAACGAAAACACGCAATACGAGGGCTTAAAAAACGAGCCTAAAATCGACGGCGATAACGATCCTCCTCAAAAAGAAAAATAATCAATAAATTTTGGGGCGTTCCCCGAAAAGGGGCGGGCTATTGTTTCAATAATTTTGCTTAAAAAACTTGATTTAATTTAAAAATTTCGAGTTAAGCAAAATTGATTTCCACGACTATCCCTAACGCAACGCCGACTGAATTACAAATATTTTTACCCTAAAATAATTTTCTTGTAGTTTATTACATAAAAACTGCACTTAAAATTAAATATCACAAATATCCGCCCACACTAATAATACACATTCTTAGCTAAATCCTACCTAAAAATTTATCTTTGCAAAATTATAATTCTTACAATAGGTTTTGGAACAAGATAAATTTAAAAGATACACAGTAACATCGGCATTGCCTTATGCAAACGGACCACTACATATTGGCCATTTAGCTGGTGCTTATTTACCTGCCGATATTTTTGTACGCCACCTGCGCCTGCAACGTAAAGATGTGGTTTACGTGTGCGGGTCCGATGAACACGGCGCAGCCATTACCATAAAAGCAAAAAAAGAAAACACTACTCCACAGGCAATTATTGATAAATATCACCACCAAATAAAAGATACTTTTAATAATTTCGGGATAGCTTTTGACATTTACCACCGCACTTCATCGGCCATTCATCATACTTTATCGCAAGAGTTTTTTTTAAATTTGTATGAGAAAGGCGAGTTTATCGAAAAATACTCGGACCAATATTTTGATGAAGAGTTTGAACAATTTTTAGCCGATAGATACATTGTGGGTACCTGCCCAAACTGCGCCAACGAAAACGCCTACGGCGACCAATGCGAAAAATGTGGCAGCACCCTTAATGCTACCGATTTAATCAACCCAAAATCAACGTTAAGTGGCAATAAACCTATATTAAAGCAAACCAAACATTGGTATTTGCCGCTCGATAAATACCAACCTTGGTTAGAAGAATGGCTTTTAGTAGGTAAAAAAGACGTGTGGAAAACCAATGTGTATGGCCAATGCAGTTCGTGGTTAAAGCAAGGTTTGCAACCACGATCTATGACACGCGATTTGGATTGGGGCATAGATGTACCCCTGCCCGAAGCCGCTGGTAAAAAGCTGTATGTATGGTTAGATGCCCCAATTGGCTATATTTCGGCTACCAAACAATGGGCTTTAGATAACGGTAAAAACTGGCAATTGTATTGGAAAAAACAAGCCAACCCTACCGACGATGCTTGCCTCATAAATTTTATTGGGAAAGATAATATCGTTTTCCATTGCATCACTTTTCCATCGATACTTAATGCCCACGGCGATTATATACTGCCCTATAACGTACCTGCCAACGAGTTTTTAAACCTCGAGGGCGATAAACTTTCCACATCACGCAACCACGCCGTTTGGTTACACGAATATTTAGACGAATTTGCCGGCAAGCAAGATGAGTTACGCTTTGTGCTAACCTCTATAATGCCCGAAACTAGCGATAGCGAATTTACTTGGAAAGATTACCAAGCCCGTGTAAATAACGAGTTGGTAGCTATATTAGGCAACTTTGTAAATAGGGTAATGATACTGATGCACAAGTACTTTGATGGCAAAGTGCTTGATGGTAAAGCGTTGAAAAACAAAGACATTAACACCCAAATTGCTAACGCTTATACTTTAGTTGATGCGCATATTAGCACTTATAAATTTAGAAACGCATTACAATCGGTAATGGATATTGCCCGCTTAGGCAACCGCTACCTTACCGAAACCGAACCTTGGAAAACCTTTAAAACCGAGCCCGAAGCAGCCCGTGAAGTATTGCAAAATTGCTTGCATATTATTGGCCATTTATCGGTTTTAATGCAGGCGTTTTTACCACACTCGGCAAAAAAAATACAGCAAATGCTACACCTAAAAGGCGATGTTTTTTATTACGATGAAGAGCTTGTTTTTGAAGATGGCCACCAATTAAACCCTGCCCAACTATTGTACGAAAAAGTGGAAGATGCCGCAATGGATTTTCAGATTGCAAAATTGCAAGATAAAAAAACAGAAGCGTTGCAAAGCCAAAAGGTAGCACAACCCGCCAAACCCAACATAACTTTTGAGCAATTTGCCGATTTAGATATACGAACCGCCACCATTTTAACTGCCGAAAAAGTAGCTAAAACCAAAAAATTATTAAAACTTACCGTTGATACAGGCATAGATACCCGAACCATAGTATCGGGCATTGCCGAGTATTTTGAACCCGAAAATATTGTAGGTAAACGAGTTAGCGTATTGATAAACTTAGCCCCACGAGAAATTAAAGGAATATTATCGCAAGGAATGATTTTAATGGCCGAAAATACCGACGGAAAACTTAGTTTTGTAGCACCTGCTGGTTTGGTTGATAATGGAAGTGTGATTAAGTAGAAAAATGGTCCCGTAGTTCAACGGATAGAATAGAAGTTTCCTAAACTTTAGATATGAGTTCGATTCTCGTCGGGACCACAAAAAGGGGAAAGTTTTACTTTTCCCTTTTGTTTAATTTTCCTGTTGACCTAAAAAACGGCATCATCTGTTTACTGATTTACCAATTCCAAGCTAAACATCATTTCTATTATTCCGAAAGAAGTCGTTTGAACTTTCTTTTTACAGAAGCAGATTGTGCAAAGCATTGGATAAGTTTGTTTAACTCGTGGATGGTTAATTGTCCAATGACTTGGTAATCGATATCCTCAACGGGATAAATATCCTCCAGTATGGCAATGTTATATTCGTCTAGCCATTGCCCGTACAGGAAAGTATCCATCGGAAACGCCCAATTATTTGTTGTAATCACATTATTGGCTTTAAACACATAGCAATTGATATTTCCCGAAGGCACTTCGATACACCCGTGATTGATTTCAAGATGATTGGGCAAATGGACTTTACTTGATGGTAAGCTTGCAATCAAGACATTAGCACCAACTATTTTTATTACAAGGAAATACTTTGGTTTTGAAACCGACCCATCTTTGAAATAAAACGGGTCGAAATAAATAATATTACCAGCAGTGTACATCAAATTTTTAGCTGCCTAGAGTAGTCTAAAAAATCCTTATGCCCATTGTAAATGGCTAACTTCACATCGTCACCGCTAAGCATTTCCGAAAGATCAATTTCAACATCTGATGTGTTTGCAAATCCATTCTCAAAAGGCTCAAGTAAACCATTTTTTTTGGCGGCTATGTACCAAGGAGAATGTTTTCTGTGGGTAAGTTCGATAAGCTGGTCGGCAGAATAGTGTTTAAATGATGTTGTAATCTGTTCTAAAAGTGCTATTTCGAGGTCGTTAAACTCATCATCAGAAAAATATTTTTTTGCTACTACGTTGATATTCCCGTTCGTTTCAACTTTTTTAATATAATCTTCAAGCAACGAAAGTTCTCCTGTTATTTCTGCATAAAGATCACGAGAAACAGGCCCCAGCCGCCACACATCAAATCTCAGATTAAAAAAAGGGGTACCATGTTTTTTAACAGCCGATTCCTCAATGAGGTAAATTAGTTTTAGCAACTTGGTTTTTGAAAGGGGTTTTATCCGCTCACATAAAAATATGATGGCATTCCCAAGTTTGTCAATTTGCTCTTTCGTATAAATGCTGTTGAAATACATAATTGTTTGAGGGGCTAGCACAAAAATAGAAATAGATATTAATAAATGTATAAATATTGATAAGAAATTATACACATTGCAATAAATCAAACTCTTATCGTAAAAAACCGATTTTCAAAGATATTAAAAACACTAATACATTTATTGTTTTATTTGCGTAATAAAATCACCTATCTATTAAAATATTGTGTTAAAGGATATGGTTGTTTTTTTGATATTACCCCACTACAAACGTTGGATTAAACCCGAAGCCCGCTGCCCGAAAGCCCGCCTCCCACCTCAATACCCATATTTCCTCCATAATTTTTTCAAAAACTCCCTGATTTTATTTTCACTTGCATTATCGCCAGGGTTATACAATTTTTTACCTGTTAATTTATCTGGAAAAAACTCCTGTTCTACAAAATTTCCTTCATAAGCATGGGCATATTTATAATTGGTGCCGTAATTTAGGTTTTTCATTAGCTGGGTGGGCGCATTGCGTAAATGCAGCGGAACGGGCAAGTCGCCAGTTTCTTTTACCAGTTGCTGGGCTTTATTTATAGCTTCGTAGCTGGCATTACTTTTAGGCGATGTGGCAAGGTAAATAACGGTTTGAGATAAAATAATGCGGCTTTCGGGCCAACCAATAACATTTACCGCTTCGAAACAAGTATTGGCCAGTAAAAGTGCGTTGGGGTTGGCGTTTCCTACATCTTCGGAAGCTAAAATTAATAGGCGGCGGGCAATAAAACTGGGCTGTTCGCCGCCTTCAATCATTCGGGCTAACCAATAAACGGCTGCGTTAGGGTCGCTGCCCCGAATTGATTTTATAAAGGCCGAAATAATATCGTAATGTTGTTCGCCTGCTTTATCGTACAATGCCATATTTTGCTGTACGCTAGCCAAAACCATTTCGTTGGTAATTTCTATTTGAGGGCTATTGGCCGAGTGAAGCACAATTTCAAAAGTGTTTAAAAGCTTGCGCCCATCGCCACCAGATAATCTTAATAGGGCTTCGGTTTCATTTAATACAATGGTTTTAGATTTTAAAAAACTATCGTTTTTTATGGCTTGTGATAGTAAATTTAATAATTCGCTTTCGCTGAGGATTTGTAAAATATATACTTGACAGCGAGATAACAAGGCCGATATTACCTCGAAGGAAGGGTTTTCGGTGGTTGCACCAATCAATATTACCAATCCTTTTTCTACCGCACCCAAAAGCGAATCTTGCTGCGATTTAGAAAAACGGTGAATTTCATCAATAAATAATATGGGTTGTATGCCTCCTTTTTTATAAACTACGGCTTTTTCGATTACTTCTCGCACCTCCTTTACCCCCGAGTTAATGGCGCTTAACGAAAAAAATGGGCGGTTCAATGTTTCCGAAATAATGAAAGCCAAGGTTGTTTTACCTACACCCGGCGGCCCCCAAAACAACATACTGGGAATATTGCCACTTTCGATGGCTTTACGCAATACCGCATTATGCCCTACCAAATGTTGCTGACCAATATAATTGTCCAGTGTTTTAGGGCGCATGCGTTCGGCCAGTGGGGTAGTTGGGTTCAATGCTTGTGTTTAATTTTGAGTAAAAATAAGGTTTTCCCCCCAGCCAAAAAAGGGGGGGGTGTATATTGGTTATTTGAATGTTTTTGAAGGTTGGAAAAGGGTTTTGGGCATCGGCCTGCATTAGGGATTGAAGCGCTTAGCCCGGAAAAAAGCGAAGTATAACGATGCTTTTTGAGGACTATGGCCCCTCCTTTGTCAGGATAAACCCCAAGCCCGCCCCTTTTCGGGGAACACCCGAATGCACTAACAAACAACTAAAATCCATCTGCCCAAAGCCTAAAAACCTAATTAACCAACACACAAGAAAGCCCGTTGCCCGAAGCCCGAAGCCCGAATGCCCGAGGCATTACTTCAATTTCTCATTATCCCTATGCCTTTCGGTATCTCTACTGGTTTTTTTGGCTAGGTTTTTTTCAAAAGCAATGGTTAAATCTACGCCTGTTTGGTTGGCTAGGCATACGAGAACAAAAAGTACGTCGGCCATTTCGTCGGCTAAGTTTATGGCTTCGTCCGATTTTTTAAAGGATTGTTCGCCGTACTGGCGGGCCATTATGCGGGCTACTTCGCCTACCTCTTCCATTAAAATGGCAGTATTGGTAAGGGGGTTAAAGTAGCGTATGCCTGTGGTATTTATCCAGATATCTACCTGTTGTTGCAAATCTTTTATGGTCATAATGATATTTTAAGGGTTAGAAACTGTTTTTATTTGCTTCGGCTAATATCAGGTTTACAATTGTAAAATCACATTTGTTATATTTACGCCATGGATGTAGCTAATGATGCTTTAAAAATATACCTCGAAGCGTTTTGCGAACCCGAGCCTGCTTTGCTTGCGCAAATTTACCGCGAAACGCAACTGAAAGTTTTAATGCCTCGTATGGCATCGGGCCATTACCAAGGTAGGTTATTTAGTATGCTCAGTAAAATCATCGCACCCCAAAAAATTTTAGAAATAGGCACATTTACTGGCTATGCTACCTTGTGTTTTGCCGAGGGATTGGCGGCTGGGGGTAAAATTATTACCTTAGATATTAATGAAGAACTGGAAGATAGGGTGCGTAATTATTTTGCAATGGCGGGTTTAACCGATGTGGTAGATTATAGAATTGGCGATGCTTTAACGCTACTTAAACACATAGATACTATTTTTGATTTGGTATTTATTGATGCGGATAAAAAAAATAATTTGGCTTATTATGAGTTAGTATTTGATAAAGTACGGCCTGGTGGAATTATTATTGTTGATAATGTACTGTGGAGCGGCAAGGTGGTAGATAAAATGGCGGATGCAGCAACGGCATATATTAGCCATTTTAACGATTATATATGTGCGGATAAACGGGTAGAAAAGTTAATTTTGCCTGTACGGGATGGGGTATTTATTATCCGAAAAAAATAAATGATATGCTAAAAAAACTTTTCTTTTTACTGCTATTGGCAGGTAGTTTAACATCATGCGCAAGCAAAAAATACGCTTTGCATAAAAAAAATATAGAACAAAATTATCCCCTTATCGGGCAAAAGGGTACTAAAATCCCCGAAAGGAATAATCCTGGTGGCGCAAAAATAAACACTTTGGCATATATTGAAAAATACAAAACAATTGCCATACGTGAGATGAACCAGTTTGGCATACCGGCCAGTATTACTTTGGCGCAAGGGATATTGGAGTCGGGCTCGGGCAATAGTGATTTGGCTGTTGTGGCCAATAATCATTTTGGTATAAAATGTAATGCCAACTGGGCGGGTAAAACGTATTATAAAAATGATGATAAAGAAAACGAGTGCTTTAGATGGTATGATAATGCGGAGCAATCGTTTATAGACCATTCGGTGTTTTTAAAACGCCCCCGTTATGCCGCATTATTTACGCTTGATAAATACGATTATAAAGGCTGGGCTGCTGGCTTAAAGCAATGTGGCTACGCTACTAACCCGCAGTATCCGCAACTATTAATTAGCTATATCGAAAAATATAATTTACAACAATTTGATAACCAGACACCCATTGAATTGCCTTACGTAACGCCACGCGATACCGTAATTACACCTAATTTACCCACACCCACCACTCCGGTTTTACTGCCAAACCAATATATAGTACAAAAAGGCGATACACTTTATAATATTTCTAAGCGTTTTGCACTTAGCGTGGATGAATTGCAAGCGCTAAACAACCTGCCCGATAACGGCATAAAACTAGGGCAAGTATTGATAGTAAAAAAGTAAATTACGGAGATTAATTGGTGTTATTGAAAACTAATATTGGCTTTATTGGCCTATTTTTTTTGTTTTGCATAGTGGCAAATGCGCAAGAAAAAATAATGGATGGTATTGTGTTTGATAAATATAGCAAGGCTAGGCTAAACCGTGTAAATATTTACAACCCTAGGCTGCAGCAGGCGGTTTATAACAATACCAAGGCCGAATTTAGCATAAAAGCCCAAAAGGGGGATCTCATTATTAGTTCCTTGGAAGGATATAAAACGGATACTTTTGTAGTGGCTAACCAAACATCTATTATTGTTTTTTTAAAACGCTTGGCTATACCATTGGCACAGGTTACGGTAAGGGACACGGTGTTATCGGCGAAAGCCAAATACGAAAATACCAAAAAACAATTTTACACCATGTACCGCCTAGGCAATAATAACGATGTATTAACGCTTGGCCCTGGCGGGGTGGGTATAAGTATTGATGCGCTATGGAGTACTTTTAGTAGCGAAGGGCGTAATGCCCGCCACCTGATGGAAATAATGGAACGGGATTACCAAAACCAGGTGATTGACCAACGGTTTAATGCCAAAGTTGTACAACGCGAAACGGGCTTAGCTGGCGAACAACTGCTACGTTTTTTAATAAGCTACCGCCCATCGTATTTTTTTGCGGTAAGGGCTAGCGAATATGAGCTGTTGTGCTATATTAAAACGGCTCATAATAGGTTTAAAACCAATCCTTATTATGATGATTTTTTATTGCTTAAACCTATAAAGGTGAGGTGATATAAATCCATAAAACTTATACGCCCAAATTCGTGTATTAGTGGCTATTAAATTACGAGGCAAAAAAATGTAAACCGCTATTTATCTGTTTGTTTAGGCCTTATATCACATTTTTATTTGTGCCAAAACTTTAGATAGTAATTTTTGTGCCTTGTATTTTTAAAAATGAATATACAATTCTTCATATTATGGATTTACAAGACGAAAAAATGTTTAATAAAATAGAAGCAAGTATATTTGAAAATATGCTTTTAAACAACGAAAGGGGGTACACCTTTTACTAAACAGCGGTTGATTGAAAGGGCAAAGCTATCGGACGAAGACCATTTAGCTGGTCGAATTAAAACGCAAAACCAACTAAAAACAGAGTTCGGTAAATTGGTAAGGCTAGGCATAATATGGACTGAATTTGCCTATAAATTTAATTACTCTTACATTTAACAAATATTTTTTTGTTTTATGAAAAACCTTTCTTTTTTAACCCTCGCTTTACTGCTTTTTTTTTCTTGCAAAAAAGACACACCTAACAATAGCTTTGTTTCGACAAAATGGGATTTAACAAAAACAGTTATTATTGCCAATAATAATTATGAACAGCCAATTAAAAACTCCGATTCTGTGTTTCTACCACACTTACAACCAGGCCAATTGCCTTATATTTTTAAAGTCGAACCTTTTAACCCAAAACCCGATACAACAAAATTTTACCCCGCACCTGTACAAATTGGCTTTTTAACATTTACCTCACTTTCTGATATAAGCATTACAAGCGCCAAGGAAACTTGTACAGGCAACTATTTGGATAGGATATGTACAAGAAATTTGGTAACCACTACGGGTAAATATGCTATAAAAAACGACACCGTTTCTTTAACCATTGGCAATGAAACTAAACAAGGTGTTTTTCTTTCTAAAGATTCGTTGGTTGTATTAACCTATGCAAAATATGAATATCAAAATAATATACCTAAAATATCAAATACAGCCCTTTTAGGAGAGTTATATATTCGTAACAAATAATTATTTGAGGATATTGCATTTCACTGTCATCATATTGATTTAAGTATTTTTTCACATCAAAATCCAAGCTATATTTATGTAAATTGCGCCTTTTAAATTCACAATGAATAAAACGGCCATTATTTTAGGTGCCAGCGGTTTAGTAGGCAGCCATCTTTTAACTTTATTGTTAAATAGCCCAGCTTATACGCAGGTTATTTTATTTAACCGCAAAGCATCGGCGGTAAAACATCCCAAAATAAAAGAAATATTGGTTGATTTTAGTGCGCCACAATCCTACCAAAACGCTATAAAAGGTGATGTTATTTTTTGTTGTATTGGTAGCACCATAGCCAAAACACCCAACCCCGCCGATTATCGTAAAATAGACTTTGATATTCCCTTATTTTTTGCACAACAAGGCGTGGCAAATGGTGTACAGCAGTTTCATTTAATAAGTTCGATAGGGGCAAATGCAAACGCCCGAAATCCGTATCTTAAACTAAAAGGCGAAGTAGAAAATGAACTAAAAAAACAATCCCTTGCTGGCTTATATATTTACCAGCCGTCTTTTTTGCTTGGTAAGCGTTTAGAAAACAGACCTATAGAAAAAATATTTTTAAACCTTGTTGCTTTTTTAGATCCTTTATTTATTGGGGGCTTAAAAAAATATAGTGGCATACAAGCCCAAACCGTAGCACAGGCAATGCTTAACACATCGCTAATTGGCGCAAGCGGAATACATACATATACATCAGATAAAATAAAAAAATTAGCGTGAGCACATTAGTATCAGCAGAACAATTAGGCCATTCGTTTAACGACCAATGGTTATTCCGTAACCTTACTTTTGGTATAAACCAAGGGCAACGTGTGGCTTTGGTAGGCGTAAATGGTGCCGGAAAATCGACATTATTAAAACTATTGGCCGAGAAAATTAAACCAGCGGAAGGTAAAGTGGTAAAAGCCAAAGAAATTAAATTTGGTTATTTAGAACAAGACCCAAAATTTGAACCAGGCCAAAGCATCAGCGATTTTATTTTTAGTTTAGATAACCGCCAACAACAAATTATACGCGAATACGAGGAATTATTGGAAAACGAAAACCCCGATGTTGACGAGATTAATCGCCTTACCGAAGAATTAAGTAACCTTGAAGCTTGGGAATACGAGCATAATATAAAAACTATTTTAGGTAGGTTAGATATCCACCACCTCGACCAGCAAATATCTACCCTTTCGGGAGGGCAAAAAAAGCGTTTAAGCCTAGCCAAACTATTAATTGATGAGCCCGAAGTTTACGTGATTGATGAGCCTACCAACCATTTAGATATTGATACCATTGAGTGGCTCGAGAGTTTTTTAACCACTGGCGGCAAAACTATTTTAATGGTTACCCACGATAGGTATTTTTTAGATAACGTTTGCAACGAAATTATAGAGCTAGAAAACGGAATTGTTTACAGTTACCGTGGCAAGTATGCGTACTATTTAGAAAAGAAAGCCGAAAAAGAAGAGCTTGATGCCACCGTATTGGCTAAACGCAAAAACCTATTAAAAAAGGAACTGGAATGGATGCGCCGTATGCCGCAAGCCCGAGGTACAAAATCTAAAGCCCGTATCGATTCGTTTTACGATTTAGAAAACAAAACCAAAGGCCAGTTCGAAAAAACATCGGTTAAGTTGGATGTAAAAGTAAGTCGCCAAGGTGGGCAAATATTAGAGATTGATAGCGTTTCTAAATCGTTTAACAACAAAACTATTTTAGATGGTTTTGGATACGTATTTAAAAAGGGAGACAAAATTGGCTTAACGGGCAAAAACGGAACTGGGAAATCAACTTTGTTAAACCTTATTACGCAAGAAATTTTACCCGATAGCGGCCTAGTTAAAAAAGGCGAAACCACGGTTTTTGGCTATTACCACCAGTCGGGTTTAAGTTTTGAAGGTGGCGAACGGGTGATTGATGTAGTAAAAAACATTGCCGAGTTTATTACCATGAGCGACGGTAAAATGATTAGCGCATCGCAGCTGTTAACACACTTTTTGTTTCCACCCAAAAAGCAACACGGCTTTGTAAGTATGCTTAGCGGCGGCGAAAAAAAGCGTTTACATTTAATGAAAGTTTTGATTAAAAACCCCAATTTTTTAATTTTAGATGAGCCTACCAACGATTTAGATATTGATACTTTAAACGTTTTAGAAGATTTTTTAGAAACTTATCCAGGTGTTTTGGTATTGGTTTCTCACGATAGGTATTTGGTGGATAAACTCACCGACCAACTTTTTGTAATGGAGGGCGAAGGAGCTATCCGTATTTTTAATGGCAACTATTCATCGTACCGAGAGGAGCAAGAAGAGCTAAAAGCCTTAGAAAAAGAGAACGCCAAAAAACCCATAGCAAGCAAAACCACCGAAGCGGCTAAACCCAAACTATCGTACAACGAGCAAAAGGAATTAGATAATATAGAAACCGAGATTGAAAATTTAGAAAATACGGTATCGTTAAAAACAAAAGAATTAAACGCTATTAACGATAACGCTGCTATTATGACAATCGCTGCGGATATTGATGAATTAAAAAAATTGTTGGATGTTAAAACAAACAGGTGGTTAGAACTGTCGGATAAGGCAAAAGGGTAGGGGGAAACAACAAAGAGTAAAAGGCAAAACGTTTCACGTGGAACAGTCCCCTCTCGGTCTCCCTCCCCCTTTAATTCCCCCAAAGGGGGAGAAACGGGAGATGCCTAACGTGAATGTTTAATGCAAATATTTGATAGGTTAATAATTCTTAGAAAGCAAAGTTGTTTAGATATAAAGAAAAATTGCAAAACGAGTTAATTGACCGTAAAAAACTAATGTATAATGGTAAAAATTAGTATTTACGCAATCTCTCTATAAACATACAACTGAAGAAAGATATCGAAAAAAGCATAAAATAAAACGTTTAACATTAATGCCAAAAAGGTCTGCGATTGGGCATCTCCCGTTTCTCCCCCTTTGGGGGAATTAAAGGGGGAGGGAGGCCGAGAGGGGAAAAGGGATTGTTCCACGTGAAACAAAAATTAAAAAAATGTTTAAAAAATACGATGTTATAGTAGTAGGAGGTGGCCACGCTGGTTGCGAAGCGGCAGCAGCGGCGGCCAATTTGGGTTCTAGCGTTATGCTGGTTACTATGAATATGGGCACCATAGCCCAAATGAGTTGCAACCCTGCAATGGGTGGTGTAGCCAAAGGGCAAATTGTGAGAGAAATTGATGCAATGGGCGGTTATTCGGGAATTATATCCGATAAAACTACGCTGCAATTTA
>RDXP01000161.1 GCA_004292865.1 Sphingobacteriales bacterium
TATCCTTTGCTTTTTATACTTTTGTTTAAGTAGCTGGGCGTAACCCTTAGCAAGAGAGCATGGTACAATACATTTTTAGGTTTTAAAAATGCTTATTTATAATGTTTATTGCGATGTTTATTATTATAGCGGTTAAATTTTGCCATTAAAACCAAAGCCTAAGTACTTGGTAGCGTGTAAAAGATGAAGCAAAAAAAAATGATAACAAATAATTACAACAACTGCTAATGAAGCTGGTAGCCAACGCTAAAGCCGAAATTATTAAATCAATATTTATGCTATGCCTAGGGCATGTAGCGGAAACTATAGCGTTTATTTAAAAGTTTTTTAAACGATAACCAAACCAAATAATAATAAAAATATTTAAAAAAAACTGTGGCTATAATTAGCGATAATTTTTAATTTAGAGCGATGGAACAAGCAACAAACGATAACCAATTAAATATTGAGCTAAGCGAAGAAATAGCCGAAGGTATTTACGCCAACTTGGCCATTATTACACACTCAAACAGCGAGTTCGTGTTAGATTTTATTCGCATAATGCCCGGTACGCCAAAATCAAAAGTTAAAAGCAGAATTATTTTAACGCCCGACCACGCCAAGCGATTATTGTACGCATTGGAAGATAATCTAGCCAAATTTGAAATAGCAAACGGCAAAATAAGTGGTGGAAACGACCCTAGCAATGGCTTGCCATTTAACTTTGGTGGACCAACAGCGCAGGCATAACTATTTTTGTTTTGGTAAAAAAGCATCTTCGAAAAATATTAAAGGGCAATAATTATAGCCCCGAAGAAGAAACTTCGGGCTACCCCTTACATATTAAACGAACTGTGGCTATTTGGCACAACCAACAATATAATGATTTTGGTTTAGAGCGGCTGTTTAGGCTTTGCCTATCGGCTTTAATGTTTATATACCCAGGTATTTTAATAGAAACTATATTTAACTCTAAAACATATATTAACAGGAAGTTAGCCGCCGAAATGTATGTGATGCTAAAAACTTTTTTGCCTTTATTTATTTTATTAAATAGCTGGTATATAAACCCTGTTGTTTATTTTATTAATATTTATCTTTTATCCGAAACGTATATTTACCTGTTTAGTAAAATATTTTTGGCCGAACACCATGCCAAAACCAGCAATAAGCGTACACTTTTATTATTAATTTTTAATTTTGTGGAATCGGGCTTATCGTTTGCAGTAATTTATATGGCGGGTAATTATTTGAGTGCACCTTTAAAAGACGCCTTAGATGCCATTTATTTTTCGGTTGTTACCAGCGCAACTGTGGGTTATGGCGATTTTTATCCTATTACTAAAATGGGTAAAATAATAACCACCATGCAGATTTTATGTTCTATTTCGTTTATTGTATTGTTTTTTAATTTCTTTTCGGGAGCAAGTAATCAAGCGGCTGAGCATAAAATTAATGGATAGCTTAAATCCAAATAAACAATAAAAATCCAATATTTTACATAAATACCAACCCGAGTTTAGGTGTAACAATATTAGTTTTATTTGTTATTATCAACGGTTTTGGCACATTAGTAATGCTTGCTGGTAGGGTAGTCGCCTATAAGCACTATTGCAGTTTGCTAGGTTTTTTACTACACGTTTTTTTTTAGGAAAAATCTGAGGGTAGCAATACAAAAGGTAAAATAAGTGCCTTATGGCCAATTATAATAACTTTACTGGGCAGCATAATTTATTTTATCAACAAAAAAAAGGCATCTTGTAGCTACAAGATGCCTTTTAAAAAATCTAATATTTTTTTACAAGATACTAGTAAATTGTAAACTCAACGCGGCGGTTCATTTGTTTCCCTTTTGCGGTTTTATTACTTGCAATGGGTTGCGATTCGCCGTAGCCAGTAGCCTCTATTCTTGAAGCATTAGCACCTTTACTTACCAAATAAGCTTTTATAGATTCGGCTCTGTTTTTTGATAATGAAAGATTAGTGGCATTGCTACCATCGCTATCTGTATGGCCAGCCAGTTTTAAACTGAAATTTTTGGTAACTATTAAATTAGCAACTTTATCTAAACTCTCAAACGATACCGAACGAATGGTGGCTTTACCTAAATCAAATTCTAGGTTTTTGATAGCATCTTTTACTATTTTTTTATCTTCTTCGGTAATATAAACTTTTACATCAGCAGGTTTATTAATTACAAAAGATGGTAAAGGGCAACCAGCACCATCAACTTTAGTAGTTGTAGGCGTTCCAGGGCATTTATCAAAATAATCAGATACACCATCATTATCAGCATCTGTCATAAATTTTTTCTGCTCTTCCATCAATTTAGCATTTTCGGCTAATACACGAGCATTCTCGGTAGCAATAGCGGCTTTTTCGCTATCCATTTGTTTTCTTAGGTCGTCATATTTTTCGTCCATTTTTTGGGTAATACCTGTAATAGGATTGTATTTACCTAAAGCTGGTCTTGATTTTTTTCCTAAAATAAACTCTAACCCAGCATATCCATAAGAAAAATTATCTCTTTGTGGTGCACTTTTTACAGCATCAAAATTATCTGCATCTACAAAACCTATTTTATAGCCTAAATCTAAGTTAATTACAGATGATAAAACAATTTTAGTACCTATCGAAACGGGTATAAATAACATTCTACCTGTTTGAGCTGGCGATTTAACGTTTGCTTTTGATGTAAGTACTGCTGAATAATCAATAATACCTGCTCCAATTGTACCATAAGGTAAAAAAGCACTTTTTTCGTGTAAAAAGCTAATGTTACCAAAAGTAATATTGGTAGAAAAACTAGCCGACCAGTTTAAATCTGTATCAAAAGTCCAAGGTGATGATGGGCTTTGCGTACGACCAGAGTTTGATCCTTTTAAACTACCAGCCAAAAAATCGGCTTGGAAACCTAAAGTATGGCCTACTTGTTTTTTTAAGAAAAAACCATAGCCTGTTTTAAACGAGTAATTAGAAAAATCGCCTCTAGTGCTTACTGCCGAGGTTGGAATTAAAGTTCCTGCGTTAATACCGAATGACATGGTTCTAAAAATTTTAGAAGTTTTATCACTTTTAATCGAATTTGATAACTCGGGAGTTGCTGGGGTTTGTGCAAATAAAGGACTTACCAGCCCAACCATTGCCACAACCATTAAATGTTGAAGTAATTTGTGTCTCATTTTTTTGATTTAATTTAGGTTTAAATTTATTTTTTTGGTTTTTAAAAATATTACCAATTATAAGAAAATTATATTAATTACAAGATAAAAAAAACAATTAATTTTTAATTACGCTACCGCTATTATTGGTATTGTATGTAAATAGGTTTTGGTTTTAGCTGTAATAATTCGTTGGGTGTCATCAGGCGGTTGGGGGCTTTCTTTAAATCGTTTTTATAAAATAATTTAAAGCCTACAAATTGTACAGGCTCTTTATACAAATAATGGCGGTAAGTACCTTTTTTTAGTTCGGGTTCGCCCCAGCCATCCATGTGCATTATAATTTGTAGCTCTTTATGTAATTTAATATTTTGGTAATTAGTTACCATGCCTTGGGTAAAGCGGTGTACAATTAATATTTTTGCGGGTAAATTATTTTCTTTTACTAATTTAACCAAATAATCGGCGGCGTAATTGATATCACTAGCATCGTAAGTGCCTATTTTAGTACCCGGTTTTGCGCCTGTTTTCATCGAAAACTCGGGGTCGATGCCTAAATGTACCTGTGGCATTTTTAAATATTTTTCTAAACGAGGCAATTCGGTTTTAAGGCTACTTAACGAAACCTGTATATCTAAAAACACAATGGCATTGTGCATTTTGGCTATAGCTAAGGCCGAGTCTATTTGGCTTTCGGGCATACGGTTATTATAATACCCGTTTTTACCTGCTGTACCGCTGGCTACTGTGGCAATATAATGTATAGCTGGGATGGCTTTTATTACCGAATCTGCTTTGTTCCATTTGGCTACCTCGGCATCTAGCCTTTTCCACATTTCTTTGGGAGCATATTCGCCCAAGGCACCCATTTTTTTAGAATATAAATTACCGTAATAAGCAATAATGCGGTTAAAAGGTAAAATAGCACCATTAATAGGGATAACATCGTTTTTTATAGGCCACTTACCCGTAGTATCACCATTGGCCAAATATTTTTGTAGTGCCATGTATTGGGCTGTATCAATAAGCGTAGCTGTAGGGTTATTAATAGCTTTTGCCGATGAAGTAATTACTTTTTTAGTCCCATTTGTTTTACTATCAGCACCTGTACAAGCTGTTAGTAAGCAACTTACGATTAAATTAAATACAATTAAAATTATTATTTTGTTAAACATGAGGTTTCGTTTTTTGTACAAATGTAGGGCATTTTTTAGATTTTACAAGTCTTTAATATTTTAACAAACCGCATTTATGTAAAAGCCTAAAATTATTTTTTAATCCATCACCATAAAAAATTTTACCTTTGAAAAATGTACATCATAAAAGTAAAAGGCGTAGCCAAAATTCCAGATTATGTGCAACTGCGTGACGAGAATTTTACTTTGCTAGCTTATTTTAGGGTAGATAGGCCCGATAAATCATTGGACAAGGTAGGCTTGGCACACAAGGCCGAATACATTATGGGCTTGGTTAACAACTTGCCTTTTGGGCAGATACTTAAATTAGATATATAAAATGACAGGTAATAGTGTAATAAAATTAAGCAATGTAGATGTTTTTCAACAAAAACATTTGGTTTTATCGTCGGTTGATTTACATATCGATAAAGGCGAATTTGTTTACCTAATAGGCCAAACAGGTTCGGGCAAAAGTAGCTTACTTAAAATTATTTATGGCGATTTACACATTGCCCACGGCGAAGGTAATGCAGTAGGTTTCAACTTAAAATCTTTAAAAGTAAAAGATATCCCTTTTTTACGGCGTAAGCTAGGTATTGTGTTTCAAGATTTTCAACTACTTACCGACCGTAGCATACAACAAAACCTTGAATTTGTACTAAAAGCAACTGGCTGGAAAGATAAAAACCTAATAGCCGAACGCATTAAAGATGTGCTAGAAAAAGTAGGCCTACGCAGTAAAATTAAAAAAATGCCCCACGAAATTTCGGGAGGCGAGCAACAAAGGGTAGTAATAGCCAGGGCCTTACTTAACGACCCCGAACTAATATTGGCCGATGAACCTACCGGAAACTTAGACCCCGAAACATCCGAAGAAATTATGATTTTGTTACGCCAAATAAGCGAAGCAGGTACCGCTGTGATGATGGCCACACACGATTACCACATTATACGCACCTTTCCATCAAGGATTATTAAATGCGAAAACGGTAAAGTACACGAAGACGCTACCGTATAAACTAAGGCTCCGTAGCCAATAAACAATTCGTATAAATACAATATATTTTTAACTAATAGGTTTAAAAATATGTTGAAAAACCAAGGCCAGCATACTGTAACCTTAGCTAGCCCCGCCATTCGCTCATACGCCCACAGGCCTTAGGCGCAAGGCCGGTATCCGCTACTATCGGGTTTAGATATGCGGGGCTGGTGCTTTTTAATGCGGGTTTACCTTGCACCGTATTTGCTACAATTTAGTTGTTTATAAAATGGTACTTTACATAAATGCGTACCTTTTTTGTCTTAATTTAGCAATAAAAATATTTTTTAACTGACAGCGTGGCGGTTTTACTAAACTGGCAAACTGTTTGGTAAAACAGTAATAAATGAATATTTCTAAAATGTTTAATAAAAAGAAAACTGTTTTACCCGAACAACCTAGCAAAATGGCAGAAACGCAAGAAAACATCGCACCCGAAGAAATTAAAGAAAATATAGCGGAGGCCAACCAGGCACCCCTGAGTGATAACGCAACTACAACTCAAGAAACCGAAACCCTTGAGCCCGAAGAAAGTATTAGCGAGGAAGAAAAATTAAAAGCCGAAGTAGCTACCCTCAACGATAAATTTATAAGGCTGTATGCCGAGTTTGATAATTTTAAACGACGCACACAAAAAGAGCGCACAGATTTATTAAAAACCGCCAATAAGGAAGTAATTGTGGCCATGCTACCTGTATTGGATGATTTCGAAAGAGCCGAAAAAGCATTAGCCAACGTAACTGATGTAGCAGCCGTAAAAGAGGGAATAGCCATTGTACATCATAAACTAAAAAACATATTGGCACAAAAAGGCCTAACAGAAATGGAAGCCATTGGCCAACCATTTGATGCCGACGTACACGAAGCCATTACCAGCATACCTTCGCCTAGCGAAGATGGTAAAGGAAAAGTGCTCGACCAAATGGAAAAAGGTTATTTATTAAATCAAAAAGTTGTACGATTTGCCAAAGTAATTATTGGGGCTTAAAAAAATAGCTTTAACATAAATTATTAAAAGAAAAATCTACCTTATAGGTTTCAAAATATTTAAAAATAAAAAAATTGCCAAGTTTAAATTTGGCAAAATTTAAAAAAGTTAAAAAAATGGCTAAAAGAGATTATTATGATGTACTGGGCGTATCTAAAAATGCCGATGCCGATGAAATAAAAAAGGCATATAGAAAATTGGCTATCAAATACCATCCCGATAAAAATCCCGATGATCATACAGCCGAAGATAAATTTAAAGAAGCCGCCGAGGCTTACGAAACATTAAGCAATACCGAAAAACGCCAACGTTATAACCAATTTGGCCATGCTGGCGCACAGCAAAGCTATGGTGGTGGAGGTATGAATATGGATGATATATTTAGCCAATTTGGCGATGTATTTGGCGGCGGGGGCGGTAGCCCATTCGATAGTTTTTTTGGTGGCGGGCAATCACGCGGCAGTGGCGGACGAAGGGTAAACCGAGGAACTAACTTACGCATAAAAGTAAAACTTAGCCTCGATGAAATTGCCAACGGTATCGAAAAAAAGGTAAAAGTTACTAAGCAAATTAACTGCAACACTTGCGATGGTACGGGTGCTAAGGATAGAAGCTCGTTTCAAACCTGTAAAACCTGTAATGGCCAAGGTGCAGTAAGGCGAGTTACCAACACTATTTTAGGGCAAATGCAAACTACGGGTACTTGCCCAAGTTGCAATGGCGAGGGATCAACCATTACATCTAAATGCAATAGCTGCCATGGCGAAGGTATAGTACGTGGCGAAGAAACCATTACTATTAATATACCCGCAGGTGTAAGCGAAGGTATGCAACTAAGTATGAGTGGCAAAGGTAATGCCGCTGCCAGAGGCGGTGTTGCTGGTGATTTAATAATTTTGATTGAAGAAACACCACATGAAAGCCTTAAACGTGAAGGCATAAACGTTATTTACGATTTGCATATTAGCTTTATTGATGCCGCATTGGGTACCAGTATTGAAGTGCCTACCATTGATGGCAAAGCCCGCATAAAGCTAGAACCAGGTACACAAGGCGGTAAAATTTTACGCCTAAAAGGTAAAGGCATACCCGAAGTAAATACATACCATAAAGGCGACCAACTGATACAAGTAAATATTTGGACACCCAAAACCCTTAATAACGATGAACGTGAATTGTTAGAAAAACTTAAAGAATCGGACAATTTTAAGCCCAACCCAGGTAAGTTCGAAAAAAGTTTTTTTGATAGAATGAAAGAATATTTCGAGTAACTAGGATGCTATAAAAATTAAAAAACACCTTTACTTTTGGTTAAGGTGTTTTTTTATGTCTTAAATTCAAGTAATAAATGTAACCCAAAATAAGTCTAAGATAGTAAGTAGTGTTATAACAGAAGCCCCTAAATTTTCTTAAACGTTTAGCCACGTTTATCACACCAAACTTTTCTACGTGGTTACCGTTGCCCTATTTATGATAGTAAAGCACTGTTTTTGTTGGTTTTAAGCTACGTTTGGAGATACCGATGCCATAAAACACCCTAATCAGTATAAAAAACAATATTTACAAATCTAATTTCAGGTTAGTAATAAAAAAATCAATTATCATTCGTTTTCGCTATGTAACAAATCACTACTACTCAATATCTAACTCATAAAAAAATAATCTCTTAAAAAATAAAAATTATGGCAACACCTAACTTACATTTAATGCAACAAGCCCGCCAAAGTTTAGAAGGCAAGTGGGGCTTAGCTATTGGTACCACTTTATTATACACCATTATTACAGGTGGTTTGCAGGCCGTAACTGGTTTCGGTTTTATAGCCTCGTTGGTTATTGGTGGGCCAATGGCTTATGGTATTTCCAAATTTTCATTACTATTATCAAGAAACGAAGAAGCCAGACTAGAACAGATTTTTGATGGTTTCCAAAACTTTCAAAGAAATTTAATTACCTATGTAATGGTTGTATGTTACACCATTTTATGGACACTGTGTTTGATTGTACCTGGCATTATTGCAGCCTTATCATACGCTATGACGTTTTATATTTTATACGATGATGAAAACATAAGTCCAGCCGATGCTATTGATAAAAGCAAATTAATGATGAATGGACACAAACTAAAACTTTTTTACTTATGCCTACGTTTTTTGTTATGGGCACTGCTTTGTGTACTTACCTTAGGGTTAGGATTTTTGCTTTTATTGCCTTATATGCAAATTACTTTTGCTAAATTTTATGAGGATATAAAAGAGGATAATGTTGTTTAACAAAAGGGCTAAACCAATTTAGGTATAGGCGTTTTGGTATCATTTTGTTGTTTATAATTATTTTTTTAATCTTTATTCGCTTATATAATTATGGTTTTTTTAATGGGATATTGTATGTTCTAAAAACTTTTTTTTTAATTTTATAAAGGGGTGTTATATTGCTTACCCAATTTAATTTACATTTACTTAACGTAAGCATTAGGTAATATTTACCAAAAATAACATTTGCTTAACCGCTAATTAATTCGGACTATGTTTTTTTGTCAAAAAAAAATATATGAAAATTAATGTTCCTTTGGCTATTTCCACAGCCTTTTTATTTTTTATTGTAACATCTTGCAAAAAAAACAAGCAAGTATCTGATAATGTTACCCCACCTATAAACTACCCTGCTAAGGCTACCCTAAAATCGCCCAGTGTGATTTTTACAGCCACCAACGGTGTAAAAGTGTATGGTAGCGGTTACGGTTCGGCAATGGCAATGGTGCCTGGCGAACCAGATGCTTTTTACTTGATGACCGACCGTGGTCCCAATGTTGATGGCAGTTTAAAAGACTCCAAACTTTTTCCTCTACCTAATTTTAACCCACATATTGGTAAGTTTAAATTACAAGGCGATTCTTTGGTTTACCTATCTTCTATCGAATTTAAAAACGCTGCAGGCGTTAAAATAACAGGTAAGCCTAATCCTGTAGGCCAAGGAAATACAGGCGAAGTAGCACTCGATTTTTTAGGAAACACACTAACCAACGATGCAGATGGTATAGACTGCGAAGGCCTTGCTGTTGCACCCGATGGCTCGTTTTGGGTAAGCGACGAGTACGGCCCACACCTTGTACACTTTAGTAAAGAAGGTAAAACCTTAGAGCGTATTAACCCTTACGGGAACGGTACAGGTGGCCGTAAAATACCCGAAGTTTTTAAAAAACGTAGGGCAAACCGTGGTATGGAAGGCTTAACAATTACCCCTGATGGCAAAACGCTAGTGGGTATGATGCAATCGCCCATGTATAACCCCTCAAAAGCTAATGTGGCCGCCTCTAAACTATTACGTATTTTAAGTTTTGATATTGCTACTGGTGCTACTAAACAGTATGCTTACTTGGTTGATAATACCAAAACCTTATCAAGCGAAATTGTTGCCATTACAGCCACTACTTTTTTGGTTTTGGAACGCGACCAAGATTATGCAGGCGGCTCGCCAGCTGCTTTGGTAAAAAAGATTTATAAAATTGATATAAGTGGCGCAACCGATATTTCGGACCCAGCCAATGGTGTGGGTGGTTTATTATTTGCTGGTAAAACCTTAGAAGAATTATCCGATGCCGAATTGTTAAGCAATAATATTAAAGTAGTTACCAAAGAGTTAGTGGCCGATTTACTTACCTTACAAAGTGCTTACCCACACGATAAGGCCGAAGGTTTAGTTATCATTAATAATAATTTAATAGCTGTAAGTAACGATGATGATTTCGGTATTAATAGCCCAGCAACGCCAAATAACACTTTAGTTGCCAAAATATTACCGTCAACAGGTAAAGTGGATAGAAACGTAATTTACTTTATTCCATTAAGTAAACCTTTAAAATAAGTAAACATAATGCAACTTAAAAGCGGTGCCATAAATTAAGGTACCGCTTTTTTTATTTGAAAAACCAAAGCCTTAATTTTATAAGCTAAGCTAGCCACGCCACCTGCCTGCGCAGGCAGGTTTGCCCATACGCTAGCAGGCAGGCAAGGCTGGTTCTGCTAAGTCGGGTTTAATAGGTACGCTGGTTGGTGCTTTTTAATGCAGGCTTAATTACACTACTAAAGTTTCGGAGGTAAATAATGAGGTGTTATTTTATTTTTTTTTATTTAAGATGGTGCTTACAAGCAGTTTTGTGTTTTTTACGCTTTTTATTTGCGGTAAAAATTTATCACAAAGAACACAAAGATTTACGCAAAGCCTGTTGCTTATATATCCAGCTAATTTTATAAATACGCTGCACTATAAGTATATTTATGCGCTTTACTTACTCCTAAAGTTTAGTTACACCATTAAGCAAGCAATTAAAAATAACCCTCAGCTATTTATAAAAAACAAAGGCATATAGCCCATTTTTAAAAAATTATATGCAACTTTGCCAATAAATGAAAAACAGGCTATCATATACACCTTCTTTAATACATAAGTTTTGTGTTATTATATTGCTGTTTGCCTTTATTTTTACTGCACTGGCTCAGTTTTTACACGTACATAACAGCCATAACCACTCCGAAAGTACCCACTACACGCATTTTCACAAACACCAAATTGGCAAAACAGCTACTAGTGCTTGCCAAATTTGCCAGTTTAGTTTAAATCACAATAATGGGCAAATACTACCTAGCCTAACTTTGTTTACTTTTAAAGTAACAACTAATACCACATTGCTACACTCAAATTATGTAGCATTTTATACGCAAAAACATCTATCACTTTTTTCAGGAAGTAGCCCACCAACAGTTTAATTTTTATTTTTTAAAAAGTTCCTTTTCGTTAATAAAAATTAATGAATAGGTGCTTTAATGTTGCGTTTTTAACTTGCATAAATTACGGTATGTTGTTTATGCTTAAATCTTTACAAAAAAACATTACCTCATTTATTAAATGATAGTTAAAATTAAAATTTGGCTAACAGCAAGTCTTATTATTGCTTTTGCGTATAAAACTGCATTGGCACAAAACTGCAATAACCTAATTTTTGGTACCATAAAAGATGCCAAAACAAAAGAAATTTTACCAGGCGCAAGTATTACTATTAAAGAAGATAAACAATTTTCGGTAGTAGATGATGATAGCCATTACCATTTTAATCAATTGTGTAAAGGCAATACCTACACCTTGCAAATTAACTTTTTGGGCTACCAACAAAAAGAAATTTCGGTTCAAATAAAGAAAACAGCTACTGAAATAAATGTTTTTTTGAGTCCTATAGCTTCACAACTAGCCGAAGTAAATGTACAAGCGCAAGGGGTAATAAATAAACTGCTACAAACACAATCGCAGCTTAAAGGTAAGGAGCTGGAACTTTCTCGTGGTTTATCATTAGGCGAAGCACTAAAAACTATACCCGGCTTAAGCGCTATACAAACAGGGCCAACTATTTCTAAACCTGTTATACATGGTTTACACGCTAATAGAATATTAATTTACAATAACGGTGTACGATTAGAAGGGCAACAATGGGGCAGCGAACACGCCCCAGAAATAGACCCATTTATAGCAAACCAAATAACGGTGGTTAAAGGTGCAGCAAGTGTTTTATATGGTTCGGATGCTATGGGAGGCATAGTATTGGTAGAGCCTTCCGCCTTAGCATTTAACAAAAAACTTACAGGGCAGGTTAATTTAGTGGGGATGAGTAATAACGGGCAGGGTGCTGTGGCTACAATGCTGGAAAGTGCCGTAGGTAAAAATGCTAACTTTTGCTGGCGTTTACAAACTACGTATAAAGTCGCAGGAAACTCGAAAACACCCGATTATTATATGAAAAATACGGGCTTTAACGAACGCAATGCCGCTTTAACTTTAGGTTACAGGCAAAATAAATTAAATGCCGAACTTTTTGCAAGTACCTTTAATACCAAGTTAGGCATATTTTCGGGGGCGCACATTGGTAGCACTACCGATTTGTTGAACGCAATAAACCTACCCCAACCTTTAAAAATTTACCAATCAAACCTTAATTATAACATTGATAGGCCATACCAAAATGTAAGCCATAACCTTGTTAAATTAAAAATGAGTTACCCTGTGGGGGATTTTGGTGTGCTACACGCCCAATACAGCAACCAACAGAATAACCGAGAAGAATATGATGTGGTAAGGGGATCGGTAGATAAAGGCTACCAGTTAAAATTCGACTTAAATACCCAAAACGCCGAGATTTTTTTAGACCATAACCTAAAAAAACTACAAGGTAAAGTGGGCGTACAGGGTATGTACCAACAAAACTATTACGATGGCCGTTACCTTATTCCCTTTTTTACCAGCTATAATGGTGGGATTTTTTTGATAGAAAAATATACTAAAAATAAATTATCGCTCGAAGGCGGATTGCGCTACGATTATAAATATATGCAAGCAAGAAAACGCCAAAACGTATTAGATGATAAAAGCCCCGAAATACAACCGCAATTTAATTTCGACCAAGTAAGCGCAACTTTAGGTATGGGTTACCAGTTTACTCACGATGTTAAATGGACTAGTACATTAGCCAAAGCTTGGCGACCACCATCTATTAACGAATTGTTTAGCTTCGGGGTGCATCACGGTAGTGGGTCGTTCGAAAAAGGAGATAAAAACTTAAAAGAGGAATCATCCATAAATTTTACCACAGGTTTAACTAAAACTAACGGGAAATTAACGGGCGAAATAAATGGTTACATCTACCATACAGATAATTATATTTATTTAAAGCCCGATTTATTGCCCGTTTTAACTGTACTTGGGGCGTTCCCATCTTTTACATACGTACAGGTAAATACCAGATTTACAGGTGCCGATTTTTTAACTCAATACCAATTTAATAAATTTTTTAAAACGAGTGTTAAATATTCATTTGTAAGGGCTTATAACTTGGCTAATAATAACCATTTAGAATTTATACCGCCCGATAAAGCATCATTGATAATACAAGCCAGCTTAAACGATAGCAAAAAAATAAAAAACACCAGTATTGATATTACAATAAATCATTTTGCAAAACAATGGCGTGTAAAACGCGAACAAGATTATGCACCCACCCCTAATGCAGCAACAGTATTAAATATCGACCTAAGCAGCCAATTGTTATTAGGTAAAAACAGTTTTAACCTTAGCTTAAGTTGCATAAACGCCCTAAATACCCCATACCGAGATTACCTAAACCGCTTTAGATATTACGCAGATGAAACTGGCCGAAACTTTATACTGCGCTTGCAAATACCTATTGGCAAAGGTTTACCTAACAAAATTTAAAAACAATTA
>RDXP01000013.1 GCA_004292865.1 Sphingobacteriales bacterium
GTTATGGGTGCTTACAATAAATTTAGAGGGCAATGGGCATCGCACAATTATTATTTATTAAACACCATTTTAAAAAGAGAATGGGCTTTTAAAGGGCCAGTAATTAGCGATTGGGCGGCAACACACAATACCATTGAGGCTATTTACAATGGTTTAGATATTGAAATGGGTACCGAGTTTAGCTTAAAACCTTTTAAAGGCTACAATACTTTTTACTTAGGCGATACCGTAACTACTTTGGTAAAAGAAGGTAAAGTGAAAGAAAGTATTATCGACGATAAAGTACGTCGTATTTTACGTACCATGTTTAAAACTGGTATGATGGACAAAAGCCGTAAAGCTGGTTCGTTTGCCACCAAAGAACACCAGCAAACTGCTTTAAAAATTGCCGAAGAAGCCATTGTATTGCTTAAAAACGAAGCTAAAATTTTACCACTTAGTGCTAAAAAAATTAAAACTATTGCTGTTATTGGTTTAAATGCTTTCCGCCCTAATGCGTATGGAGGCGGTAGTTCACAAATTAAAGCAACGTATGAAATTACCCCTTTAGAGGGAATAAAAAATATAGCTGGCGATAAAATTAAAGTAGTTTACGCACAAGGTTATAACGTAGAAAGGGGAGCTAAAGCCGATGCCAAACTAATAGCCGCAGCGGTAGCTGCTGCAAAAAAAGCCGATGTAGTAATATACGTGGGCGGCTGGGTACACGGTTACGATTATAAAGTATGGAGCGATAATGCCTACGATGCCGAAGATACCGATAAGCCTGATATGAATTTTCCATTCGGGCAAGATGAAGTTATAAAAGCAGTATTGGCAGCCAAGCCCAATGCAATTATGGTATTAACAGGCGGCGGCCCCATTGATATGACACAATGGATTGATAAAGCAAAAACCATAGTACAGTTTTGGTACCCCGGTATGGAAGGTGGCAATGCCTTGGCAAATATACTGTTCGGTAAAATAAACCCATCTGGTAAATTACCTATGAGTTTCCCTAAAAAACTAGAAGACTCGGCACCACATAAATTGGGCAATTATCCAGGTTTTAAATTGGTACAAAACTATACCGAAGATATTTATGTAGGCTACCGTTATTTTGATACGTATAAAGTTGCCCCACAGTTTGCCTTTGGCCATGGCTTATCCTATACCACATTTAATTATGCCGATTTAAAAGTTATGGCTGGGGCCGATAACAAAGCCACCGCAACGCTTACCTTAAAAAATACAGGTAAAGTAGCTGGTGCCGAAGTGGTACAACTGTACGTAAAAGAACAAAATCCTAAAATTGATAGACCCGAAAAAGAACTAAAATCATTTAAAAAAGTATTTTTACAACCTGGCGAAAGCCAACAAATTACCTTTGATTTAGATGCAACAGCATTTAGCTATTACGATGAAATACAGGCTAAATGGGTAATGGATGCAGGTAAATTTGATATATTGGTAGGAAGCTCGAGCAAAGATATTAGGCAAACGGCAACGGTAGCATTTTAATTATTGTTGCTATTGCTATTTTAAAAACCCAGTTTAGGCTGGGTTTTTTTATGCTTAATTTTTTTAACAATCTCGTTTAATACCACAACCTTGTTTTTCTTCATCTTTGATATTAATCCGAATTCGATTTAATGATTTTATTTAAAATGTATTTTAATGTTTTTCGTTTTGGTGCGCTACCACAAATCCAAATTTTATACTATCCCCTAAGTTGCAAATATATCCCTGTTCGTATTTTATCAATAATAAATGCTAGCGTGTTAAATCCTTCTAAAACTTGCATTGGTTGAGTATTAATTTAATTTTGATTTGGGCAAGGGGTACAAATTTTACAATGGATACTTTCACCACAAAATACCAAGACTAACAAATACGCTTAAACACCCACTAATACACAATAAGCAATGATATTAATTACTGTTAAAAAAATTACCAACCAGCAAGATTTAGAAATCGCTTTTTCCATTAGGAAACAAGTATTTGTAATTGAGCAAAATTGCCCATCTCATTTAGAATTTGAAAACGAAGAGGTTTCGCACCATTTTTTGGCTTACGCCGATGACGTACCAGCGGGAGTATGCCGTTGGCGCAAAACCCCCAATGGCTATAAATGCGAACGTTTTGCCGTTTTAAAACAGTTTAGAAGCTTGGGCATAGGTTCCCATTTACTAAAAACGCTTTTGGATAGCTTACCCGTAAATGCAAACTATATTTATTTACACGCTCAACTAACCGCCATGGGTTTATACACCAAATTCGGGTTTACGGCTCATGGAGAAATGTTTGAGGAAGCTGGCATACAGCATTATAAAATGGTGCGAAATGTTTTTTAAAAGTTTCGATTAATTTATAAATATTTATCTGCCAAAGTGTCATTTTTGTTTATCTTTGCAATTCAAAAACACGCTTATAATGTTAGAAAGTGTAATTTTAGATAAACCACACGATGAAGCTAGACAAGGCGAGGCGTTGCTGTTAAAAAAACAATCGGCGCAAAGCCAAAAAAAACTATATATAGAAAGTTATGGCTGCGCCATGAATTTTTCGGATAGCGAAATTGTAGCGTCTATTTTGCTGGATAACGGCTTTGAAACCACTGCCGATTTTACTATTGCCGATGCCATTTTTATAAACACCTGCTCTATCCGCGAAAATGCCGAGCAAAAAGTGCGCAACCGTTTAAAACAATTTTCGGCGGCTAAAAAAAAGAAACCAGGCCTTTTAATTGGCGTTTTGGGCTGTATGGCCGAACGCCTAAAAGCTAAATTTTTGGAAGAAGAAAAACTGGTTGATGTAGTAGTAGGGCCCGATGCTTACCGCGATTTGCCTAACCTTATTAACCAAGTGTGGGAAGGCAACAAAGCCGTTAATGTGTTACTATCCCGCGAGGAAACCTACGCCGATATTAGCCCAGTACGTTTAAATAGCAATGGTATTTCGGCGTTTATTTCCATTATGCGTGGTTGCGATAATATGTGTTCGTTTTGCGTGGTGCCGTTTACCCGTGGTCGAGAGCGTAGCCGCGATGCTGCATCTGTTGTGAAAGAAGCACAAGATTTGTTTGATGCAGGCTATAAAGAGGTTACACTTTTAGGGCAAAATGTGGATTCGTACAAGTTTACGCCGCCAGCGGCCACAGCCGAAGAAAATAGCCAAACTATAAATTTCTCGCAACTTTTAGAAATGGTAGCGCAGGTAAACCCACAATTAAGGGTTAGGTTTTCTACCTCGCACCCTAAAGATATTACCGACGAAGTGCTGCATACCATGGGTAAATACGATAACATTTGTAAGCACATACACCTGCCCGTACAATCGGGAAATAGCCGAATTTTAAGTTTGATGAACCGTACTTATACCCGCCAATGGTATTTAGAGCGGCTAGATGCCATACACCGCATTTTGCCCGATTGTGCCGTTTCGGGCGATATTATTACCGGTTTTTGTACCGAAACTGATGACGACCACAACGATACTTTAAGCCTGATGGAATATGCCAAATATCATTTTGCTTACATGTACTCCTACTCCGAAAGGCCAGGCACACCTGCCGCCAAAAAATTTGCCGACGATGTACCCGAAACCGTAAAAAGTAGCCGCTTAACGCAGATTGTTGATTTACAGCAGCAACACAGCCTTTTTAGAGCTCAAAAACGTATTGGTAAAGTAGAACGAGTTTTAATCGAAGGATTATCCAAAAAATCGAAACTAGATTATTGTGGCCGCAGCGAACATAATTCGATGGTGATTTTCCCCGTAAGGGAACAAGATAAACCCGGCGATTATGTGAATGTATTGATTGAAA
>RDXP01000014.1 GCA_004292865.1 Sphingobacteriales bacterium
GAACGGTTTGTTGTTGTAAATGTAGTGTTTTGTTTTTGCTATGCAAAGTTTAAAACTTTGCTTATTTGCTCTCACAAGTGACGCTGAAAAAGCTTAACACTTGCGAGAGCGGGGGGTATAATTTGCTCAAGCCGAGTTTTTTAATAAAATAAAATAGCTGGTAGCAAAAGCCATAAATAAAAGGTAAAAAAGTCAAATGTGTTAGCCACAAACTCCTACCAAAAACCTTCCACATTAAAGCAACATAATAACCAACAAAAGTAGGGTGGCCTGTGGCTAAATTATTTGGTAAAAAATAGGGTGTAAAATTATGGTCGTAATAAAAATTTGCGGGGATAGCTATTTGTACAATATTATCGAAAATAAAAAAATGGTTGTGATTGAGAAAAACAAAGCCTAAGCAAGCTGCAAAAAGTAGGAGTTGGGTTTTTGAGGAGATAAAGGGCATTGAGTTAAGATGTTTGGTTAAATACATAAGCCCATAAAGATATAAAAATTATGGACAGGTGTATTGTTAGATTGTTGCAACTATTTAATTATACTAATTCTTGTTGCCATACAATACGAATAGTCGCAATTTCTACCCCAGCCCAATCGCCCTTAACAATACCGCCGCATTAAACGTTTTACACTCTCCAGTTTTAATTTTATAATCGAAAAACATTTTATCGCCTTCTATTTTTACATCAAAGTTAAAGTTGCGTACTTGGATAGGGTGTTGTTTTTGGAGTTCGGCAATGTGTAAATCGTGGGTGGCAAATAAGGTAGGCGTATGTTGCGCTATCAATTTTAATACCAATGCTTTGGAGCCTTCGTATTTATCTTTACTATTGGTGCCACGCAGCATTTCGTCTATCAAAACCAAGGTATTTGGGTGGGATTGGGTAAGCTGTAAAATCATTTTCAAGCGGTTTATCTCGGCCTTAAAAGTAGAGGTTTCGGCATCCAGCGAATCAATAATGCGCATATAGCTTGCAAGGGTAAATACCGAAGTTTTAAAATGCTTGGCGCATACATTTGCTCCGGCATAAGCCAATACTAAATTTATACCTAGGGTACGTAAAAATGTGCTTTTGCCCGCCATATTTGATCCCGTAATAATATCAACGCTGGGTGCGGTGGCAAACCTAAAATTATTCCCTACTTTTTTATCATCGGCAATTAATGGGTGTGCCATTTCGCTAGCTTCGAAACAAAAATCAGAGGCGATTACTGGCCTAGTCCAATCGGGATGATTATAGTTTAAGGTTGCCAAACTTATTAAAGATTCGAAATGCGAAAGGAGGTTTAAACTTTTTATTAAGCTAGGCGAGCATGTTTGTTGCCATTGTTGCAGGCGAATAATTACCCTTAAATCCCAACAAAAAAATAGGTTTAATACAATGCCTACCAGCAGGTTATTGCGGTAATCGAGCTGGGTAACAATTTTGGCAAGGGTAAAAATTTGCTGGTATGCTTTTTGTCCGCTAGGGTTTATAAGCGGCGAAACAATTTGCTGTATATAAGGTGTTTGCCACTGTGTAGTTTCTATATTTTTAATAAGATGCGCTACCGTTTTTAAGGTAGCATTGGTTTTGCTAACTAGGTGATGTACGCTGTTGATAGGTTTAACCAAAAAATTATATGCTGTAAAATTAACAAGCAATTGCAACGTAAAAACGCTCCACAACACACCGTCCAAAACGATAGCCGCACCTAATAATGCAAAAGTAAGTAGGGGTAAACCTATTACTATGTATTTTATTTTTTTCGCTTTCGCAAATGCTGTAAGTGCGCTTAAATGTGTTTCGATATTGGTTTTTAGGGTGTTTAAATCATCCGCTTTAAGCGAAAACATATAGGCCCTAAAAGTAAGGTTTTCGGCTTGGTAGGTATTTAATTCGAGCAAGGCATTTCCCCTTTCGGCAATGGTGATTTCGGTTTCGGGTTGTTGTAACCATTGGGCAATAATCTTTTTTCCATCGTGGGTAATGGCTCGGTTAAGGTAAGCAAACAGTGAGTTTTCGCCAAAAATATCTAAATCGGAAGTGTAAGGATGTGTGCCATCCATAAAATCTGCTCCGTTGCTGTATATATTTTGCTGGCCGTAGGTTAGGTTAATTTCGTTTTGTAATAAAGTGGCACAATGTTGCTTATGCGTTAATTTTTGTTGTAATAGGCTGTGTTTACGTACCAAACACAAAAAAAGAAACAGCATTACCATAACAAAACCCACACTTAACCCAGTCGAATAGTTGATGGTAAAAAATAAGCCAGCTATACTGATGATAAACAGCATAAGCCGCAATATCGAGTAAATATTAATTTTACTTTTTAAGGCAGTAATGCCATTATTGGTTTCGGTAAGTAGGCCTTGATAATAAGATTGTAAACTATTTTTCATAAAATTATTGGGCAGGTAAATTAAACAAATTTTAATTTTTGTTAGGATAGTTTTTTGTAGATTTTGTTACCCTGTTGATAAAAAAATAATATGAAAATTACATTTTTAAGTGCCGCTATCGCAACTTTAACATAGCATAACTTGTAAACCCGAAAAAGTAAAGTTTCAAACTTTATAATCATAAATTTATAAATATAAAATCGCTATCAAATCCTTACCTCCGCTATAATTTATTGTAATTTTGTGTTATCTAATTTGTTTTTTTTATACAATTTAAAAAATTTATTTTGCCTATTTACCCTCACATTCACGCTCAAAAAAATTAACAATGCAATAGCTGGGGGTATTGGGATAAATGTTTGGTAAAAATCATACTCACAAAAATGATTTAAAAATATTGGCAAATTGGGTAGCGAGCTTCGAGTTTTGGCCTTAACTCCACAATCAAAAATCCCCACCATATTCCCCTTTTTTAATAATCAAAATCTTCAACAAATACCGTTTTCTTTTTAAGCCCTAATTCCTATCTTTGCAAATTATAAAGCAGGATATAAAACGTTGATGTATAAAGAATATAAGCAGTTAAATTTATCGGAAATTGGCAAAGAGGTGTTAGAAAGTTGGCAGCAAAATCAAATTTTCGAAAAAAGCATTACCAATAGGCCAGCAACCAATCCTTATACTTTTTACGAAGGACCGCCGAGTGCCAACGGTATGCCCGGCATTCACCACGTAATGAGCCGAGGCATAAAAGATATTTTTTGCCGTTACAAAACCCTAAAAGGCTATCAAGTTAAGCGTAAAGGCGGTTGGGATACCCACGGTTTACCTATTGAATTAGCGGTTGAAAAAGCTTTGGGCATTACCAAAGAAGATATTGGCAAAAAAATTTCGGTACAAGCGTATAACGATGCCTGCCGCAAAGAGGTAATGAAATATACCGATGTGTGGAACAATTTAACCCAAAAAATGGGCTACTGGGTTGATTTAGAAAACCCATACATCACCTATAAAAACGAATATATTGAAACCCTTTGGTGGATTTTACAACAATTACACACCAAAAATTTATTGTACAAAGGCTATACCGTACAGCCCTATTCGCCGGCGGCGGGTACAGGTTTAAGCTCTCACGAACTGAACCAACCAGGCACCTACCGAGATGTAAAAGATACTTCGATAGTGGCGCAATTTAGACCAGTAAAAAATCAAAACCACTCATTAATTTCGGTTTTATTTGATAATGATGCCGAAGATACCGCCATTTTAGCTTGGACTACAACTCCTTGGACACTTCCCTCGAACTGCGCCCTAGCCGTAGGCAAAAAAATTACCTACGTTAAAATAAAAACTGTTAACCAATATACTTTTAAGCCTGTTAGCGTGGTATTGGCCAAA
>RDXP01000015.1 GCA_004292865.1 Sphingobacteriales bacterium
TCAACAGCTTACTTACACAAATAGCACATCAGTTTAGTTCGATTTCGCCTATCGAATGGTTTGGCGTAATTACGGGAATTTGCTGCGTGTATTTGGCGGTTAAGCAAAATATTTTAAACTGGCCTGTTTCTATTTTAAGTGTGCTTACCTATGCCTACATTTTTTATCAAGCTAAATTATATGGCGATGCTATTTTACAATTATACTTTTTGGCAACAGCCGTATATGGCTGGTATTATTGGACTGGCGGAAGAGCTACATCACTAAAATCAACCAAGCCAATTGTAAAAATTACCCGTAAAGAGTGGCTCATTATTTGCATGATATGGCTTTTTGCAAGCGCAATGGCGGGCTTTTTGTTATCCTATTATACCGATAGCGATGTACCCTACATAGATGGTTTATGCACCGTTACCAGTTTTATAGCACAGTTTTTAATGACCCGTAAAAAGTTACAAAATTGGCTAATTTGGATTTTTGTAGATGCGCTTTACATCCCCTTATATGTGCATAAAAACTTATTGGCAACAGCATTACTATATTTTGTTTTTCTTTTTATAGCTTTAAAAGGATATTTGGATTGGAAAAAAGAAATGAACAAATGTGTAATAAGCTAGTTAAAATTGCTATTGTAGGCCCCGAATCGACAGGCAAAAGCACTATGGCTACCTTATTAGCCCAACATTACCACACGGTGTGGGTGCCCGAGTATGCCCGTTATTATTGCGCAGCGTTGCAAAAACCTTGCACTTTACAAGATGAGGAAAACATGTTTTACGGTCAGCTAGCTTTAGAAGCAGCTATGGAAACCATTGCCCGCAACAGCTTATTAATATGCGATACCACTTTTTTAACAGTAAAAATATGGAGCGATTACCAACTAGGCAAAACACCACAAATTGTTTTAGATACCTTAAAAACACACCACTATGATTTTTATTTATTAATGGATATTGACCTGCCTTGGCAAGCCGACCCTTTGCGTGATTTCGAAAACCTTAGCGAACACTTTATGCAGGTATGGCATACCGAATTGCAGGCACTTGGCGCAAGCTATACCGTAGTGGGTGGCAAGCAAAATAGATTAAACAATGCCATTATTGCGATTGATAAATTTCTAATACAGCACCACTAATAATTTCCCCTTTTCCCGTTAAATAGTGTTAAAAAACAACCATTAACTTGCCACCAATAATATATTTGTTTTTATGAGTAAACAAAGCGTTCGCTTTATAATAGGTTTAATGAGTTGCGCACTTTTGGGTGTGCTGGCCATGCAGTACTATTTTATCAAAGAATCGTACCAGTTTAAATCTCAACTGTTCGACCGTACCATAAACGAAGCATTAAAAAACGTATCTTTAAAATTAGAAAAACAGGAAGCAGCCATTTTTTTATCGCAAAAAGCTATCCAAAAAAAATTTATACAGCAAAGCAAAATTGTACAGCAACAAGCACAACAACAAAAAAAAAACAAACCCCAAAATGCTGCCGCTGCATTTGCTAGGCTTATGCGCTATAAGCAAGCCAAAGCCGATAGTTTATTTAAAAACCAAGATAGCCTTATCCGAAGCAATTACCCCAATGCGCTGGTATTTAACGATGTGGCTTCGGTAGATGCCGTAAACTATAATTTTAGAATTGATATAGAACAAGTGGAAGACGAGTACGGCTTTAGCCACAATATCGTACAAAGGGTAACCAAAGAAAAACCGCAAAAAAACAAAGATGGCCGATGGAGGTTTCCTCCCGTGGTAGACTCGGTAAGGCAATACCTCATTTTCGACCCACAAGCAGGCCCATTATTAAAGGTTTTGCCTCGGTCTAATTTTATTGCAAGCATTAAAACCAAAAACCTGCAACTGCAAAATAATTACCGAAAAAAGGAAAACGCCGCAAAAAATGTGAAGCATTTTTTAGACTCGGTAGAGATGAAAGCAGGCAAAAAAAGCATTTTACAAGATATAGCCAACGAATACCAGCAGGTAAATATCCCACTAAAAAACAGGATAAACCCACATATAACCGACTCGTTATTAAAAGCCGAATTGCTTAACAGTGGTATAAATTTGGCGTATAATTATAAAATAAGTAGCAACTATAAAGATTCGGTAATTTTTTTAAAAGCCGCCCAAAAACAAGATAATTTTAAACCTTACAATACCTATAAAACACCGTTATTTAAAAGCGATGTGGTGCGTGATGGCGGATATTTAACCATTACCTTCCCAAAAAAAAATACCGTTATTTTAAATAATATGCGGATGATATTGGCATCATCAACAGCCCTATTGCTGATATTAATAGGCAGTTTTGCCTACACTATTTTTTCGATTTTGAGGCAAAAAAAACTCGCCGAAATGAAAACAGATTTTATCAACAACATGACCCACGAATTTAAAACCCCTGTGGCCACCATTATGATAGCCAGCGAAGCCCTAAGCGACCCCGATATTAATAACGATACCAGCCGCGTTACCCGCCTTGCAGGCATAATTTATGATGAAAATAAACGTTTAGGCGACCATATTGAAAGGGTGCTTAACATCGCTAAAACCGAAGACGAAAACGTTAAAATCGAGCAAACCAATATCGAAGTAAATGATATTATGCAGGCTGTGGCCGATAGTATGCGCCTACAATTGCAAAAATGCGAGGCCTCTTTAACGCTACAACTTAACGCAGCTAAAGACACCATTATAGGCGATTATTTACATTTATCCAATGTGATATTTAACTTAATAGATAATGCCTTAAAATACAGTAAAGATAAACCCCAAATAAGCATTAGCACCCAAAACAATGCAAATGAGTTGATTATAAAAATAGCCGACAAAGGAATAGGTATGAGCAAAGACCAGCAAAAGAAAATATTTGACCAATTTTACCGCATACCTACCGGTAATGTACATGATGTAAAAGGATTTGGCCTAGGCCTAAGTTATGTACACACCATGGTTAAAAAAATGAATGGCAGCATACAAGTAAACAGCGAAAAAGATATTGGTTCGGAGTTTATTATTAAATTTAAACATCATTAAAAGCCACATAACCTACATATAATGCAGCAACAAAAAATACTTTTGGTAGAAGACGACCCTAACCTAGGCTTGCTTTTAGAGGATTACTTACAAATAAAAGGAAAATTTAAAGTAGTACTCGCCAAAGATGGCGATGCCGGCTTGCGGGCTTTTACCGCCGACGATTTCGATATTTGTATATTGGATGTAATGATGCCAAAAAAAGACGGCTTTACCCTAGCCAAAGAAATACGCAAAATAAATGCCCATATCCCCTTAATATTTGCCACCGCCAAAGGCATGATGGACGATAAAACTACGGCCTATAATTTAGGTGGCGATGATTATATTACCAAACCATTTCGTATCGAAGAGCTGCTTTTACGTATCAATGCACTTTTAAAACGCAGTAAAAACGATGATACAAAAAATGATAACCAAGCCACAACCTTTACCATTGGCTCGTACTATTTTGATTATACCAACCAGGTAATAACCCGAGACGAACAACAACAAAAACTAAGTACCAAAGAAGCCGAACTATTGCGCTTGCTATGCCTTAAAATAAATGATGTGCTTACCCGCGAAGAAGCCCTATTAAAAATTTGGCATGATGATAACTACTTTAACGGCCGCAGTATGGATGTTTTTTTAAGCAAATTGCGTAAGTTTTTAAAAGATGATGATAAGGTAGAAATTATTAACGTACATGGCCGAGGGTATAAATTACTGGTTAATTAAACGTTTACTTTT
>RDXP01000118.1 GCA_004292865.1 Sphingobacteriales bacterium
AGGGCAAATACCAATGGATAATTACTTAAACCAGCTGGTATAATGGCGTTAACTGTACCATTAGGTATGCCGTTGCTCCAGTTGGCGGCATTGGCCCAGATGGTGTTTGCTGTACCTGCCCAAGTGCTTGTAGTAACGGACAAGCCTGGCGTAACGGCAGTATTGGCAACGCCTATGGCATACGCTGTTGCAAATTTGGTTAAGCCCGATAACGAAGCAGTTGCTTTACCGTTGCTTACAATTGCACCACTTACAGTACCACCCGTTTGGGTGGATGTACCGCTTACACCATCGAAAGCCCAAACCTTATCGTTTTGATTAATTAATACATAGCGGTTAGCATCGGTTACGCCATTATTATACGTGTTTTTTTCTACATCGATGGTATAACTACCCGAAGTAGGTTGCACATCGGGTGTGATTTTTAAATACGTGTTTTGTAGTATCGCTGTAATTTTATTAGTACCTAAATTTACCTCGTTTATGGTGTAATTATATAAGCCTTCGGTGCTTACGGTTATGGTTTTTGTAGCTGTTAAATTGTTTAATTGCAGTTTGGCTGGTGCATATTCGGCAGGGTAACCTACTGGTGCACCTACCGGGAAATTATAAGTACCCGAAGCATTTACCGTTCTGGTTAATTTATTTTTAAAATAGGCGCCACTGTTAAATCCTGTTATGGCGTTTACATCGGTATTATCAACGGTTATATCGCCAGTTACGGTAGCCCTTGTACCTATAAATTTTATAGTGCTAAAAGTACCGAATGTTTGTATGGGTTGGTTAAACGATATGTTTTTGGTGGTTGGCCCAATTATAACAGATGAAGTTGCCGAAGTACCATTAAAAAATATTTCTCCATTGCCCGTAATTTCTTTTGCGCCATAACCTCTAAAAATATAATTAGCCTCGGCATTGCTTACTGTAAGTTTACCGTTGTTTACAATTTTATTGGCTACGGTTAAGGCTTGGGGTAATTCAACATTTATACCTGCATCAATAATTATTTGTAATGCGGTAGGTGTAGTTGCTACGGTAGGTTGTTGTGCGGTATTGGCATTAAATTTTACAATGGTGGTAGCATCGGGTACTTTTCCGCCACTCCAGTTGGCGGTGTTGTTCCAGTTATTATCAACCCCTAACCAAGTTGCTGCTACTGGCGGTGCTATAACGGCGGCATCCGCCACAGCTATAAACATATCGGCTTTTAAGCTAGCAAAAAACGGAAAACGGGTGCCAAAATCGGTATCGTTAAAGTTGGGTGTTAAGGTTTTGGTACCAAAAATTAAGGGTGTTTTAAATTCGCCGCTTATGCTTACTTTATTTTGGTATAATGCAGCCAAACTGGTTTTAGGTGCTTTTAAGGCTTTTACAAAATTAAAATCTTGGTCTAAAAATTCCACTACGCTGTAATCGGTGGTGCTATTAAAAATATAGTCGCCTCTTTCGTAAATTACATTTGCACTTACCAATTTTGGACAGGCAAATTTATTGCCGTTACGCACCATACTAGCATAAAATGGTACATAATCTAACCCCGAACGGTAACTTAAATATTGGCCTGCATTGTTAAAGGTTAATGTGCCATTAAAAGTGTAAAGAGATGCACTAAAAAAAGACGATTGTAGGTTTGGCATTAAACTAAATGGAGCTTGTGTAGATACCTTTGCAGCAAAAGCACCATAACTTAAATATAGGTTTCCGTTTATGGGGCTTAAACCCGAAAAAGTTACTGTAGCGTTTGTGCCTTTATCGGCTATTGCAAATTTTTTAGAGCCATCTGCATTTAAACTAATTACTATTGAATACGCCGACGTTGGGCCAGTAGAATAAGTACCCATTTGCGATGCTAACGCTTCGCCATTATAATACCATAAGTTGCTACTATCATAAATACTAAAAGTAACTTGGCCAGCATCGTCAACAAAAATCTTAGGAACTGTAATACCCGCTAATTGTGCAGTAGAAAATAATTCGGTATGCCACACTTCATCGCCACTGGCATTAAATTTTATAATGCGGTGTGGGTGGTTAAATTGTGCAGTTGGAGGATTTGGTGCTGGGTTATTTGCAGCAATAACAGCATATAAATTACCATCGGGCGTAAACTGCATTCCTTGTACATTTATTATGGCTTTGCCTGTTGCGCCACTTAAAATATTAGAACCTGTGTTAATATTCTTCATCCATTGAGCTACGCCTATGTTACTTATTTTTAAAATTTTGGCTCCGTTGGTATCGTTTATAATACCGTTACCAAAATCATCGGGTGCGGTAGGGTAACCCGCCCTTAAAATCATATATAAATTACCATCGGCATCTAAGCGGCCTTCACCCGCATTTTTAATTCTTTTGAGCAAGGTTTGTGTGCCATCGGGGGCAATTTTGCCATAAATACCTTCGGTGCCGGGGAAACTGCCAAAGCCACCAGGGTCTATTTGTATGCCGGCAAAAAGGTTTTTACCAGTTACGGTAGCTAAAAAGTAAAGGTTGCCGCTGGCATCGTAGCGCATTTCGGATACTTTGGTACCCGCACCGCCAAAGTTAAAGGCACTGTCCCAGCCGTTGCCCAGTTGGGCAAAGGTGGGGGTTAAGCCCGATAACAAAAGGGCTAAAAAAAGGGTGTAAAATTTTTTCATTGTTTGTGGGATTAAATTTTGCTAAAATTATATAAGCAAAATTTACTACACCATACCCTGATGAGGGTATATTTTAAATTGTTTTGGTAAAATTCTAAAGTTTCGGCGTAAGTAAAAATTAGATATACGCCCTAAACAATAACAGAGATAGATTTTGTGAATTTTTCACCACCAATATTCGTGTATTTGTGGTAAATAAATAAAGGCGACAATAAATAACCACCAATACACCAATACAAGGGTATAATTTTTTAATATTTTATACCAACACGTTTAAACAAGTAGGAAATGAGATACTTTAAATTTAAAAAAAAACGTGTCTTTCGTTTTTACATTTCGCTAGCCTTAAAAAAAAGAAACAGATACTTGCCTTTTAAAAACTAAAATTATTAGTTTTGCATTCAAAATATTTTGTATGGATATAGGCATATTATTAATTGCACTTGTGCTACTATTGGTAGCAGTTTATTTATTTGTAAAACGGCCAAAAGCTATTGAGGGGTTTACCCTTGCTGATTTTGATGCCCTTACCGCTCAAAATAATACACTTAAAACCAACTTGGCCGTAGCCGAACAGCAAATTAAAAATGCCCAAGAAAACGAGCATAAGCTACTAACGCTACAGCGAGAAGAAAAAGCAGTTTCGGATAATTCGTTTATAACGAGGATAGAAAAACTGGAGACCGAAAAATTGGCTATTGCCGAACAACTTACCAACGAGAAAAAAAGAATGAGCCAAGCCGAAGAAAGTTTTAAAGCCCAACGCGAAAAACTGATAGAGCAAAAACAGTTTGTGGACGATGCACAGCTGAAGTTTAAAACCGAATTTGAAAACGTGGCCAATAAAATATTAAAAGAAAAAACAGCCGAGTTTACCGAAGTAAATAAAACCAACCTAGATACAATATTAAACCCCTTAAAAGAAAACATTAAAGCCTTTGAAAACAAGGTAGATAAGGCTTACAGTGCCGAAGCTGGCGAACGTAATGTACTAAAAGGAACAATAGAACAAATGATGCTGATGAACAAAACCATGAGCATTGAAACCTTAAACCTCACCAAAGCATTAAAAGGCGATAATAAAAAACAAGGCAACTGGGGCGAAATGGTACTGGATAAATTATTAGAAAACTCGGGGCTAATTGAGGGCTTAAATTATGCCAAACAAAAAAGTTTTACAGCCGAAGATGGCAACCGTGTGCAGCCCGATGTGGTTATATTTTTACCCAACGAAAAACATATTGTTATTGATGCTAAAGTATCATTAGTGGCTTACGAAAGGCTGGTAAATAACGATGTAGAAGATGACCGCGAAACGCTAACCAAGCTACATGTAAATTCTATAAAAACGCATATTATGGGTTTAAGTGGGAAAAATTACCATGATTTGTATGCCATAAATTCGCCCGATTTTGTATTGCTTTTTGTACCGATAGAGTCATCGTTTGCCATTGCGGTACAGTACGACCAAGAGCTATTTGATTTTGCCTTGCGCAAAAAGGTAGCATTAGTTACACCATCCACACTTTTGGCTACCTTAAAAACAGTGGCTTTTATGTGGAAACAAGAACAACAAACCAAAAATGCGATTGATATAGCCACCAAGGCTGGGCAGTTGTACGATAAGTTTGTAGGCTTTGTAACCGATTTACAAAAAGTGGGCGAGCATATTGATAAATCTCAAAAAGTATATAGCGATGCCATGGGAAAATTAAGTACAGGCAGCGGCAACTTGCTAGGCCGGGTAGAAAACCTAAAAAAACTTGGCGCAATAGCCAATAAAAGCTTAGACGCTAAATTTTTGGAAGACTAAAAAAATTAAAAAGTTAAAAACCTTACAACGTTTTAAGAATTTACATTTTTAACGCCATTTTTTTTTAAATTCTAACTAAACTTTTGGAGGATTAAAATATTTAGATGCGTTAAATTAAATCTTAAAAATGTTGTTATTAACGCAACGTATTTATAAAATTAGCTGGGTATAAAAGCAATAAGCTTTGCGTAAATCTTTGTGTTCTTTGCGGTATATTTTTACCCCAAAGTGCGCAAAGAACACAAAGCTGGGTGTAAACACCATCTTAAATAAAAAAGACAAAAAAACACCTCATTATTTACCTCCGAAACTTTAACTTTTAAAACTCGCTGAAAGATTTTTTGAATTTTAACTTTTGAATTTTAACTTTTAAAACTCCTTGAAAGATTTTTTGAATTTTAACTTTTGAATTTTTAACTCTTGGGTTTATCAAAAAAATAACTAAATTTCATGCTTATTTTTAACCTTGTTTTATTAAAAAATTTAATCTCATTATAATGAAAAAACTTATCTTCTTATCGCTATTAATCACCTCATTTGTAATGGGTAAGGCACAAACCGATAGTACCCAAATTACTCCCAAAAACACTATTACAATAAATGGCAATATGTGGAAAGGCGTTAAATACAGTTATAATGGTAGCAACAATGTAGATATTCGTAAAATACGAACAATGTTAAACATTGATAATACAAACGCTATATTGATGAAACAAGCTAAAAATGCAAAAATTATAAGTAGGGTTGCCGCTGTAGCGGGAGGTATTTGCCTTGGCTTTGGTATCAATAGTTACTTGGGCGAGGCCGATTTTAATACCCCATTAATTGTTGCAGGAGGAGTATTAATTGGCGTTTCGTTGCCTTTATCTTCGCTATCGGTAAATAAAATGCGAAGGGCTGTAAAGCGATATAATGCAAGGTAATTTTAAATATACTTTATTTTTTTTGGGGGGGGAGTGGGATAAAATAAGCGATGCCGCCCCACGGTTTAGTTAAATAAATATAGCCAAGCTAGGCATTATTTGTTTCTCTCAATAGTAAATCGTACAAGGTGCTGAAGCCCTGTTTTTGACGGGCTATCGGCAAAAGAGGCCAGTATAGCAAAAGCCTCATTTTGGTAGTTCATCATTTGCTGTTCGGCATAAGCCAGCCCCCCACTATGCTTTACAAAATCAATAATTTTTTTGATTTTTTCAGGCTCATCGTTATGGTTTTTTACTAAATTAATGATGGCTTTTTTATTGGCCGAGCTCGCATTATTAAGCGCATAAATTAAGGGTAAAGTAACTTTTTTTTCTTTAATATCTATGCCTTTGGGTTTACCCACATCATCGGTACCAAAATCAAATAGGTCGTCTTTAATTTGAAAAGCAATGCCAATTTTTTCGCCAAACGAGTGCATTTTTTTTATCGTTTCGTCATCGGCACCAGCCGATGCAGCACCACATGCACAGCAGGATGCTATAAGCGAAGCTGTTTTTTGTCTAATTACCTCGTAGTAAACCGCTTCGCTAATATCCATTCGGCGTACTTTTTCTATCTGTAACAGTTCGCCTTCGCTCATTTGCTCCACCGCTGTTGAAACAATTTTTAGCAAAGCGAAATCATTATTATTAATAGAAAGTAACAAGCCTTTGGCCAGCAGATAATCGCCTACGAGTACGGCAATTTTATTTTTCCATAACGCATTTATCGAAAAAAAACCACGCCGCTGGAAAGAGTTATCTACCACATCATCATGTACTAAAGATGCGGTGTGCAAAAGCTCAACCAAAGCAGCACCACGGTAGGTAGCTTCGTTTATACCGCCACACATATTGGCCGCAAAAAAAACAAACATAGGCCGTATTTGCTTGCCTTTTCGTTTTACGATATAATGCGTAATACGATCAAGCAATGGTACTTTACTATGCATAGATAGTTTAAATTTTGCCTCAAAAGCATCAATTTCTTTAGCAATTGGGTTTTTTATTTCATCAATACCAAGCATCAAATTTATAATAGCCTATAAAAAAAGGTATGCAAACATAAATTAAAAAGCTGTAAAACGTGTGAAAAATATATATCTAACCATAGCAAGCACTATTTTTACCAAAAAAGTTTAGCTTTCATAACCTGATGCTTTATTTAAAAGAAAATAAATCAGCGTTGCTTTATTTTATGCAGTACCTAGTTGTGGGTAATTGCTATTGTTAAAATCGTAAACTTTTAAAGACCGTTTTAGCATTTTGCGGGCTACGTGTATGCGGGTTTTTACCGTACCAATTGGAATGGTAAGCTGGTTGGCAATTTCGTGGTATTTATAGCCTTCGAAATACATGGTAAAAGGCACATAATAATCTTGATGTAGTTTAGAAAGGGCAGTTTTTATATCATCCATTATAAACTTACTTTCGCCTTGGTTATGGGTAGAGCTATAAAATAGCTGTTGCGATGATATTTCGTCGGTTTTGGTAACAAACGTGTTTATTTTAACAAACCTGCGGTAATTGTTTATAAACGTGTTTTTCATGATGGTATATAACCAAGCCTTTAAATTAGTACCTTCTTTAAATTTATTAAAGTAGGTGATGGCTTTTAAGATGGTATCTTGCACCAAATCATTGGCATCATCGCTATCGTGGGTAAACCGCAAAGCATAAATTTTTAGAGATGGCGCTTGGCGAGTTACAAGGGTGCTAAATTCTATATTTGTCATTTTGTTTAACTTATGTATAAATAACTTAAACAAATGTAGTACCCAAAATTGATGGAAACAAATTTTTGTTTAACTTTTTTTAAAAAAAGTTAAACAAAATAATTATCTGTAAATACTATGATTATCAAAAACTTAAATCATAAAATAAATAAAATTATCCTCTCGTTAGATAATATTAACCTCTCGTTCTAGCGTAATGCCAAATTTTTGCTGTACAGATTGGATGATAAGCGTCGAAAAATCGTAAATTTCTTTGCCACTGGCATTGCCATAATTTACCAGTACAAGGGCTTGGTTTTTCCAAGTGCCAGTATTGCCTACTACTTTTCCTTTCCAGCCACATTGCTCAATTAGCCAGCCTGCAGCTAGCTTGGTATGTGTAGTACCTGCATCAAAGTGTACAGCATCAGGAAATTGTAAAAGTAAATTTTGCGCTATTGATTTTGGTAAGATAGGATTTTTAAAAAAAGAACCCGCATTGCCTATAGTAGATGGATTGGGGAGTTTTGCTACCCTAATATGTGCTACCACATCAGCCACCTCTTTTATTGTAGGCTGGTGTATGTTTAGTGATTGTAATTGTTGCAGTATTGCCCCGTAATGCGTATTTACCGCTGCATTAACCGATAAATTAAAAGTTACCGAGGTAATAATATACTGCCCTTTAAAGGCTTGTTTAAATATGCTTTCGCGATAAGCAAAGGCACAATCGGCTTTAAAAAAAGTTTTAATTTGCCCTGTTTTAATTTCAAAAGCAGTACAGCTTTCGAACACATCTTTTAACTCGGTACCATAAGCCCCAATATTTTGAATAGGCGATGCACCTACCGAGCCAGGTATAAGTGCAAGGTTTTCTAAGCCTGCAAAATTATGAGCCACAGCATATTGCACCACATCGTTCCACACTTCGCCTGCGCCAGCAGTAAGTTTAACTTCATAATTATCAATAGTATAAGCAATCCCTTTAAGGTTAATTTTAATAAGTAAACCCTCGAAATTTTGGGTAAACAATATATTGCTTCCGCCACCCAATACCAAAATGGGCTGCTGGGCAATTTCTTGGTTTTTAAATAATTTGATTAGGTCGCTTTCGTAATTTATTTCAACAAAATATTTAGCCCTAGCATTTATACCAAAACTATTGTAATTTTTAAGCGAAACATTGTGTTGTACATGTAACATGGCTAATAATTGGGCAAATTTAATTTTTTGGGATCAAACCATAACAAGCCAAAAAAAGTAGCTGGTTTTTTTTGTATTGATTTATGATGGATTTTATGCGCCCTTTTTAAAGCCCACAAATACATGTTATTACTTTTAAATGCTGTAATACGGTTATGTACAAAACAATCGTGAAAAACAAAATAAATAATACCGTAAACAGATATGCCTGCACCCAGCCAAAAAATAAAGCTTAAATCCGAATGCCCAAGCCACATAAACGCCATGGCCAACAGGCTAAAACCGAGGCTAAAAATATCGTTTAACTCAAAATATCCCTTATGCGGTAAATGGTGCGTTTTATGTATAAACCACAGTGGCCCATGAAACAAGTATTTATGTATAGCCCACGAAAACGCTTCCATTGCCACCACGCTAAGTATAAGGATACCAATATTTAATAGTATTTGCATAGTATATTTTTTAATTTCAGGGGGTTTTAATAAATGTTATTTTTAAGATGATTAGGGCGTTTAACACGCTCTACGCTATATCTTTTTCGTTATTGCCCCCTCCCCCATTTCCCCCTTCGGGGGCTAGGGGGAGGGGGCAATAACAAAAAAGGATGCCGCTGCGATCGTTAACGCTCTTAAATATTTTATAATATTGATTTCTAGTATATTAAGTTATAATTTAATCATCGAAATTCGGGTTTTTAGTGCTCTTTATTTTTACGTTACTTTTATCAAAAAATAATTCTTTTTCCCTTTTTGCACTACCAAAAACTGCTGGTTAATTAAATCCGAAGGGGTAAAAACTTTGCTGTTATCGGTAATTTTTTCTCGGTTTACCGATACACCACCGCCATCAATCATTTTTTTACTTTCGCCTTTCGATGTAAATATTTTGGTACGTTCGGCAAGCAAAGTAAGTACATCAATTCCCGTTTCGAGTTCGTTTTTATCAACAGTAAATTGTGGTATGCCTTCAAAAATTTGTAAAACTTGGGTGGCGTTTAATTGCTTTAAAAAATCTAAACTACCGTTGCCAAACAAAAAATCGGTGGTTTTTAAAGCTGTTTGTAGCTGTTGTACACCGTGTACTCGGGTGGTAATATCGGCCGCTAGGGCTTTTTGTAAAATACGCAAATGTGGCGCACTTAAATGTTGGCTAACTAGGTTGGCTATATCGCTTTGCGTAAAAAAAGTAAATATTTTAATATAATTTTCGGCATCGGCATCGCTGGCGTTTAACCAAAATTGGTAAAATTGGTAGGGGCTGGTTTTATCGGCGCTAAGCCAAATATTACCTCCTTCGGTTTTACCAAACTTGGTACCATCGGCTTTTTTTATCAAAGGCGATGTAATGGCAAAGGCTTCGCCACCATCTTTACGCCTTATAAATTCGGTGCCGGTAACAATGTTTCCCCACTGGTCGCTGCCACCCATTTGCAGCACACAGTTTTTATGTTTCCATAGGTAATAAAAATCGTAGCCCTGCACCAGTTGGTAACTAAACTCGGTAAAGCTCATGCCTACTTCGCTTTCGAGGCGTTTTTTTACCGAATCTTTGGCCATCATATAGTTAACGGTAATATGCTTGCCAGCATCGCGAATAAAATCTAAAAAAGTAAAATTTTTAAACCAATCGTAGTTATTTACAATTTCGGCACTGTTGGCACCACAGTCAAAATCTAAAAATTGTTCTAATTGCTTTTTAATTCCCGCAAGGTTATGGTTTAAAATATCTTCGGAAAGCAGGTTTCGCTCGGCCGATTTACCCGATGGGTCGCCCACCATACCTGTTGCGCCACCTACCAATGCAAAGGGTTTATGCCCCGCTTTTTGAAACCTTAGCAGGGTTAAAATCTGCAATAAGCTACCTACATGTAAGGAGTCGGCAGTAGGGTCGAACCCGATATAACCAGCCGTAATGCCTTGGGCTAGTTTTTCTTGTGTGCCGGGCATTATATCATGCAGCAAGCCTCGCCAACGTAATTCTTCAACAAAATCCATGTTATCAAATAAAAATACTATCTTGTAAATTGTAGCAAATATATAAGTTTCGGGTACAATCATTATTTAAGATGAATTTTTTATCCCATTTTTACTTCGATAGCCTTAGCCGGCAACCCTACCAAATACTAGGTGGGCTGTTGCCCGATTTGGTAAAAAATGCCGATAAAAGTTGGAACATACACCCCGAAAAGTTACCTATTAGCGTGTTTGACAATCCCCATCATTTACAAATACTTAAAGGCTGGAACAGCCATTTACGGGTAGATAAACTGTTTCATTCATCGGCGTTTTTTGCACATCACCTGCATCAAATAAAACAACCCTTACTAGGCTTGCTAAAAGGAACGGCTATAAAACCATTTTTTTTAGCCCATATTAGCATCGAGCTGCTGTTAGATAGCCTTTTAATTACCGAAAACATGGTGGTTGTTGAAAATTTATACCTTAAATTAAATGAAATTGACGATACTGAAATCTTATATTTCCTTCGATTAAATCAAATACAGGATATAGCTAAGTTTCAAAATTTTTACAGTGTTTTTAAAACCGAAAAATATTTATCCACTTATGCGCATACCGATAAAATATCTTACGCATTAAAACGTATTTGTATGAGAATATGGGATACCCCAATAAGCCAAACCCAAGAAATAGAACTTACCGAAATATTGAATGCGTACAAAATTAAACTATCACAAGATTTTATATTTATCTTTGAGCATATTGCAGCCAAGCTTTTAACATGATTAAACGGATAGTAACCATCATTATTTTTACACCTATTATTACTTTTGCACAAGTACGAAAGTATAGTAACGAGTTTTTACAAATAGGCGTAGGTGCTAGGGCTTTTGGTATGGGTGGCTCGGTAGTGGCATCGGCTAGTGATGTAAATGCTGCTTACTGGAACCCTGCAGGCCTAGTAAATATGGAAACCGACCGCCAGGTAAGTTTAATGCACTCGGCTTATTTTGCTGGCGTGGCCAAGTATGATTATGCGGCGTTTGCCACCTTTATAGCCGATAATACGGCTGTGGTAAGTGCTTCGCTTATCCGCTTTGGGGTGGATGATATACCCGATACCTCCGAGCTTATTGATGCCGCTGGTAATATTAACTATAGCCGTGTAAAATCGTTTTCGGCGGCCGATTATGCCGCCATATTTAGCTATGCCCGTAAAACCCAACAACGTATAAGCGATGATAGGGGCTTAAGCTATGGTGCTAATGTAAAAATTGTTCACCGTACAGTGGGGCAATACGGTAAATCGTGGGGTTTTGGTATTGATGTAGGCGCACAGTATAAGCTGGGTAACCTAACGCTAGCCGCCGTAGGCCGCGATATTACCACCACCTTTAATGCGTGGAGCTTTAACCCCGATAAGTTTTCGAGCATATACTCGGCTACGGGAAATCAAACACCTTTAAACTCGAACGAAATTACCCTTCCTCGTTTTATACTAGGCGCAGCGTATTACAACACTATTGGCCAAAATTTTGGTTTAAATACCGAAGCTAATTTTAACCTTACCACCGATGGTAAACGAAATGTTTTACTTTCGGCCAAGCCTGTAAGCATCGACCCCACGGTGGGTATAGAAGCCAATTATAAAAAAATTGTTTTTTTGCGTGGCGGCATCAATAATATACAAAGAACTACCGATTTTAACAGTGCCAAAAAAATCGAGTTTCAGCCCAATGTAGGCCTCGGTATTAAAATAAAAACTTTTTCTATTGATTACGCCCTTACCAACGTAGGCGGACAAAGCTCGGCGGTGTACAGCAATATTTTTTCTATACGGTTAGATTTCGAAAAAAAATAAAGTGGATTATTGTGTAAATAAGGGGGGTGGTTGGCTTAAATCAATAATTTAAACCAACACCAAAACCTAAGCCCATATCGCTATCGTAGTGTGTGGTTACGCCAAAGTTTCTTTTAATAATATAGCGTAATCCAGCCATGTATTCTTTGTCGGTATTCCACATCAATCTCATTCGCAAGCGTTTAGATAGGGAAATATCATCTCTCATAAACTGTACCCTTAGGTTACCATCGTGGTAAATTTCGGTTTGTAGTATAAGCAACATAGGCAAAGTATATTGTAAGCCCAAGCTAAATTGTGTGCGATTATCTTTGGTATTGGTTTGTTTAAAAATATTTTTTTCGACCACATTATGCCCCAATTTACGGTAACGCCAATCAAACCCAATAAACGGCATTAGCCATTGCATTTTACCTATGTAACGGCCAATATGTGTTTCGGTTTCGTAGCCGTGGCTGTTGTGGTAGCCCAATCGCCATTCGGAACCAAGGCTCCAGCGAGTGTTGCTAAGCATTGCCATACCATCGTTACCATTAGTGGCAAAATCGTTTTCGGCCATAAAATGAAACATTCTATCATCGGCAAAAAGTTTGCGTTGTGCCAGTTTTAGATTTGGAATTAATGGATTTGCTGCCTGATTTTGGTAAGTAAAAACTCGGCCCATTCCGGCCATCATGTGGTACAAAATGTGGCAGTGAAAAAACCAATCGCCCTCAACATTGGCGTTAAATTCTAAAACATCGGTTTCCATTGGCATAATATCAATGATATTTTTGAGTGGTGCGTACTCGCCTTGTCCGTTTATTATTCTAAAATCGTGACCGTGTAAGTGTATTGGGTGTCGCATCATTGAACCGTTGTAGATGGTGATGCGTACATTTTCGCCTTTTTTTATCAGTATTTTATCTGTTTCGGAAACTACTTTGTTGTCTAAACTCCAAACGTAGCGGTTCATATTTCCTGTGAGTTCAAATTTTAATTCTTTTACTGGTGCATCTTTGGGAAGTGTTGTTTTGGTTGGCGATTTTAACATTGCGTAATTTAGAGTTACAATTTCCGAAAGTTTGTTGCTGTTATAATCGTCTTCGGTCATTTTCATACCGCCCATTTTGTCGCTTACTTTTTTTGCATCGCCTGTAATTTCGGGATACATTACTACGTTCATATCCATTTGGTTGTATGACATACTCATTCCCATATCGTCAAGGTCTCCGTTCATTTTCATCATACCGTTCATCATTTTCATTCCTTCAAAATATTTTAATTTGGGTAAAGGCGAAACTAATTGTTTGATACCATTGCCTAAATACAAGGAAGCGGATTTTGTGCGGTCTTCGGAGGTTACCAAAAATTCGTAAGCTGTTTTATTAGCTGGTATGGTTACAATAATATCGTAAGTTTCTGAAACGGCTATTAATAATCTATCAACCACAACTGGTTCAACATCGTTACCATCGTTGGCAACAACGGTAATTTTACTGCCTGCATAATTGAGCCAAAAGTAGGTTGATGCACCACCATTTGAAATTCGTAAGCGTACTTTATCGCCACCTTTGAACTGCGAAAGTTGGCTTTCATTTTTTCCGTTTATGAGAAACTTGTTATAATAAACATCGCTCACGTCCATTGCGTTCATTCGTTTCCATTCGTTGGTTACTTTGGTTTTAAAATGACCTTGTTGTATTGCTTCAGCATAACTTTGTGTTGTTCCTTTTTGGATAGCGAACCAATCGGTTGCGTTGTGCAACAATCGGTGTACATTTTCGGGTTTCATATCCGTCCATTCACTCAAAACTATTGGAACGCTTGGCAAATCGTCAATTCCTTTTCTAAAAGTTAGGTCAGTTGATTTTTTTAGCATTACAAAATTTCCGTACATGCCTATTTGTTCTTGCAAACCCGTGTGGCTATGGTACCAATGTGTACCGTGTTGTATAATAGGGAATTTATATAAATGTGTGGTATTGGGTTTTATAGGCATTTGGGTTAAATACGGAACGCCATCTTGGTTATTTGGCAAAAATAATCCATGCCAATGTAGCGATGTTTCTTCGTTTAACATATTATGCACATAAATTTCGGCGGTATCGCCTTCGGTAAATGTTAGCGTTGGCATTGGTATTTGCCCATTTACGGCAATTGCGTGTTTGGGTTTACCCGAAAAATTTACAATGGTATCATGCACATATAAATCGTAACGAACAATTTTTTGGGCGAAAATAGATTGAGATAGAAACAATAGGATTATTGCCGTAGGCAATAATTGTATGTTTTTTATTTTTTTATTTTTCATTTTGGTTTTTCTTAAATGATTATAAATAACATAATTCCACTCATTGCAATCATCAACGCATCTTCGATAATGGTAACGGTACTCATTGGTAAATTAAAAATTGCACCCAAACAAGCACATTGAATTTTCTTTTTGTTTAATACCGATTGTAAAACTCCAATAATACTAATACTCATAACTACAACTGTAATTAAGCTGGTTAGTAACGGGTTAAAATCCACTAAAAAAGCAATTCCTAAACCTAATTCGATAAATACATATAGGTATGCCCAAGCTGGAATTTGTTTAGCCAATACATCATACATCACATAACTTTCCGCAAATCCTTTGAGGTTTAATAATTTAAAAAAAGAGAAAATAAGAAAAAACCCCGACATAAAATGCCGCATTGCTTGCATAAAATCGAATTTTGTATTTCGAGTTTGCACCAATGTTGTTACTAATATAATGTAGAAAAATATTAGTAAAATGGGCTTATAAGTTTCAAACCAAGATTTTGTTTGTTCTGCAATTTCGTTATGATTGGTTGTAGATATTTGATATTTTGGTTCTAAAACTTTTTGCAAGTCGGACAATGCAACATGATTATCCATTGTAATAGTTGCGGTTTCTGTGTCTTTAAAAACGGTAACATTAGTAACATTTTCGATGGTTAGCAAAGCCGCTTTTACTTTGGCCTCGCAAGCAAGGCAACTCATGCCATTAAGGTTATATTGGTGTATCATTTTTTGCATGGGGGTAAAAAATAGCGTGTAACCTTACAGCCACACGCTATAAAAAGCATAACAAAATACATTTATTTTGTTATGCAACAAGGTGCATTTATTGTGCAACAAGCACTGCCTTTTTTGCAACATTTTTTTTGCGCAGTAGTAACTGCAAATAAAACAGAACCTGTTAATAATAAAGCCATAACACTTAAAATTACTTTTTTCATTTTTTACCTTTTAAACATATAGATACATTTCTATTTTACAAATTTGGCAAATGATTATGCTTCACACATTACACAATTTGGTAAATAATTTGCAAAATTTATAGTTCGTCTATTGGTTTTCTTTCTTTTTGTTTAAGATGCTTAAAATAACTGGGCGAGTGGCCTGTAACTTTTTTAAACTGGTTACTTAAATGTGCTACACTGCTATAATGAAGCCGAAAAGCAATTTGGCTTAAATTTAATTCATTGTATATCAACAATTCTTTTATTTTTTCGGTTTTTTGATTGATAAAATATTTTTCGATGGTGCAGCCCTCTGCTTCCGAAAACAGGTTGCTAATGCTCTGATAATCTTGCTGTAAATTATCGGCTAAGTATTGCGATAAATTAGTTTTTAATACCGTTATTTGATGATGCACCAAATCAATTATTAAATTTTTAATACGCTCAACAGTTTTACTTATCTTATCATCTAACAACTGGAAACCAAGCAGTTTAAAGGTTTCTTCTAATTGTTGTTTTTGGTTTTCGATACTGTTTTCTACTATTTCTACTTTTCCTAAATCAACAGAAACGGTATGAAGCCCCAGTTTTTCTAACTCGGCCTTCACCACCATTTTGCACCTACTACACACCATATTTTTAATGTACAGCTGCATATTACTTTACCTTATTGTTTTTGGCTGTATCGGTTTCGTTTTTTTCTGTTTTTAAGGGCAAAGCCTTTTCCTTTATCGCTGCTCTATCATATTGGCAACAACCAGGCAAATTATTATACACACTTAAAGGTGCTAAAAAGCTATCGCTATCGTAACCAGCTAATGATATACGTTTTAATACCTCATCTTGATTGGTTTTTTTGCTATCGTAAGTAATGGTAGCCATTTTGGTGTCGGCATTCCAATTCACTTTAGCTATTGTTTTACTATTGCCCGCACTTTCGATAGTATTTTTGCACATACCGCAGTTGCCGTAAATTTTTACGGTGGCCGTTTGAGGATTTTTTATTTGCGCATTACAGGCGGTAAATGGCAATAATAGGGTTATTAATACCCATGTTTTTAATATCAGTTTCATTGTAATAATTTTAAATTTTTTGTAAATAAATATTTTTTTTTAGCAATATACCGCTTTAAAATAAACGGTTTTTTGGCTATGCAAATAGGCTCAGCTTATTTTAGGAATAAGCCATAAAGTGTAAAAACCAGCAGAGATATTGGTTTTAATGGGATAAAAATTTTGCCTTTGGGCCGATAAATTAAAAGCAGTATTTATTGTTGTTTGATTAATAATGGCTATACTAAATTGTGCCGTAGTTGTACAACCCGAATGCCCACATTTGCCATTGCAAGCGTTTTTTTTGCTTTTTATTTTATGGCTACAGCAGTTTTTTTTGGTGGCTTGGGCCGAAATTTCTTTTTTACAGCAGGCTTTTACTGATTTTGTTTCACACGCAAATGTGCTACTAGGCAACAGCAAGTAGCCAAACAGTACGATTATTAAGATGTGAAATTTTTTCATCGCAAGCAAAAATAACTAAACTATATTGATTGTGATAATTAAATATGATTTGTTTTTGTGTAAGTTAATCTCCGCATTAAAAAGCACCAACCTGTGTAACTAAACCCTAAAGTAGCCAATACCCGCCTTGCCTGCCTACTGGCCACAAGTATAGCTAATATGATGAAATACAGGCCTTGGTTTTTCAAATTATATTTACAATAAATATGCAATTTGTGCCTTTGAATTAAATTCACCTTAAATTTTTATATTTGTGGATGATAAAATCAATGACTGGCTATGGCCAGGCAAGTAAAGAATTTAAAAATGGCAGGTACGCCGTTGAAATAAAATCGCTGAATAGCAAGTTTTTAGAGCTTAATTTAAAATTGCCGAAAGCCTACTCGGATAAAGAATTTTTTTTGCGTAACGAGTGTAGCCGCCTGCTAGAACGAGGCAAGGTAATGCTTACCGTTACCGTAGAAAACAATGATGAAGCCTCCAAAGCTGCGGGTATTAACCAAGCTTTGTTAACTCATTATTATACTTCGTTAAAAAATATAGCTTCGCAATTGGGCCAAACGGGCGAAAATTTAATGGCTTTGGCCGTAAATTTTCCTGATGTAATTAAGTACGATGATAACGCTGTGAGCGAAGATGAATGGAAAGATGTGCTGCTTACTTTTAACCATGCGGTAGCCAATTTTAATGTTTTTAGAGCGGATGAGGGTAAGGTTTTGATGAACGATTTAATATTGCGCATTAACAATATTTTGGATTTTATGGCTGGGATTGAGTTGCAAGACCCAAGCCGTATATTGGCTGTGCGAGAGCGCTTGGCAGGTTTTTTGGCCGAAGCCGTGGGCAAAGAAAACGTGGATAACAACCGCCTAGAGCAAGAACTGATTTACTATATTGATAAACTGGATATTACCGAAGAAAAAGTACGCCTAAAAAGCCATTGTAATTACTTTTTAGAAACCCTAAAAGAGCAAGATGCTGGCGGTAAAAAATTGGCTTTTATTAGCCAAGAAATTGGCCGAGAAATTAATACCATAGGCAGTAAAGCCAATAACGCCGATATACAAAAAATGGTGGTGGGGATGAAAGAAGAGTTGGAGAAAATGAAAGAGCAATTGCTAAACGTATTGTAATGATTTTACCCGAAAGCACCCCTGTAAAACAAGGCAAACTGATTATATTTTCGGCACCATCGGGTGCGGGCAAAACTACTATTGTAAAACATTTGCTGAGTAAATATCCCAATAAAATTGCTTTTTCTATCTCGGCAACTACCCGTAAACTGCGTGGCCAAGAAGTTAATAACCAAGATTATTATTTTATTAGCAAAGAAGATTTTTTACACAAGGTTGCCAAACACGAGTTTGTAGAGTTTGAAGAAGTGTATGCTGGCACATTTTACGGCACTTTAAAAAGCGAAATTCAACGTATATGGAACCAAGGCAAACATGTAGTTTTTGATATTGATGTAGAAGGCGGCTTACGTTTAAAAAAGAAATTTGAGCAAAACGCACTAGCCATTTTTGTACAGCCACCATCAATACAAGTGTTACAACAACGCTTGGTAAGCCGTGGTACCGATAGCAAAGAAAAACTAGCCGAACGATTTGCCAAAGCCGAAAAAGAATTGGCCTACGCCCCACAGTTTGATATTGTTTTAAACAATTTTGACTTGGAGGTGGCCTGTAAGCAAGCCGAGGAATTGTTGATAGGATTTTTGGGGTAAGCCAAGATGGTGAAAAAACATCAATAATCAATATGAAAAATAAATTATTTGAAACCAGCCCAAGATTATATTTACTTTTTAGGGATTTTACAGGGTTGTGTTTTTTTACAATTTTAGCTGTAAAAATTTTTATTTTTAACTTTGAGAGTTTAGTTACCAGTGTTTTATTTCTATTATCAATTTGCACACTATTAATAGGTGCTTTTGTTTACAAAATATTATCAATTCAAGTTGTAATTATCACTAAAACCAATATCATATTAAAACATTTTTTTTTGGATAAAAAAATATGCTTTTGTTTAACTGATGTAACTAACATTTTCCATAACTATACAGAGAACCTATTTAGCATTGATGGTGCTGCTGGTAATGGCTTTGGTAACGGAAATATGTATAATACCTACAAAACAACCCTTGTTTTAACCAATAATATACAATACCACCTATTTACCATTATGCCTTATGCCTTATGATTATGCAATTTTACGAAATTATTTTGATCAAATAAAAAACGGAAACACGGATCTTGAATTAAAAAAAAACACCTTTAAATCTTATTTAGAACAAAATAAAGATGGTTTTCCCATTTTGTTTTTAAACGGCTTATTTCTAATGATTATGTTTTGTTTATTTTTTTTTAGTTGATTTAATATGAAAATAGGCCTTTTTTTCGGTTCGTTTAATCCCATACACCTTGGGCATTTGGTAATTGCCAACTATATGGCCAGCCATGCTGGGCTTGATAAGGTGTGGCTAATGGTATCGCCACACAATCCGTTAAAAGATAAAAAGCAATTGATACAGGTATATGATAGACTAGAAATGGCCAAACTGGCTACCGAAAACTGCGAAAATATTATAGTTAAAGATGATGAGTTAAAACTACCCAAACCATCTTATACCGTTGATACACTGGTGTATTTGCAAGAAAAATATCCTACCATAACCTTTGTTTTAATTATGGGCGAAGATAATTTACTATCGTTACCCAAATGGAAAAATTACGAATTTATACTTAACAACTATGCCATTTATGTTTACCCTAGGTTGGGCACACCAGCATCGGCCTTGAGCCAACACCCTAGCGTAACCATTACGCAAACACCCGTTATGGAAATATCATCATCGTTTATTCGCAAAGCGATACAAGAGGGCAAAAATGTACAATTTTTTATCCCCGATAAGGTTTTAGAGTTTATAGATAGCAAGCGGTTGTATCACTAAAAATATCAGCCTAAAATGTAGCGTGTGCGTATAGCAAAAACTCGTTAGTTATTTTATTGAAGTTTTTGATGATCAAAATATTTAGATATGTTAATTTAAAGCCTATAAATGTTGCTCATAAAGCATCGTTTTTGTAAAAATAGCTGGGTATAAAAGCAATAAGCTGAGCGTAAATCTTTGTGCTCTTTGCGGTAAAACCTAAAATTATTTTTACCGCAAAAAATAAAAAGCTAGTTGTAAGTACTACCAGTAAATAAAGCAGGTTAAAAAGTACCTTTTTATTTACCTCCGAAATTTTAGTTATTTTATATTTACACGTACACCCCCAAAAGCCCTTATACCTTGGTTGGGGGCGTAAACATAATTAGTGTCGAAAGTTAAACCGTAGGGGTTATCAATTTGTAGGTTTTGATCAAATGGGTCGTTGCTTCTTGCAATTATAAAAGGGTTGCCACGGTTAGGTGTCCAGTTTAAAAGGTTTTTTACGCCTCCATAAATTTGTATATTTTTAAAGCCATCGTAGGTTAATTGTATATTTTGGATGCTCCACCAGGGCGAAAATGGTTTCCTTGGGTCTGTATTGCCTAAAAGGGGTAAACGCATTGGGCTGTAAATGTTTCCTGTGTAATCTAACCCTAGGTTTAGTTTTTTTATTTTGTACGATACCGCCCAGGTTCCTGTAAAGTTTTCGGTTAAAATTTGCTGTTGTGTTAAGCCATTTTGGGTTAAAGTATTTTCCATTAATGTACCACCTACGATAATTTTTAGGCCATTGTAAAAGGCAATATCGGCGTTTAAACTAAGGCCTTTACTTATGGCGTATCCGTTAAGGTTATCGTAAATAATTTTGTTAGGGTTGGTTTCGAAATCACCTACAATACGGTTATTAAAATAGGTGTAAAATGCCGAAGCATCTAATCCCAAAAAATTGCCATTGGGGGCGTATATTTTTTTTATGTAGTTTAAATTTGCGTTGTACGATTTTTCGGGGTTTAAAGTATTTTTAATTTCTACCACTCTTGCACCTGTTAAGGCAGCGTGGTCTTCGGTAAATAAATTAACTACCCTAAAACCTGTACCTGCATTTAAGCGTAAAATATTTTTATCGTTAATGGTATATTTATAAGCAAGCCTAGGGGTAAAAATATTACCGTGGTAGGTGTTATAATCGTACCTAAAACCCAATAAAAGTTTTTGTTTTTTGTTTAGTGTAATTTCATCTTGTACAAAAACACCTGGCAATATTGTTTTTTGAGGATTGTTTAAGGGGTTTAAAATGTTGGGGGTTGCGGTTGCTGGTGTATTATCATCGTAAAAGGTATAGCGTAGGGCGGTACCCAATAATAAATCGTTTGAGCCTATTTTTTTATCCCAAGTTAATTGGCCAAAAGCAATATTTTGTTGCGCATTGTAAATTACGGTTCCGTAGCGGCTATCTTGCTTATGGTTGTTGTACGAAAAAGAAAGCATTAATTTTTGTATGGTTGGCAGTTGGTAATTACCCAAAACCTCCCAGCGGTTGGTGTAAATACTTTCGCCATAAATTTGGTTGCCCCCTCTAAAGCTCCTATTCCATCGCATATCGCCACCCCAGCGGTCTTCGTACATATAGCGGGTTGCTATACTAAACAAACGATTTTTTGTTCTGTTAAAATTCCATTTTTGAAAAACCGAAACTCGGTTTTGTAGCGTTACATCGGTAAAGTTATCGCGGTTATTATCTACTCGGTTATTAAAATTAAAATAATTTATTCCCGTTAATACGGATATTTTTTTGCCTGCATTGGTTTTAAAACCTATATCAGCATTGTACTCTTGCCAGCTTGTGCCAAATAAATCAGCCGAAAACAATGGGGCATTGCTTGGTTTTTTAGTAATAATATTTATTAAGCCCCCTACAGCTTCGCTACCATACAGGCTTGATGCTGGGCCTTTTACAATTTCTATACGCTCTACCAGCGCATTGGGAATGCCTGATAAACCGTACACCGTAGATAAGCTACTTACAATCGGCATACCATCAATAAGTACCATTGTATATGGCCCTTCTAAACCGTTTATGTGTATATCGCCAGTATTACAAACCGCACAATTTAACTGTGGCCGTACCCCATTTACATTTTGCAAGGCTTCGTAAATATTGGGTGTTGGGTTTTTTCTAAAAAAAAGAGGCGTAAAAACCTCAACGGGTACAGGACTTTCTAAACGGCTTACTTCTTTCATCGTTCCTGATACTACTACATCGTTAAGCTGATTGGCTAAGCTCAAAAGCTGGAAATTAATTATTAGGCTGTCTTTATCTTTTATGCTAATTTTTTTTTCGATTGTACGATAGCCCACACTGCTTATGTTTATTTTGTATGTGCCAACTGGTATATTTTTAAGATTATAATTGCCCAAACTATCCGTTATTACCGCAAATGTAGTGCCTTGCAAAGCAATACTTGCAAAATCGAATGCGTTATTTGGCGCACTTACTTTACCTGTTATAGTAGCTGATTGCGCTTTTGCAAATTGTATGCAAATTAAAAATATGGCAAGGCTAAATATATTTTTCATTTAATTGCTTTTTATTTATTTCGATAACAAAAATAATAAATTTAGACTAATCTAAAAATAAAATTTTGTATATTTTTGCAATCCTATTATCATCAACTAAAAAAATATTTAAAATTATTACCTAAACTTGGTTTTGAAAACGATATAGAGCAAATAAGTACCCATGAACTTGCTTTGCACCTAGCCATAAAACCCGCCGCTAAACGATATGCTTAAAGGTTAAAAGAAAAAAACCTAGTTAAATATGAAAAATACGGCAAAATATCAAACGTAAGACAAAAGCTTACCGAAAACATTTATGTTGTGGGTACTAATTGGGCACTTAAAAAAATTGTCCTAAATATTGTTTGTGAATTAAAGTAAACCTTGTAAAAAATAAAAAACCTTTTTGGCGGTTATTAGCGGTGCTACATTTTTAAATTTTTTAACTAATATTCGTATGTTACGTTTTTTGATTTTGAATTAATTTCCCCGCCTTTTTTAAAAACAGAAAACCTTATTAGGTGTAATACAATAACTTAAAGGTACATCAAAAGCATCCACATTATCAATACTATTTACAGGGGCAAAAAACGAAAGGCCGATTTTTACTACATCGCTTCGGCAAGAAGCCAAAAACCTATCATACACACCCTTGCCATAGCCTACCCTATACCCCAAAATATCGAACGCCAAAAGTGGCACAAATACGGCATCAATTACTGATGGCAATACCACATTACCACACACAGGTTCGGGAATGTGGTATTTGTTTTTCTCCAGCACAGTTTGTTGGCTATATTGTAGGTGTTGCACAGTTAAATCTATAAAATTTGTTTTAGGTATAGCAATTATAACTTGAGGGAAGTATCTTTTAAAAAACGAAAGTACCTCGTAAGTATTTACTTCGTTAAGGGTTTCGATAGGTAAAAACAAACTGATACATTTAATAGCACTCCAGTTAAGGTTTTTTAACTGGTTTATTATAGCATTGTTAAAATCCCGAACCTGTTGTTCGGGTATTTGTTTTCGTTTATTTAAGTATAAAGTACGTAATTCGTGTTTAAGCAATGTATTGGATGTTGTTGGTACTAATTTTTTTTGAGCTATAATTTGGGCTAATTTTTACATTAAATAATATAATATATTCAACTAAAGTTTCGGAAGGAAGTAAATAATGAGGTGTTCTTTATCCTTTTTTTTACTGATGATGCTTACAACCAGCTTTGTGTTATTTGCGCTTTTCCTTTGCAAACTTTGCGGTAAAAATATACCGTAAAAAACACAAAGATTTACGCAAAGCCTATAAATTTATACCCAGCTTGTTTTTATAATTACGCTGCACTATAAGTATATTTATAAGCTTTAAATTAACACATCTAAATGATTTAATGCTCCGAAAGTTTAGTATCTAATAAAAAAACAAGAACATAAATTTTACCTAAACTGCCCGCCTCCCGTTGCCAATGTTACTTCACCCGTTCTACATAAGCTCCCGTAGCAGTATCAATTTTAACCCTATCGCCTTGGTTTACAAACATGGGTACTTTAATTTCGATGCCCGTTTCGGTGGTAGCATATTTTAAGGCATTGGTAGATGTATCGCCTTTTACAGCGGGCTCGGTATAAGTAATTTCCAGCTCTACAAAATGCGGTGCCTGTGCCATAATAGGTTCTTCACTTTCAAAAGCAATAATCACATTCATCCCTTCTTTTATAAAACGAGCTGTGTTACCAAACAGGGTTTTAGCAATGTTATGCTGCTCGAAACTTACATTATCCATCACCACAAAATAATCGCCATCTTCGTATAAATATTGGTAATCGTTGGTTTCAACCCTGCATATTTCTACCTCTTCGTCGGTACGCATACGCAGTTCAACTATTTTACCTGTTTTTATATTGCGCATTTTACCTGTATAAAATGCCCCCCCCTTACCTGGGGTGCGGTGTATAAGTTCCTCAACCGATACCAATTCGCCATTATGCCTTAATATATTTCCTGTTTTAATTTCTGATGCTTTTGCCATAATTATACTTTTTTTAATAGGGCGTAAATATATTAATATTTAGATTTTTGTGGGCATAACAACGTTTACAATTTTTAAAAAGGAATTTAACCGCTAATACAAGGCAATTTTTATCAACCATAAAAACAGCTATATTTGTGCTAAATACGCATCAAATACCATACCTAATGCACCTATTTTATACCCCCGATATAAGCGGTAACACGTACCAACTTAGCGAAGACGAAAGCAAGCATTGTATAAAAGTATTGCGCTTAAAAATTAATGATGAAGTAAACTTGGTGGATGGACAGGGTGGTTTATACCTCGCCAAAATTGCCGACAGCCACCCCAAACGAACTATTTTACATATTATTAACCACCAAAAACAATATGGCAAGCGTAACCATTACCTACATATTGCCCTTGCTCCTACAAAAAATATCGAACGCCTAGAATGGTTTTTAGAAAAAGCTACCGAAATAGGTATTGATGAAATAAGCCCAATAATTTGCGAACACTCCGAACGTAAAGAAATAAAAACCGAACGGGCCATAAAAATAATAACATCGGCTGTAAAGCAATCGTTAAAAGCCTACCATCCTAAATTAAACGAGGCAAGCACTTTCCATAATTTTTTAAATAACGCTTCCGCGGATGCTAAATACATAGCCCATTGCCACGATTTTGAGAAACAAGCTATCCAAAGTAATTTTATCACACACCAAAAATATTTAATTTTAATAGGGCCCGAAGGCGATTTTTCGCCCACCGAAATTAGCGCAGCGCAACAAAGCGGTTATAAATCCATTACGCTAGGTAACGCCCGCTTACGCACCGAAACGGCGGCATTGGCGGCCTGTTTCGAGGTAAATTATTTAAACCGATTGTAATATGAAACTAAAAAAAACGATTGCTTTTTTATACATCCCTATTTTATTTTTGGGCTTTATTATTTTAGGTATAAATTTATTGTATGCACAGCCAAGCTATAAAATGGCCAAGTTAAAATACAGTGGCGGAGGCGATTGGTACGCTAACCGTACCGCACTGCCTAACCTTATTGGCTTTTGCAACCAAAATATAAAAACCAATTTCGACCCTAGCGAAGCCATTGTAGAAGCCAGCAGTGCCGATATTTTTAACTACCCTTACGTGTATTTAACAGGCCATGGCAACATAACATTTAACCCGCAAGAAAGCCAAAACATACGCAATTATTTAATGGGTGGCGGCTTTTTGCATATTGATGATAATTATGGTTTAGATAAATTTATACGCCCGCAGATGAAAAAAGTTTTTCCCGAATTGGATTTTGTGGAACTGCCCCCCACCCATGCCATTTATAACCAAACTTATACATTTACACAAGGCCTACCCAAAATACACGAACACAATGGCAAACGGCCACAAGGCTTTGCCCTGATTTACAAAGGCAAAATTATATGTTTTTATAGCTATGAATGCGATTTGGGAAATGGCTGGGAAGATTACGGCACCTACCCCGATGACACCCAACAGAGCCGGCAAAAAGCCTTAAAAATGGGTGCAAACTTGGTGGAGTATGCGTTTAAGCAATAAGCCCTAATGCAAAAAATGGTTAAAAATAATTTTTTCCAGCAATTTTATTTAACAATTACACTATCAACACTAATGGCTGTGGAACTAAAATAACCTAATGCGCCATTGCTAAAATTAGAGTCGGGGTCGGCGGGGGATGTAGGTGGGCCACCAGCACCGTTAATTTGTGCTATGGCAAATAAGTAGCGGTAAACATTTACATCAATACCCAAAAGCTCTACTTTAACTTTATCGCCTGTTTTTAAATCAGGCTCTTGGTTAAATAAGGTGTTTTCTACTCTTTTGCCGTCATTAAATCTATCAAATTCTACAAAAGAATCGTTTCGTTTTATTTTGTTTACGTAAAAACGGTTGTTATAATAATTGGGTACACCTGGTTCATCGTTGTACACTACTTGTATAAATTTATTTGTTTTACCAAAAATGACTATGCTGGTTTGCTTTAGCGAGTCTATTTTAACTGGGCTGGGCATTTGCGATATGGCAGTGTAGGTTTGGTTATTTACCGTAACGGTGAGGGTATATTTTATACCCGCAATTCCTTTTACAGCTTTATTGGTGGCATAAAAGCCTGGTGCTATTTCTACAAAAGAAAGGGCTAAGCCATTATCGGATTTTAATGATACTTGGGCATTGCTTACGGGTGTCATTTTATTATCGGACTTAAAACTTACCGTTTGGCCAATATTTACCGTTTGTATTTGCAGGCTATCGGTAAAATTAGCTTCAATAACTAGCTTTGGTTCGGTATTTTTTAAATCAAGTTCAATCACTTTTTCGCAAGCTACAAACGAAATCGCCGAAAGGCAAAGTATAATAATAGGGTATATTTTTGAGGTAATTTTCATGATTTAAAATTTAAAATTCCAGGTTACTGATGGGATAATACCAAATAATGTGGTGCGTACAGCTTGGGTTTGGGCTTTGTTATCGGGATTGTCTCTAAAATTAATTGCAAACGGATTTTGGCGGTTATAAACATTGTAGATGCTAAAGTTCCAGCTCGATTTTAGTTTTCTGTTGGGTTTACCATCTAGTGTTGCCGAAAAATCTAAACGGTGATAATCGGGTACACGGTTGGCATTACGGTCGCCGTAGTAAAACACGGTTTGGCCATCAATAACATATTTACCTGCGGGGAAAGTAACGGCATTACCTGTGCTATATACAAAGGTTGATGAAAGTGTCCAGCGTTTATTTACTTTATAAATACCTACTACTGATATATCGTGTGTGCGGTCCTGCCTAGCTACAAACCAGTTTCCACGGTTAATTTGGTCGAACTGTCGTTCGGTTTTTGATAATGTATAGCCTATCCAACCGTTAAAATCGCCATATTTTTTCTTCACAAAAAGTTCTAAGCCATAAGCTCGGCCTTTGCCATAAATTAAATCGGCTTCTACGTTTGCGTTTCCACGTAAATCGGTACCGTTACGGTATTCGATTTGGTTTTGCATGGTTTTGTAATATACTTCGGCCGAAAACTCGTACACATCGTTTTTAAAATTATTAAAATATCCTAGGGCTACTTGGTCGGCAATTTCGGGCTTGGTATTATTGCTGTTCATAATGTACAAGTCGGTGGGCGATGTTGCCGTAGAGTTTGACATTAGGTGCAGGTTTTGTGTATTACGGGTGTACGATGTTTTGATAGATTTGGTTTCATCAATTAAAAAGCTTGAGGATAAGCGTGGCTCGAGGTTGATGTATGTTTTAACCACCTCGTTACTGGCGTAGTTTTTTTCGGCAGTTACTTTACCATTTACATCATAAGTTTTAAATATGCCACCACCCATTAAAGAAAAAGTAGATAAACGGGTGCCAAAAACTATATTTATATTATCGGTAACTTTATACTCGTCCGATACGTAAGCGGCTACTTCGTACCCTTTGCGGTTTTGTATGGTTAATGGGTTTATGCTAAGCGATGTAGTGGTTAGCTTACCTGGTGCAATGGTATGTTGTATGGCATCTATACCAAACTTTAATTCGTGTTGGTTATTTAAAGCGTATTGAAAATCTTGCTTGATATTAAAATCACGAATGCTGGAGTTAACTCTAAATTCGTTACCGCTTAATAGGTTTTCGATGGTATAATCGTAATTGCTATAAATAAGCGATGTATTGCTAAATAAACGGTTGCTAAATAAGTGATTCCAGCGTAAAGTGGCCGTTGCATTTCCCCAGCCGAAGCCAAAAGTTTTAGCCAGCCCCAGTTTATCTCTACCAAAATATCCCGAAAGGTAAACCACGTTTTTATCATCAATTTTATAATTGGCTTTGGCATTCAAATCATAAAAATAAAGGGTATTATTTTTTATCGACGAATCGGGCGATAGTGCCAAAAAAGCATCAGCATACGTTCTTCGACCACTAATTATAAACGAGCTTTTATCTTTTTTAAACGGCCCTTCTACTTTTAAGCGTGATGATATTAAACCAAGCCCACCTTCTACGGTGTACTTTTTTTTGTTACCATCGTTCATCTTAATATCTAATACCGATGATAAACGGCCACCATACTGTGCAGGCATACCGCCTTTATACACGGTAACATCTTTAATAGCATCGGAGTTAAAGGTGGAGAAAAAGCCTAGTAAATGCGATGCGTTATATACAGGTGCTTCATCAAGCAGTATAAGGTTTTGGTCGGTTGCGCCTCCCCTAACATAAAAACCGCTATTGCCTTCGCCAGCCGATTTTATACCTGGTAGTAATTGTAAAGTTTTTAAAATATCACGTTCGCCAAATAAAACGGGTACGTTTTGTATGTCTTTTACGTTCAGTTTCTCAACCCCCATTTGGGCATTGCTTACGTTATTATTGCGTTTAACCTCGCTAACTATTACTTCGGCTAACTCGTTAGAAACAAGTAAATCAATATCTAATTTTACATTATCATTTACCTCAATTTGTTTTACCAAACTTTGGTAACCTACATACGAAATCTCTATTTTGTAGGCTCCTTCGGGTAAATTTAACGAGTAAAAGCCGTAAGCATTGGTGGCCGTGGCCGTTTGCTTGGTACCGCTTACTTTTACCGATGCGCCAATAAGGGTTTCGCCCGTAGTTACATCTTTTATGGTGCCATTTAGCGTGTGGTTTTTTTGTGCAAAAACAGTTGTTGTAATTGTAAAGAAACAAATTAAAGCGGTAATTATGTTTCGATGTAAAAGGTGGGGTTTGATAGCCAAAATATTTGTGGTTATTATAATTTACGTTTTTTAATATCTTTTTAATTTGTGTTGCAAAACTACGGAAACTATTAGCATTTCCAAAGTTTCCATTAAATTTTATTTATTTTATACCCGCAAGGTAGTATTGCTTGGGATAAACGAGCAGTTTATTAAAAACGCTACATTAAATTTAATTATTATTTGAAGTTTCGGAGGATTAAAATATATTTAGATAGGTTAATTTAAAGCCTATAAATGTTGTTATAATTGTAATTTTTGTAAAATTAGCTGGGTATAAAAGCAATAGGCTTTGCGTAAATTTTTGCGTTTGCAGTGCCTAAAATTATTTTTACCGCAAAGAACGCAAAGCCTGTTGCAAGCACCACCGGTAAATAAATCAGGTTTAAAAAGACCTCTTTTTTACCTCCCAAACTTTAGTTATTATTTTTAGGCAGGTGGGATAGCCTTGGTTTTCAAAATATTTTTATAAAATAATGGGGTTTATGCCATTGTATGTATTTATAAACTTTGTTATAAAAATGGCATTAGGTTCGTATTCGGTTATTTATTAGCTCCATAACGCTGGTAAACAATCAGCGCAACTTAGGGTAATAGGTAAAATCTATATATTTTTTAATATATATAGCCTTTATACAAAATCTTTTAATAGCCTAATTTATAATTAATACGGGTACTTTTATTTTATGCCTTACAGCATCTACGGTAGTACCAAAAATAATATCTTTTAACCCTTTATGCCCGTGTGCTCCCATTACCAAAAAATCTAAACTATCGTTTGTTACTATTTTGGCTATGGCCGATGCCGTACTGCCGTAGCCTATTTTATACTGGCTTTGGTAACCCATATTGGCCAAGTTGGCGGTGTATTTTTGGATATTGCTTTCGTCTAACTGGGTTTCTCTATCCATCACCTTGCTGCCATGGTAGGTTGCGCCAGCGGTTTCAACAATGTGTATAAAAGTGTATTGCGCATTTTTACCTCCTTGGTTAAGGGCATTGTTAATTACCTTTTCGTCGTTTCCCGAAAAATCAATGGTAATACCAATGTTGCGATAAGCAATTTTTTGTTCGGTGTGTATATATAATGCTTCGCCATGTGGCAATTGCTTTTTTTGCAGCAGCTTGGTTTTTAAAAATGGGTGTATAAACACATACAGCAACAACGCTAAACAGGCCAAAGCTATTGGTATAACTAGGTAATAAATTAAAAACTTGTATTGCCCTGCGGTGTGTAACCAATTTACTATTTCGCCTATTACCAATTTAATATTTAGGCTAATGATAATAAGCGCACTTAACCAAGCCAATACTTTTACCCAAGTTTTGATGGCAAAACCGGCCATTAGTTTTTTATCGGAATTAAAATGAATTAACGGTATTACCGCAAAACCCAATTGTAAACTTAGCACCACTTGCGATAAAATAAGCAGGCTGCCTAAGGCACTATCGCCAAAAAATAAAATAGTACAAAATGCGGGTATTATGGCCAACATACGGGTAATTAACCGCCTTAGCCAAGGTTCGATGCGTAGGTTTAGGTGGCCTTCCATCACTATTTGCCCTGCCAGCGTACCTGTAATGGTTGAACTTTGCCCCGATGCTATTAACGCAATAGCAAATAAAGTGGGGGCTGTACGGCCAAATATATTTTCCAATAATTTATAGGCATCTTGTATTTCGGCTACTTGGTAATGTCCGTTTACATAAAAGGCGGCTGCGGCAAGTATAAGTATGGCCGAGTTTACCAAAAAAGCCAAATTAAGCGCAACCGTAGTATCAATAAAATTAAATTTAAGGGCTTCTTTTATGCCTTGTGGGCTACGGTTTATTTTACGGGTTTGTACTAACGACGAGTGTAAATATAAGTTATGCGGCATCACCGTAGCACCAATAATACCAATGGCGATATACAGCGCATTTCCATTAAGGCTGCTAGGAAAAAATCCTTTTAATACATCGCTATATACAGGTTGTACAATAAGCATTTCGGTTAAAAATGCTACACCAATAATAAATACCATTGATACAATAAAGCGTTCCATGGTGCGCATGCCCCGTTTAAGTAAAAAAAGCAATAGCAAAGTATCAAATACGGTAATTAAAATTCCCCAAATAAGGGGTAAGCCAAATAATAAGTTTAAGCCTATGGCCATACCTATAATTTCGGCCAAGTCGCAGGCTATAATGGCTATTTGTGCCAACGCATACAAAGGTATATTTGCCCAATTAGGGTAAGCGTTTTTGGATGCTTGCGCCAAATCTACCCCTCGTACTATGCCCAGCCTTGCGCTTAAAGATTGTAATAGCAGGGCAATAAGGTTCGACATTAATAATACCCAAATTAATTTATAGCCAAACTGCGCCCCTCCGGCAATATCGGTAGCCCAATTGCCAGGGTCCATATAGCCTACACTTACCAAGTAGGCTGGGCCTATAAAGGCAAATATTTTTTTCCAGCCTTTTTTTTGGTCGGTAAATACCGATGCGTGTACCTCGCTTAACGAATTATTTTGCTTATCCATCATACCGCTATCAATATATTTTTTGCCACATCGCGGCTTATGGTTAGTAACTGTTTATCAAGTGCTATAATTACCGAGCCGTCAAATTCAATCAAATCTTGCACTTTTACCTGCTTGCCCAATACCAAACCTGCTTTTTCTAAATAGTTTAAAAACAAAGTAGAATGTTCTTTTACACCGCTAATTATACCTGTTTGGTTGATATTCATTTTAGAAACAGGCACCAAAGCGGGTTCTTTTAGTACCCCGTTTTTATCCGGAATAGGGTCGCCATGCGGATCTACTTTAGGAAATCCTAAAAAAACTTCCAAGCTATCAATAAGTTTTGTAGAATTAATATGCTCCAAATCTTCGGCCAGTTCATGTACTTCATCCCACTTAAAATTTAATTTATCAACCAAAAAAACCTCCCATAAACGGTGTTTTCGTATAATATTGATGGCTGCTTGCTGGCCAATATCGGTAAGGGTAACGCCTTGGTATTTTACATAATTTATCAGGTTTTTATCGGCTAGTTTTTTAAGCATATCGGTTACCGATGCCGCTTTGGTTTGTAAAGCCTCGGCAATGGCATTGGTGCTTACGGCCTCGGCCTCTTGCGGGCTTAAATGAAAAATAGCTTTTAGGTAGTTTTCTTCTGTAAAAGATGTTGTTATCATACAATAATAAAATATCAACAAAGCTAATAATTTTTTTAGGCTAACCTAAAAAAATTAAATCATTAAAAATATTTTAAATATTTTTAACCTTTTTATAAAATATAATTTGGTTTTTACGTTTAAAAGTTAAATTTGAATAATTATTACAGCCATGGAAATTGATAAAATAGACCTCAATATTTTAAAAATAATGCAAGAAAACGGAAGAATAACCAATCTTCAGTTATCGCAAAATATAGGCTTATCGCCTGCACCTACACTTGAGCGGGTACGCAAGCTGGAGCAATTGGGCTATATTAAAAGTTACCATGCCTTGGTTGATGAAGAAAAACTGGGCTTGGGTATAAAAACGTTTATACAGGTATCGCTAGATTTTCATCAAAACGATACCATACAAGTTTTTTTGGAAGAAATACAGGCAATAAAAGAAATAACCGAGTGCCACCACGTAACAGGCCAATGCGACTTTGTATTAAAAGCCTATGTTAAAGATATTAAAACATACGAACAGTTGATTATGCAAAAAATAAGCAAAATACGGGTAGTAAAGACGTTTCAAACCATGATGATTATGAGCACCAACAAAAAAGAACCCATTGTACCGTTAGCGTATTAAAAAAACTTTTTTTTAACACCGCAAGCGTTAAGCACATCTGTATTTTTCTTTTTAGAAACTAGGCTTTGTGTAGTTATACCAAAAAACTTGCGCCTAACGGTTGGTGGCTACTACATGAAGGAAGGGAAAAGAAAGCACATCTGCTTAATTGCTTCCAAATAATGAAAACAGTAAAAATGTTCATCACTTGCACTAAAGCCCACCTTTCTTTTTAGCGCATGTTGTGCTATCGTTAATCGAAATTCTCTTTAATGTATTTTTTAAGATTATTGTTAGCTGGTTTTAAATCAAAATGTTTGTTTAGCATATATTCAGTTGTAAGTAAGGCGCCTTCAACCCAACTCTGTTTATTTGAATATGCAGAACCACAAATAAATACATCGAAATTAGACACAGGTTTTATCATTTCTTTTATTATTTTTTTTGGATTACTATAAGGCACAAAACAATGATAGGCTTCATCCCAATATGAATAAGCAATGTTTTTTACTGTCGGAATTTCAAAATCGGGACGGCATTTAAAAATTCGGATTAAGTCCTCAATGTGTTTTGAAATATGCATAACAAAAAATTCATGTTTAGCATCTATTGGAGAGTTAGCTCCTTTGTACTTTGAATTCGGCAACCCCATTTCATACACTGCTGCTTGGTCCGCGTATATTAGTATTACTGTTTCCTTAGAATTTGTATCATCATTTTTTAAAAAATATGCCATTCGTATTACACCATCTGTATATATTTTTTTCCCTTGTAAATCCATATTATGCATTTGATCAGATTCGTCCAAATGAACATACAGTTTTAAAGATTGCATCTTTTGTACTTGATTTAATTTACTTTCCGATAAGCCATTTTCCGAACTAAAAAAAGTTGTGGTTCTACTTAATTGTTTAATCGGCATTTTAGGCATTGCAAGAATTATTTTATTGCAAAAAATGTACTTACTTTTATTAGAAACTAAGTCTGTATATTCTAAAAAATATTCTGTTGACTTACCTTGTTTTTTTAAACTTTCAAATATTGTTGCAGCTTTCTCATCTGTAGAATTTTCAATATTTTTTTTAAACTTAATAACTTGAGATTTTAAAAGCAATTGCCCATTCATTTCTATGAAATTATCTCTTAACGCTTCTACAATTTTTTGAAACCCTTTCAAAATAAATTTGTAACCGCCATGATTAAAACGATACATTTCTATCATTCCTTCCGAAGCAGAAAGGTTATCTAAATTAGAGTTATAACCCTCAGTAGATTTAATAAGACTAATCGCTTCCGCAGATAATGTTTGGAATAAAAAAGTAGACCAGTTTATTTGAGTAAGATATGTAGATTTATATTTATTCGTTTTAATAAGTTTGTTAATTATCTCCCTCTTTTCATCAATAGTTTTTGTTACAAAGCCAGTCAAACCATAGTTCTCTTGAATAGCATATTCCACCAGTTCAATAGGTGTCATGTTTATTTCATTACTCTTCAATTTGTAAATAAGCTGAACAACAGTTTTAATATTAGTTTCTTCACATTTCTGTCCCCTTAAAATAAACCCAAGAAGTTCGTAACTAAAATCATCGGTTTCTAATTGTAAATAGTCTTTTAAATAGTTCACTAATGCGTGTTCTGTATGGAAGCGCATACCACCATGTTCAATTGGAGAGGTTTTTAAGCCCGGGAAAAATTGAGATTTTAATCGCCCCCCTACATTGCTTGATTTTTCTAAAATTATTACTTTTTTTGTTTGGTTGGTATCTTTTAATATTCTTTCTCCTGCATACATCCCAGCAATACCAGCTCCAACAATTGCAATATCACATAATTGAAAATCGGATTGTTGATTTGTTTTGTTTTGTTTTAACATATTATTATTTGATTTTGATCTTGTTTTTTGGGCATAACACACAACACAAAAATTTACGCAAAGCCTATTTTTACGCCCAGATAATTCTATAAAAACGCTGCTTTATAGCCTCAATACGAGTTATTATTTCGCAATAATATTTCCTGTTTTAGGCCAATAAACTCGCTGCTGCGGTATCTAAAAACCAGTAAACTTGGCCATTGCAGGGGTTTATTAATTGGGCTGGGTAATTATCAATATCTCTTTCGCCTTTTATAACCGCTTTTACGGCATCGGCCTTAGCCAAACCAAAGGTTAAAAAAGCAATGTTTTTGGCTTTGTTTATTAATGGCGCAGTTAAAGTAATGCGGTAAACCTGTTGGGTGGCCACATAAACTTCTTTAACCAGCTCTTCATCAATCCATAAAACCGAGGTATGCGGAAACAACGATGCCGTATGTGCATCGTTACCTAGGCCTAATAAAATTAAATCGAAAACTGGTTCTTCATCAAAAAACAGGCAAATACATTTGGCATATTCTAAGGCTGCCGAAGCGGGGTCCACCTCGGTATCAACCGCAAAAATATTTTCTTCGGGTATGTTTAGCGCATCTAAAAAAGCGGTTTTGGCCATTAAAAAATTGCTATCGGGGCTATCGGCAGGTACGTAACGTTCATCGCCAAAAAAGAAAAAAACATTAGCCCAATCGGTAGCGGTTTTATACTCGGCGGCAAGCAGCTCGAACATTTTTTTAGGCGAGCTTCCGCCCGAAAGGGCAACTGTAAACCGTCCATTTTCGGCAATGGCTTCGTTGGCTTTTTGTATAAATAAATCGGCGTTAAGCCTAATTAATTCGTCAATATTATCTTTTATTATTATTTCCATTACGATTTTGGTTTTTTAGAAACGGGTAAACTGTACCAATGGAAGCCATCTTTGGCAATTAGGGCTTCGGCAAGCTCGGGTCCCCAGCTATCGGCCGAGTAATTAGGGAAGTTTAAACTGGTTTTTTTCTCCCAAAACTCAATCACAGGCATCAGCAATTCCCAGGCCACTTCTACTTGGTCGGCCCGCATAAATAGGGTTTGGTCACCTTGTAGCACATCTAGCAACAAGGTTTCGTAAGCCTCGGGGCCATCGTGTGTATAAGTGCCTTGGTAATCAAAAACCATATCAACGGGGTTAAGCACCATATTTACGCCTGGGCGTTTGGCTTGCACTTGCAGGCGGATGCTCATTTCGGGCTGTATGCTTATAATTAAGCGGTTTTGTTGCCATATTTCGGCAGCATCATCAGGGAAAATTTTGTGTGGCACATCTTTAAACTGTATGCTAATGATAGACGATTGCTGGTGCATACGCTTGCCTGTACGTACATAAAAAGGCACATTTTGCCAACGCCAATTGTCCACAAAAAATTTAAGTGCCGCAAAAGTTTCGGTGTTAGATTGTGGGTCAACGCCTTTTTCTTCGCGGTAGCCGTTTACCTCTTCGCCCTCAACCCAGCCGCCATTGTACTGGCCACGCACAATGTTTTGGTTAAGTTCTTGCGCATTAAACGGCCTTATGGCTTTAAGCACATCAACCCTGCGGTTACGCACTTCATCGGCACCAAAACTTACGGGCGACTCCATAGCTACCAAGCAAACCAACTGTAACAGATGGTTTTGCACCATATCTCGCAAGGCACCCGAGTGGTCGTAATAACCGCCACGGTCGCCTACACCAATTTTTTCGCTTACCGATATTTGTACGTGTTCAATAAAATTACGGTTCCAAACGGGTTCAAACAAAGCGTTGGCAAACCTAAAAGCCATCATATTTTGTACGGTTTCTTTACCCAAATAATGGTCTATTCGGTAAATTTGGCTCTCATCAAAAATACCTCGCAATAAAATATTTAAGGCTTTCGCCGATTCAAGGTCGTGGCCAAAAGGTTTTTCAATCACAATGCGGCAGCGGCATTTATCTTCGGTAAGTTTAACTTTTGCTAAGTTTTCGGCAATAATGGGGAAAAACCTAGGTGCAACAGCTAAGTAATGCACCACGTTTGCAGGTTCTGTCCATTCATCGTCGCATTTATCAATAATTTCGCTTAGGTTTTGATACGTTTTTTCTTGCTCTAAATCGGCGTTTAAAAACCTAATATTTTCGGCAAAAGCTTTCCAAGTTTTGCTGTCGGGTTTGCCACTTCGGCTAAACTCGGTAACACCTTCTAGCATTTCTTTGCGGTAGCTTTCAAGCGTATATTCGGTTCGTCCTAAACCAATTATGGCAAATTGGCTTGGCATAAATTTATCGAGGTAAAGGTTATATAATGCCGGTATTAATTTGCGGGCGGCTAAATCGCCGGTGCCGCCAAAAATCATAAATACGGTTGGTTTTATGCTTATTTCTGTTTTCATTTTCTTGTGTTTTATGGTTGAGTTTAGTTTTCCCATTGGGTATGAAAAACACCCTCGTGGCCAATTTTTTCGTAGGTATGTGCACCAAAAAAATCGCGTTGGGCTTGTATTAAATTGCTGGGCATATTGCCGCTGCTTAACATTTCGAAGTAGCTTAAAGCCGCTGTAAATGCGGGTGAGCCCACGCCTGCGGCCATTACGCTGGCCAAAACGCTACGTGTAGCAGGTAAAATTTGTTTTACGCTTTCGCTGATTTTGGCGTCGAGCAACAAATGTTCTAAATCGTTTTTGGTACTGTACGCTTGGTAAATATCTTCTAAAAATTTAGCCCTAATAATACAACCGCCACGCCAAATTTTAGAAATTTCGGCCATATTTAAACCGTAATTATAGGCCTGCGAAGCCATAAATAAATTGTGCATTCCTTGGGCGTAAGTTACTACGGTAGCAAAATACATGGTTTGCTCAAGGGCAACTAAAAATTCGGCTTTATTGGTTTTTATGGTTTGTTTTGCGCCATAAATAGCCTCGGCGTTAAGCCTTAACTGTTTAAGTTTTGATAGGTTGCGCATAGTTACCGCAGTATCAATAACCGTAATGGGGGCTTCTAAATCCATCGCAATTTGGCTTGTCCACTTACCTGTACCTTTCGATTTTGCGGCATCTTTAATCTCATCTAACAATAAATTTGCTGCACCCGGCTCTTTAAAAGCAAAAATATCTTTGGTAATTTCTATCAAGTACGATTGTAAACGACCTTGGTTCCAGCCCTTAAAAACTTCGTAAATTTCATCGTTAGGCATTTGCAAGCCGTTTTTCATTACCGAATAAGCCTCCGAAATTAGCTGCATTAATGCGTACTCGATACCGTTATGCACCATTTTTACAAAATGCCCCGATGCCCCAGGGCCAATATAAGTTACACAAGGTTCGCCGTTTACTTTTACGGCCACGGCTTCAAAAATAGGTTTTACGGTTTCGTAAGCGGCTTTATCGCCCCCAGGCATCATACTTGGGCCACGCCTAGCACCCTCTTCACCACCCGAAATACCCATACCAAAAAAGTGTAAGCCCACTTGGTTAAGTTCAATCACACGGCGTTCGGTATCGGCCACGTACGAGTTTCCACCATCAATAATCATATCGCCTTTATCTAAAAGCGGTATCAATTCGGCAATTACGTTATCCACAATTTTGCCCGCCGGCACCAAAAGCATTACCGCTTTTGGGCTTTGTAGGTTGGCTATAAAAGCAGCAATATCATTAAACCCAATGGTGCCGGTTGGCTGCCCTTCGTGGTTTATTTTCTCTACCATTTTGGTATCACGGTCGTACCCGCACACATTAAAGCCGTGGTCGGCCATGTTTAGTAACAGGTTTCTACCCATTGTACCTAGGCCTATCATACCTAGAGCGCATTTTTTATTTTCCATTTTTTTTGTTTGGGCTTCGGGCTTTAGCCCTTGGCTGGTTGTTTTATGCTATTGACCGATGGCCTTTAGCGTTGTTTGTTTTTTTATTGGGGCGTGTCCCCTCCAAAAAGGGGGCGGGCTTTACGTTGCAATAATTTTGTCCCAAAAGGCAAAATTGATTTCCACTGCAATCCCTCACGCAAAAATTTGGGTTCATAAATAAACCACTAAATTACCAAAACCAATCTTAAAATTTCGTTAATTTTTTTGACCTTTTCCCTTGGCTAGTGGCACACCATACCGATTTTTACTGCGTTTTGTGTGCCAATAACCACGGGGGTAAATTTTCTAAATTATGTTTTTTTGAACTTTACCCATTTACATCTTATTTTTTGTTTGTTAACCATTTAAAATTTACAATTATTTCTCCAAAATTAATTAATTAAGCAATTTATAAGTTACAATACTTCTAAATAATTTATAGTTTGGGTATATTTTATGTATTTTAATTTAATAATTGCTTATGATTCATCAGAAATTTAAGCTATTTACAAAAAATTAATTCTTTTTATACCCCATTTGTTATTCTTTATAAAAAATGGGTATTTAAAGTTATCTGCTAAATACCGAACCAGCTAATGCCATTTCGATTTCCAAAGTTTTATGCACCAGCATTGCGCAATCAGTAATTTTAGCTGTTTTTTACTAAACTTTTAGAAGATTAAATTATTTAGATGCGTTAAATTAAATCTTAAAAAATAGGGCTTGTGGCAGGTGGAGATTTGAAACTCATCCGCCCGAAGGTACGCCGATATAAATTACTGATTTTTATTTACTTGAAAATTTTTAATAGGTTTCCGTCTGCCAAAAAAAGTACAATAAAGTTATAAAAGTTAAATTACTTCCTTTAGCACCACTTGCCACAGGCTCTGTTAGACAAAGTTATTTTTTCGCCAAGTTATTTCGTATTTCTTCGATTTTATCAGTTGTCAAACCAGTCAAGTCGGCAATAATGGGGTTTTCAAATCCTTTCAAAATTAACTTTTCAACAATTTCTGTTTGAATTTTCTGTCTTTCGTCTATTCTAACGCTATCCTCTGCTTCTGATTTTAGAGAAAAAATCTCACTCGCTTTGTAATGTAAATAGTCCAAATAACGATTATAGCTAAATTGGTCGTCTTGTGGAAGTCGCATAAAGTCTAACACTTCTCCTGCTTGTTTTAAACCTTTTGCTTTGAACTCGTCTTTTACTTCGCTATTTTTCAAAAAGTAAATCCATTCATCTAAATTATCTTTTGCAATGTCGTTAAACTTATTTACTTTGATAATGTAAAATTCAGGAAAAATGTCTGAAACTTTATCTTTAAAAAATGCTGTTTTTTGCTTCTCCGAGAGCGTTAATGTGTCATTTTGATGAAGTCCAAAAAAGTTTGTACTACCCTTATAAACATAATCGTACCCTTGTCCAAGGTCAAAATAAACAATGTTTATCGAAATCACCTTTTTGATTTCAGAATAGGCTTGTCCTAGTAATAAGTTTTCAGTCAAAGCCTTTGAAGCTCCGTAAGCCATTCGGTGGAAAAAGTCAATTTCGTAAGTGTTTTGAATTTCAACAACGATTAACTCATTTTTAGAGTTTTGCGTTAAAATGTCCACTCGGTTAAACTTGTCGTCTTCGGTTTCTTGGTTTCCTTCGCTTTCCAGTATTTTTTCAATACGAATATCGTCAAAGAGTAATTCGCTTAAAAACCCTTCTAAAACGCCAAAATTAGCTTTGTTTCGCAATAACTTCTTTACTGCCCAGTCAAATCGAATAAGTTTTTTATTCATTGTCGAATTAAATTTTCTGTCGCAAAGATACTATTTTTTGGGTTGAGGTTGTTCGTTTAGTGGTCGTTTTATAATTGCCTAATGTTCTTATTAACGCAACGTATTTATAAAATTAGCTGGGTATTAAAGCAATAGGCTTTGCGTAAATCTTTGTGTTCTTTGCGGTATATTTTTACCGCAAAGTCCGTAAAGAGAAAGCGCAAAGAACACAAAGCTGGGTGTAAGCACCATCTTAAATAAAAAAGACAAAAAACACCTCATTATTTACCTCCGAAACTTTAGTTAAATCAGAATATTAAAATTGTTTATTTGTAAAAATCAAAAGTCATTTAATAAAAAAAATTATCGTTAAAAACGGTTAGTTGGATTTTGTTTTTTATTGCCAAGTATTGTTTGTTTCTTTTTTTGGAACTTTTTGGGCATTTGTACCCACTTCACAGCGTAAAAAAAATGATAACCAACCTGCTTAGCTGCATTTTTGGTTGCTTAATATATTGGAGTGGTTGGTTTTTAATAAACTAACTACGTGTTTATCAACCGCAAAAGTAACATCGGCTTCGCTAATTTTATCTAAACTAATAAATCTAAACGCTTGCTTGGCATCCCCGTAAGGGTTTAAAAAATTATAGGGAATATTGCTGATGGGTAAGTTAAAGGTGCTTATTGGCTTTACCAAGTAATACACGGCAATTAATTGGCCGCCGCCAAAAACAGATTCTACAAAAAAATGGGTGGTGTAAAAATGGGTTATAATTTCTATGTCTAAGGCACATTCTTCTATAAACTCACGCTTTAAACCATCTATTAAGCCTTCGCCAAACACTAAGCCGCCACCGGGAAATTTGGTAAACCTTTTGCCGTTTTCTTCTTCGTCGCTTATAAGTATTTGTTGGTTTTGGTTTATTAACAGGCCATATACCCGTATATTAAATTTATGCGGCATCGTGTTCAAAGTGTTTTAGGTTTTGGGTAACGTTGTTTATATTCCAAGCAATATATTTACGGTTGGGCTGGCTGCGTACAGGGCAATTAGGCATATTGCAATAATGGCAACATTGGGGCAGGCAAGGGTCGGCGTGTATAAAAAACTCGGTGGCAATAAGGGTATTTTGGCTTATGAGTTTATCTATTAGCGAAACTTCTTGGTGTACTTTTGTTAAATCAAAATAATAAGGCAGGGTAACATGGCAATCAATATGTAGGGCTGTGCCGTAGCGTTGGGTGCGTAGGTTGTGTACATCAATCCACTCGGGTTTGCGGTTTTTATTTAGGTGGGCTATTACTTCGGCTATCATTTCATCGTCCGATTCGTCCATCAGGCCACCTACCGCTTTTCTTAATAAACGGTAGCCGTTGTAAATTATAAAAAAGCCTAGGCCGAAAGAGATTAAGCTATCAATCCATAAAAAACCACTAAAATAAAGCAGCATTAAACCCAGTACCAAGCCAAAACTGCTAAGCGCATCTACCAATAAATGCTTGCCTTCGGCGTTAAGCGTTAACGAATTTAGTTTTTTGCTTTGCCGCAGCATATACCAACCCAGTGCGCCGTTTACCAAGCCTGTAAAGGCAATAATGTAGCTACCGTTTAATAAATAGCTAATTGTGTGAGGATAAAAAACCGAATAAACGGATTTAAAGACAATAAAAATACCGGCCATTAATATAAGTATTCCTTCTAAAAAAACCGAAAAATACTCCACCTTGCCATGGCCATAGGGGTGGTTATGGTCTTTGGGTAATGCGGTTAAATAAATGCTGTAAAAGGCAAATGTGCTGGCTACAACGTTTACTATGCTTTCTAAGGCATCGGTTAAAATAGCGTTTGATGACGTAATAAAATAAGCCACAAATTTTGCAAGCATTAAAATAATGCCAACAATTAGCGAAGCGGTAATTATTTTTTTGGATGTCAAAATGGTGTAGGTTAATTGGGCTTTGCCCTCAAAAAAGGCTTACAATTTTTTTGATTAAATGGATTTATTGTTTGCAAGTATAAATAAATATGGAATATGCGTTACAATTTATATTTTTATGTTGCCTATAAAATTAATCGAATAAACATGAATAAGCTAATTTTGCTTGGAAAATGAGCTTAGTATTTTACAATAAATGAAATGGTTTTTTACTTAATAAACAAGTTTTTACGCTCGGTATTGTGGTTAAGCCATTATATGTGCCTAATTGTAGCCATTGCGGTGCAAGGTAACTGCATAAAATAGCACTAGCTTGGGTTATGTAATTGCAAGCCTTGGTTTTTCAACTTATTTTTAAAACAATTAGTGTAAATGATGCGGAGATTTACGTAATATGTACACCTATTTTATAGCCAGCTGGTTATAAAGCAGTGTTGATTATTCTAATTATTAGGGCGGCGTATTGCAACCTTAATTGTGTGTTTTTACAAGCAAGCTGGGTAACAAAAAAATTAGCTTTCTTGGTGTAACCACTCTTTTTTGGCTAACAACTCTTGTTCGGTTTCTCTAATATCTTCGTCATCCACACAGCAATCAACAGGGCATACGGCGGCGCATTGTGGTTCGTCATGAAAGCCCACGCATTCGGTACATTTATCCGATACGATGTAATACACTTCATCTGATATGGCCGATTGTGCTTCGCCAGCATCGGCAGTTTTGCCATTGCCAAAGTTAATTATGCCTTTAAGGTCTGTTCCTTCCGAAAATTTCCATGCCTGCCCGGCATCGTAAATGGCATTATTGGGGCACTCGGGCTCGCAAGCACCACAGTTAATACATTCGTCGGTAATTTTAATTGCCATCTCTTTATAAATATATCCTAGTTAACAATAGCTTTGTACTTTGTTAATGTTGCAAATATAATACATTTTCGGTTTTCAGTTTTATAATTATGTCCAATTTTAGTAAAGATGATAAAATAAAGGCTTTTTCCCTTTTGGGAGATTTTTTGCGTAAGCCTACACCAGCTTTTATAGAGGTGATTAACAGCGCACAAAACCATAATGCTTGGTTTACCCCGCCCCAGGTGAACACAGCCGTAACGGCTGTGGCCGATATGTTAAATTCTAAAGATTTACAACAATGGCTAGCCAATTATAAGGAAAATAGCCGTGAATTTAATGTGGGTTTAGTGCTGGCTGGCAACTTGCCTTTGGTTGGGTTTCATGATGTATTGTGCGTATTAGCAACTGGTAATAAGGCGTTTATAAAACTATCGTCGCAAGATAACCAATTGTTGATAGCCGTTTTAGAGCAACTATTGGTGTTAGAGCCTCGCTTTAAGCCGCTGGTACATATCGTTTTAAAACTCGAAGGGTTTAATGCCATAATAGCCACAGGAAGCAATAATACTTCCCGATATTTCGAGCATTATTTTGGCCAAGTACCGCATATTATACGCAAAGCCCGCAATACGGTAGCCGTTTTAAGTGGCAACGAAACCGCCAAACAATTGCAGCTTTTGGGTAACGATATTTTTAGTTACTTTGGTTTAGGTTGCCGCAATGTAGCCAAGCTATGGGTGCCCGAGGGCTATGTTTTTAACTTTTTTTTCGAAAGTATCGAAAGTTTTAGCCCTATAATAAACCACCACAAGTACAATAATAATTACGATTACAACAAATCTATTTATTTGGTAAACAAAGTACCGCATTTGGATAACGGCTTTTTATTGCTTACCCAAAACGAGGCTTTATGCTCGCCTTTGGCGGTTTTGTATTACCAAACTTATGCCAATATAGCCGATGCCGAAATGCAAATAAACGCATCCGAACAAGCCATACAAGTGGTAGTAAGTAATGTAAAACTAAACACCACAGTTGCGGTAGTAAACTTCGGCGAAAGCCAACACCCTAAGCTTTGGGATTATGCCGATGGCGTAGATACAATGCAATTTTTAACTTCGCTGAGGTAGGTTGTTAAAAATAGCTATCTAGGATGTTTACCGCCTACATTCGTGTAATGGTTAATAACTAAACTTTCGGAGGAGGTAAAGCACATAAATATACTTATAGTGCAGCGTATTTATAAAATTAGCTGGATATATACGCAACAGGCTTTGTGTAAATATTTTTACCGCAAAGAACGCAAAGGAAAAACGCAAAGAACACAAAGCTGCTTGTAAGCACCATCTTAAATAAAAAAGATAAAAAACCACCTCATTATTTACCTCCGAAACTTTAGTTAATAAATTAGCTTCGCATTTTAATTGTTATAATTTTATTGTAAGATATTAAATACATATAATTTTTCTGATTATTTTTGAGATATGATAATTGCACAACTTTACCAGCACTACCTTAAACACCCAAAAATTTGTACCGATACCCGCAAAATCACTAAGGGCTGTATGTTTTTTGCCCTCAAGGGAGATAATTTTAACGGCAACACATTTGCCCACCAAGCTTTGGCCATGGGTGCAAGTTTCGCCATTATTGATGAAGCCGTTTATGCCGAACCCGAAAAATGTATTTTAGTAAACAACGTACTTAGTACCCTTCAGGAACTGGCAATTTACCATCGCCAACAATTACATATCCCCGTAATAGGCCTCACGGGGTCCAATGGAAAAACCACCAGTAAAGAATTAATTAACGCCGTTTTATCACAAAAATTTAAAACATCGGCCACTATTGGCAACCTAAATAACCATATAGGTGTGCCACTAAGCATACTTTCTATACCCAGCAATGCGCAAATTGCTATAATAGAAATGGGCGCCAATCATCAAAAAGAAATAGAAATGTTAAGCAATATATGCCAACCTAGCCATGGCTTTATTACCAATGTAGGCAAAGCACATTTAGAAGGTTTTGGCGGCTTCGATGGTGTAAAAAAAGGAAAAGGCGAGTTATACACCTATTTAGAAAAATCAGGCGCAACCTTATTTATCAACCACGATAACCCGCATTTGCTAGAAATGATGGGCAATAAAGTTTTTAAAGAAACCATTACTTACGGCACAGGGAACAATAATTTTTTACAGGGCGAACTGGTGGCCAACAATCCATACCTAAAAGTAAAATGGCAAAGCGCATTAGGCACATCGACCGTACAATCACAACTTACAGGCTCCTATAATTTTGATAATATACTAGTATCCATAGCTATAGGTTTATATTTTGGCCTACAAGCGCATGAAATAAATGCTGGCATACAAAATTATATACCCGAAAACAACCGCTCACAAATTTTAAAAACTAGTAAAAACACCCTTATTTGTGATTATTACAACGCCAACCCCAGCAGCATGTTGGCCGCCATAAAAAACCTAAACGAACTAAATGCCACCAATAAAGTGGCTATCCTAGGCGATATGTTCGAGCTAGGCGAAGATGCCGAAACAGAACATCAAAGCATTATTAACGCAGCAATAAACTGTAATTTTAACCAATGTATTTTTATAGGAAACGAATTTTTTAAAGCCTCAAAAACAGCAAAAGCTATTTTTTTTGATACCACACTTGCCGCCCAAAATTTTTTACAATCGCACCCTTTATCCAAATCCTTAATACTCATAAAAGGCTCCCGAAGCATGCGCCTCGAAACCTTAGTACAGTATTTATAGGCTTTATTTGATATATCTAAATTTTTTAATCCTCCGAAAGTTCAATTATTAAAAATTAACCAAAATAGAAAAAAAATCCCCCTCCCTACTATCAATAGACATGCGAGTAATAGTATAGCATAATGATAGTAATACTATACTTTTAAAAGGTATTTGTATATTTGCCCAAATAAAACACAAATGCAATCGTTACTAGACCCCGTAATCTTATTTTTTATATTAGGTGCATTTGGCGGTTTAGTAAAATCCGATTTACGCATACCGCAAGCCTTTTACCACACCCTAAGTATTTATTTACTATTATCAATTGGCATAAAAGGCGGTATAGAATTGTATCATAATGATTTTAATACCATTATTATTCCTGCAGTTTCAACAGTTTTTTTAGGCGGTTTAATTACTGTGGTAGCTTTTTTAATTTTAAGCAAATTAGGCCGGTTCGATAAAACCAACGCCGTAGCCATAGCCACCCATTACGGTTCGGTAAGTGCGGTAACTTTTGCGGTAGTATTAAATTACTTGGCCGATAGGCAAGTAAAGTACGAGCAGTATGTAACCGTACTGTTGGTAATGCTAGAAATACCATCTATAGCAGTGGGCATTTTTTTAGCCAAATGGAATACCAGCAACAAAAAAATGAATTATAAGGCCTTGCTACACGAAATATTTTTAGGTAAAACCATTTTATTATTGGTAGGAGGATTGTTAATAGGTGTAGCCACCGCTTATACCGGCAATAAACAAATCAATTTCTTCTTTTTTGATTTATTTAAAGGTTTTCTAGCTATTTTTATGCTCGAAATGGGCGTAATAGCATCACAACGCTTTGGCGATTTAAAAAAAGTGGGCCCATTTTTATTGGGATTTGGTATCATAATGCCTTTTATATCGGCAACGTTGGGCATTGTGGTTGCCATGCTGATACATTTATCGGTAGGTGGTGCCATTGTACTGGCAACTATGGCCGCCAGCGCATCGTACATAGCAGCCCCTGCGGCTATGAAAATAGCATTACCCAATGCCAACCCAACTTATTATTTAACGGCGTCGTTGGGTATAACTTTCCCTTTTAATATTATTTTTGGCATCCCTATTTATTATTATATAGCACATTATTTATATCAAATTTTTAACATTATTTAACCCCCCCCTAAAATGAGAAATACCATTGCAGTAGCAAAAGGAGATGGCATAGGCCCCGAAATTATGGATGCAGTAATCAATATTTTTGATGCTGCCGCAGTACCATTAGATTTTAAGTTTGTTGATATGGGCAAGCATATCTTCGAACAAGGAAACTCAACCGGAATGACGCTTGATGCAAAAAACACCATCGAAAACTTAGGTATTTTGTTTAAAGGCCCCATGGAAACCCCAAAAGGTAAAGGCATGAAAAGCCTAAACGTAACCGCCCGTAAAGTGTGGAATACGTATGCCAATAAACGTACTTTTATAAGTTTAAACGGTGTAGATACCGTATTTTCTAAAGCAGGCATACCCATTGATATTACCATAGTACGCGAAAATATTGAAGATACCTATGGCGGTATTGAACACATGCTTACACCCGATGTAGCCCTTTGCCGTAGGTTTATTACCCGCCCAGGGTCGTTACAAGTACATAAATACGCCTTTGATATGGCCCGTAAAAAAGGCGCCCGTAAAGTTACTTGTGGCCACAAAGCCAATATTATGAAACTTACCGACGGCTTGTTTTTAGAATGTTTTTACGAAGTGGCCAAAGATTATCCCGAAATAGAAGTTAACGATGTAATTGTAGATGACCTTGCCATGAAATTAGTAGTACGCCCTACCGATTTTGATGTAGTAGTATTAACCAACCTACAAGGCGATATTATTTCGGATTTATGCGCAGGCCTAGTAGGTGGCTTGGGCTTTGCTCCATCGGCCAATATTGGCGATAATATTTCGATTTTTGAAGCCGTACACGGTACCGCACCCGATATTACAGGCATGAATATTGCCAACCCAACCTCGCTATTGCTTAGCGGTATAATGATGCTAAGGCATCTTGGGCATTTTAGCCAAGCTACCCAAATAGAAAACGCATTACTTTATACCTTAGAGCAAGGTGCCCATACGGGCGATTTTGGCAGCAAACAAACGCCTTCTTTAAGCACCACCCAGTTCGCACAAGAAATTATCAATAATTTAGGAAACATCCCTGCCAAAGGTGCAAAAACAAACATTATGCCTAACCAAGAGGTTTATACCAGCCCAGCTTTGCCTACCCAAAATAAAATGACGTATAGTAGCCCACCCGAAACTACCGAAATTATAGGAGCCGATTTTTTTATCGAAAGTATAGAGCAACCAAAACAAATTGCCGCAAAAATAGACACACTTTTAGGTACCGATTTTGCCCTATCAACCATGAGTAACCGTGGTACACAGGTATATCCAACTGGCTCGGTTTTTACCGAATGTATCAATCAATTTAGGGTAAGATTAGAAAAAACAGGCAATCAACAACTTAGCCAAACAGATATTTTAAACCTATCGGCAAAAGTTGCCCAGCAATTTAAAATATGCTCGATAGAATGGTTAATGGCCTACGATGGCAAAAAAGCATACTCGCTAGCACAAGGACAATAAGCACATAAAAACAGCATATATGAACAATGCCCAAAAATACAAACTTATAAAAGGAAGGTTTGACGCCGAAGAAGCTATACCACTGGTAACATCGCTATACGAAGCTAAAATACAGTTTCATAACCGCCAATTGCTTACCATGAACGAACGTAACGAAGAAGATGTAGAGCATTGCGAAAAAAGAATTACCGATTTAGAAAAAACAAGGGGAAATATTATCAACCTATTAAAAAAAGCTGCATTAGAAAGCAAAAAAATAGATATAGATGGCTTTTTAGCTATCGAAATAGTGTAAACCAAAGCAATAGAGCCTTTTGTAAGCCATTGCTTATAAAGTGTTTTGTTTGTAAAACACCCTTTAGTGCAACATTAACGGTGCACAGCCATACATTTCATTATGGCTATTAAAAAGCATTTCGCTTATGCCTCTCTTTTTTTACCCTTGGCCTGGGATAAAAAGGGAGGCTTTTTTTTTCAAAATAACGCCTTGCTACATCAATCTGTTTTGCTGTTTCCGATTTTATTTTTGGAGAGTTAACCCGGTACTACCGCCCCATTGCTACATAAAAGGGTAACAATTTTTGTTATACGTTTATATATAAACACAGCTTAAAAAGCATAAAAGCATAAGGTTTTTTGGTTAGCTGTTTAAAATAATTGTTAAATATAAACCCGATACAAAAATGACAGCTCGACAAATGGCAACATTCGATTTAAGCGACAAAACGGTATTTCCAATTTGTCCTAATTGTTATTTACCCTTTGCATGTAGGGTAAAACGACCTTTTTTTCAAAAAATATTATTTTGTAAACTACATTTCAAAAAATATTGGTGCGAAAAATGCAACTCAAAATTTAGTATTATTGAGCAAAAAGGAGATTGATTTTGGCTTGCGCAACTATAAATGCACCCAAACATTACCTCCATTTTAATTTGTGTAAAACGGTTAACCTTACAATATCTCTATCAAAAAACTGGTTTTGCTTTGCCCGCTGCTGGTACCAATGTAGGTAACCCAGCTCTACCGAAATTTTTTTATTTACCTCCTGCTCGCAGCCTATATACGTTCGGTTTTGGTCGAACTGGTTGTAAACAATGTTTTTACCCGCATTTAGCATAATTTCGTTCGATAGCTTAAACGTTGTTTTATTGTTTGCACTATCGCTGCTTAATCTATAATTTGCTTGTAGCCTATACCTAAATCTGAAATTAAAATCATAGCCATCCAAAAGTTGGTTGCCATTATTTTTACGGATAAAACGTTCATCAATACGTATCCTGTGCTGTAATGTTAACCTGTTGGCTAATACGTTATTTAAGTTAATTTCTTGGTTAGGTCGTATTTCGGGTACAACCAAGGTCAGTGTAGCATTAGCCTCTTGCGGGCTTTGGCGTGAGTAGGTTAAACCTAAAGCTACATCAGTATTGCGTAAAATTTTATAATACAGCCTTGTATGTGCTATAAAATGGTGTTGCCGATTGTTTTCTAAAAAACGCCTATTCTCAATTTCATTGTGCAAAGCCCATTTTTTGTTTATACTTAATTGGTTATAGTACCTAAGCCAATAAAGGCTTTGGTGACTTACATCTTTTTGTGCCCGAACGCTTAAGCATAGCAAACTAAAAAGCAACAGTAAACAAGTATTTTTTATCCTCACAAATAATGTACAATAATATAAAAGTTTATAAATACAACATATTCAATATTTTATACCGCTTACGCTAGGCTAATAAATGTAATTTTAGCTAAAAAACTTGGTTTAAAAAACCAAGTAGTAAAACCTTATTTTAAACCAGTTTCTATCTCCTTTTTCAAAAACAAACCTGTAAAACTTTCTTTACATTTTATCAATCCTTCGGGGGTACCGGTAAAAATAATTTTGCCGCCACCTTTGCCACCTTCGGGGCCAAGGTCTATCACATGGTCGGCAATTTTTATCACATCTAAATTATGCTCGATAACCAAAACGGTATTTCCCCTATCCACAATTAAATTTAACACGCCTAGCAACACGTTAATATCCTCGAAATGGAGGCCTGTGGTAGGTTCGTCTAAAATATAAAAAGTATTGCCCGTATCTTTTTTAGATAATTCGGTGGCTAGTTTTACCCTTTGCGCTTCGCCACCCGATAGCGTAACCGACGATTGCCCCAACGTAATATAGCCCAAGCCCACATCTTTTAAGGTTTTTATTTTGCGGTAAATGGATGGGATGTTTTCAAAAAAATCAACCGCATCTTCAATACTCATATCCAATACATCGCTGATAGATTTTCCGCGAAAGCGAACCTCTAACGTTTCTCGGTTGTAGCGTTTGCCACCACAGGCTTCGCAAGGCACTTGCACATCGGGCAAAAAGTTCATTTCTATTACTTTAAGTCCGGCTCCAGTACAGGTTTCGCAACGGCCCCCTTTTACGTTAAACGAAAAACGGCCAGGTTTGTATCCGCGTATGCGAGATTCGGGCAATGCCATAAACAGGTTGCGAATATCCGAAAACACTCCTGTATAAGTTGATGGATTAGAGCGTGGTGTGCGGCCAATGGGGCTTTGGTTTATCTCAATTACTTTATCAATATGTTCTAAACCTTTAATTTCTTTATGCGGCATGGGGTGTTTTTTTGCCCTAAAAAAATGCTTGTTTAAAATGGGATACAGCGTTTCGCCTATTAAAGTAGATTTTCCGCTTCCCGAAACTCCGGTAACGCATATCAATTTCCCTAACGGAAAATCGCAAGACACATTTTTTAAATTATTGCCCGTAACACCTTTAAGCGAAAGCGTTTTTCCGTTTCCGTTTCTCCGCTGGGGCGGGATGATAATGCCCATATCGCCGTTAAGGTACGATGCCGTTAACGTATTTGATGCCAGTATTTGTGCAGGCGTACCCTCGGCAACTACAGTACCGCCGTGTATGCCTGCGGCTGGGCCCATATCTATCACATAGTCGGCCTCTAGTATCATATCTTTATCGTGTTCTACCACCAAAACGGTATTGCCTAAATCACGTAAGTTTTTTAAAGCGTTAATTAAGCGGTCGTTATCTCGCTGGTGCAAACCTATGGATGGTTCGTCCAGAATGTACATCACATTCATTAATTGCGAGCCTATTTGCGTAGCCAAACGTATGCGTTGCGCTTCGCCGCCCGAAAGGGTGCGGGCGGTACGGTCGAGGGTGAGGTACGATAAACCAACATCCAACAAAAAGCCAATGCGTGAGCGTATTTCTTTTAAAATTTCTTTGGCAATGGTGTTTTGGCGTTCGTTAAAGGTGGCTTCCACATTATCAAACCATAATTTTAAGGTGTTGATATCCATCGACGCCAAGTCGAAAATATTTTTATCGCCCACTTTAAAGTTTAACGATTCTTTTTTTAGCCTTGCGCCATCGCACACGGGGCAGGTTTTTAAAACCCTAAAATTATCTAAATCACCAGCCCCCGTATCGCCACGTTTTTCGCTTTGTTCTTCCAGCATTTTTATAATGCCATCAAACTGTATCGAATAATTTTGCACATTCCATTTGTTATATTCCACAGGTACACTCACTAAATCGGGTACACCGTGTAACAAAATATCGATAGCTTCGGGGGCTAGTTTTTCGATAGGATTAGATAAGGAGAAATTATATTTTTTGCCTAACGCTTTGATAACCTGAAATATCCATACCTCTCGGTATTCGCCCAGCGGGGCTAAGCCGCCGTTTATAATGCTTAGTTTACGGTCGGGTATTACGGATTCTTCATCCACATCAAACACAAAACCCAAGCCATCGCACTCGGGGCAAGCACCATACGGTGAGTTAAACGAAAACGTGTTGGGCTGCGGTTCATCGTACGATACGCCTGTGGTGGGGCACATTAAAAATTTAGAGAAATGGTAGGCATTGTTCTCCTTATCGGATACTTTAATAATGCCTTTGGCCATTTTTAAGGCCGATTGTATGGAGGTTTGCAGTCGGGCTTTGTCTTTTTCGGATACAATTAGCCTATCTACCACGGTTTCTATATCGTGTATTTTGTACCTATCGAGCTGCATTTTTGGCGTAACATCTAGTATCTCGCCATCAACCCTTACTTTTAAATATCCTTGTTTGCGTATTTGCTCAAAAAGCTCTCGGTAATGCCCTTTACGGCCTTTTATAATGGGAGCTAA
>RDXP01000162.1 GCA_004292865.1 Sphingobacteriales bacterium
TATTTCACAAAATATTTAACCGCAAAATCTTCACAATTTATCACTTCTATTTCTGAGAAGTAAAAGTCTTTTAAATTTTCGGTAACTATGCACTCGCACTTATTTTCTATGGCTGCATAATATTCTAAACCATCTTCAAAATCTAAAATTTTTTTGTTTTCTAAAGTTTTAAAAACCCCTAATTTGCCATTATCAGCAATTAAAATATGTTGTAAAAGCAAGTTGATTTTACTTTTTGCAACCTTTGCCGAGGTTTTTTTCTCGGCAAAATAGTATGCTATTGCTAAACAAACTGGCGAAGTGTATATCGTAAATTTTGGATTATCGGCTAAGCTTAAAATGCGAGCTGCATACGAAAAAACAGGGTATTCTTTATTTAATATGGCAACCAAAACATTTGCGTCTAAAAAAACTTTCATTTTTGAGATGCAAAAAATTCATCATTTAAAGATGTTTTTTTAGGCTTTTTTGTTTGATAAACAGCATCACCTTCGGCAACCATATTTACCCAATCCGAAATCGGAAAATCCTCCAAAGATTGATAAGAATTTTCAACAACTTTGCTTAATAAATGTTCTACCATTCGAGATAGGCTAATATTATTGCGCTCTGCAAAGTTTTTAGCTTTAATTATTATTGCTTCATCAAAAGACAAGGTTAGTTTAGTGTCCATCAGATTGTAGTTTTAAAAACCCAAAGATACAATTTTATACGTGATAAAAAAATATTTAATACGTAAAAATAAATTATTTGCTTATTAAAATTTCTAAAATAAAACCCTTTAAATGGTTGTTATGCAAATGGTAAGTTTACTTTAATCCAACTTTAACACCGCCATAAACGCCGATTGCGGAATTTCTACATTACCCACTTGGCGCATACGTTTTTTACCTTTTTTCTGTTTTTCTAATAGTTTACGCTTCCGCGAGATATCGCCACCATAACATTTGGCGGTAACATCTTTACGCAATGCTTTCACGGTTTCGCGGGCAATAATTTTCATCCCAATAGAAGCCTGAATAATAATTTCGAACTGCTGGCGGGGTATTAATTCGCGTAGTTTTTCGCAAATACGTTTGCCAAAATCGTAAGAGTTACTGCGGTGAATTAAAGAGGAAAGCGCATCCACAGGTTCGCTATTTAACCTAATATCTAAACGCACTAAATCCGACTGGCGGTAACCTATTTGGTGATAATCAAACGATGCGTAACCTTTTGAAATGGTTTTTAAACGGTCGTAAAAATCAAAAACAATTTCGCCCATAGGTATTTCAAAAACCAGCTCTACCCTATCGGCAGTTAAGTACGATTGGTTTACCACAATGCCTCGTTTTTGAATACAAAGCGACATTACAGGCCCCACAAACTCCGATTTTGTAATAATATTGGCCTTTATATACGGCTCTTCTACAAACTCTAGCTTACTTGGGTCGGGTAAATCGGATGGGTTATTTACATCAATTTCTTCGCCTTTGGTGGTGCGGGCTTTGTACGATACGTTGGGTACGGTGGTAATTACCGTCATATCAAATTCTCGTTCTAGCCGCTCCTGTATAATTTCCATGTGCAGCATTCCCAAAAATCCGCACCTAAAACCAAAGCCCAAAGCAGCCGATGATTCGGGTTCAAAAACTATCGAAGCATCGTTTAATTGCAGCTTATGCATGGCTTCACGCAACTCCTCAAACTCATCGGTATCTACTGGGTAAATGCCCGCAAAAACCATTGGTTTAACCTCTTGGAAACCTTTAATAGGCTCGTTACTGGGTTTATCTTTATGGGTAATGGTATCGCCTACTTTTACTTCTCGGGCTTCTTTAATGCCCGAAATAATGTAGCCTACATCGCCAGTTTTAATCACATCTTTTGGCTTAGGTGTAAGTTTTAATGTACCCACTTCATCGGCAATATACTCTTTACCTGTAGCTACAAATTTTACTTTATCGCCCTTGCGGATTTCGCCGTTAAGCACTTTAAAGTAGGCAATTATCCCACGGAATGAGTTAAAAACCGAGTCGAAAATCAGGGCTTGCAACTCGCCATCGGGGTTGCCTTTTGGTGGCGGTACACGTTCTACCACGGCTCTTAAAATCTCATCAATACCTAAACCTGTTTTGCCCGATGCTGCAATAATATCTTCACGCTTACAGCCTATTAAATCAATAATTTGGTCTTTTACCTCTTCGGGCATCGCCCCTGGCAAATCCATTTTATTTAAAATAGGGATAATTTCTAAATCGTTTTCTAAAGCCAAATAAAGGTTGGAAATAGTTTGGGCTTGTATGCCTTGCGAAGCATCAACAATTAGCAAAGCACCTTCGCAGGCAGCAATGGAACGAGAAACTTCGTACGAAAAATCAACGTGGCCAGGCGTATCAATTAGGTTAAAAATATAAGGTTGCCCATCTTGAATATAGTCCATTTGTATGGCGTGGCTTTTAATGGTTATGCCTCGCTCACGTTCTAAATCCATATCATCAAGCAATTGTGCTTGGGCTTCACGCTGTGTTATGGTGTTGGTATATTCTAATAACCTATCGGCAAGGGTGCTTTTACCGTGATCTATATGTGCTATAATGCAAAAATTACGTATATGCTTCATTTAGCGCAAATATAAATTTTTAAGCCATATAAATAATAGGCTATTTATTGTTTTTTCGTTTACGTTGCTCGTATATAAAACTTTAACGTTGGTCAAATATTTTACGCCATCTAACAGAGGTAAAAAATGGCACAATTAAAAGCATTTAACATAGTTGATAACCATAATATTGTAACTATTGTGTTACACTGCTTTAAGTTAAAAAAAAATATTTATTATTGTAAAAAACCATTATAAATTTTTCTAGTAAATTTCTCATTTAAAAAAACACTTTCGTTATGAAAAAAATAAAACTATTAGCAATTTTAAACTTTATATTTTATTTAGCTGCATTTTCTGTTTCTTGGCTAAGCCAGCTAAAGTTATTTAATAACCAAAATAATGCCCAAGTATCCGCCAAGTACGAAACCTTATTTACCCCAGCGGGGCTTACCTTTTCTATTTGGTGGTTAATTTATTTATCCTTATTTGGTTTTGTAATTTACCATGCCATTAGCGCATTTAAAGATGATTACGATAGCGAGGCTAACAAAGCACTTCGTAAAATTAATTACCTATTTGTAATTAATAATATAGCCACCGCCTTTTGGATATTTGCTTTTTCGTATGAATACTTGGGCTTATCGCTAATATTCATTATTGTCCAATTGTTAACACTTTTACTTATAGCATTAAAGTTAAACTTATACAGCCCGCACAAAAGCATTATGTCGAGGCTATTTACTCAGATTCCTTTAAGTATTTATTTTGCCTGGTTATGTATAGCTACTATTGCAAATTTTAGTGTTTACCTAGTTTCGATAAACTGGGTGGGTAATTTTAATGCCGAAACATGGGTAGAAATTATGATATGGTCAGCAGTTGTACTAGCAGTTTTTATGGATATAAAAAAGAAAAATCCCTATTTTGGTTTGGTATTTATGTGGGCACTGTATGGCATTCAATTAAAAAGAGCTATGATTGATGCCGTTTTATACCGCGAAATAATATTAAATATTTGGGTTGCTTTGGCTATTATTGGCTTAACGGTTATTATAAGGTTTATTATTAATTTTATGAATAAATCGTTTGTAGAAACAACTAGTTAACAGATATTAAAGCTGGGTAAATGCTGTTTTTACCTACCTTATACTATTGTAAACACAAAATCAGCTACCCTTAAAATTTTATGTTGCCACCATACCCACTGCTTATGGCAAATGGTGTGGTGGCATATTTTTTTATACTTTTTTGGTGTAATTTACGCTTGGGCAACACCTATTTTATGAAATTTACCTATTTTAACCCTCTTATTTACTTGATGTAATATGACAAATAATTTTGCCGCCAATAAAGCTATAAACACCAATAGTGGAAGTATAGAAGTGATATGTGGTTCGATGTTTTCGGGCAAAACCGAAGAACTTTTACGGCGATTAAAGCGGGCTCAAATAGCAAAACTAACCGTTGAAATATTTAAACCTACAACCGATACCCGCTACCACGAAACCGATGTAGTATCGCATAATGCTAATTCTATAAAGGCAATAAGTATCGATAATTCATTGTCTATACTGTTGTATGTAGGTAATGTACAGGTGGTGGGGATTGATGAAGCCCAGTTTTTTGATACCAATTTACCAGATGTATGTATAAAACTTGCCAATAAAGGTATTAGGGTTTTGGTAGCGGGCTTAGATATGGACTTTGAGGGGAAGCCATTTGGAACTATGCCTGCTTTAATGGCCATTGCCGAGGATGTTACCAAAGTACACGCTGTTTGTATGCGTTGTGGTGGTTCGGCATTGTATAGCTATAGATTGGTAGATAATAAAAATCAAGTTTTACTAGGCGAAAAAGAAAATTACGAACCGTTGTGTAGAAACTGTTATAATAAAAAGTAGTTTTTTATGTTATAGATATGCTATTAATTTAATACACATAAAATTTAATAGTGTAAAAATAACCCAATTGATTTTATTAAAATTGGTTTACAAATTTAATATAGATAAGCTAAATAAACTTAAGTATATTAAAATATTTGTATTTTTTAGTTTAAAAAAATATAAATATATTATTTTTTAATTATATATGTTACAATTGTTGTATTTTAAAATATATAAAAGAAGTGAACTATATTATTTAATGACAATTCGATGACAATTAAATAGTAGCTTAGTGTTACTTTTACACTATGTAAAACAAACAAGGTTTCTACATATTAAAATGTCCTACATATAATTGGTTTATAATTGGTTAGTTTAAGCTCCTTCTCCCCGTTGGAGCTTAACTTTTTTATACACTTTTTTTACTAGGCGATATACTTATTTTAAGGATTTCGGCCGTTTTTTTTCAATTGATTTGTTTATTACTGATATTTAAGCCTATATTGCTTATTTACATAACCGGAAATAGTTGTTATTGTATATAATAAGTAAGTTTTGATGCAAAAATTTATGCTTTAATTTCGCAACCAAACCTATACTTGTATTAAAAATGGTCAAAATATTTTGGCTGCTTTTAAAACTATTGCTAATTTGCAGGTTAAATATTAGGGATTTTTTTATAAAAAATTGCTAAAAAATATCGAATTAAAAAATCTATAATTTAAAATTATCCTTTAATAACCTACGTACTTACAAAAGTACATAGCAAGACTTTAAAACACGCAAGCCAAAAAAATATGAAAAAAATAATTCTAGCACTACTCGCAATACTATCGTTTACAGCCTGTAACAACACCAAAGAAGCCGAAGAGATTTTACAAGCAAAAATTATTGAAACCCACGATGAGTTAATGCAAAAAGGTGAAACCATAATGGCCAATAAACAAAGTATTACCAAACTTTTGGCCAGTACACAATATGCCAACCACGCAAATTTAGATAACGAAGCTTTTTATAAAAAAGCAAACGACTTAAATACCGATTTAAGCAAAGCAGATGAAGCCATGATGGCTTGGATGAATAACTTTAGCCCCGATTTTGCAGGTAAAAATCATACCCAAATTATGGAATACCTGAACAAGCAAAAAACCGAGATAGAAAAAGTAGAGAGCCAAACCAATAAAGCTTTAAAAAATAGTGATGAATTTTTATCTCAATACAAAAAATAATGACCAACAAACTAAAAATATATTCGTTTTTGATTTTAGCTACAATTGTATCAAGCTGCACATCAACACCCCAAAAATTACCCATTTACGGCGAGCGTGAGGCTATAAAAAAAATGGTAAACGGTGTAGAAGTTATAGATACCCTTTACCAAACTATACCAAAATTTAGTTTTTTAAACCAGGATAGCATCATCATAAACCAAGATAGTTTAAATAATAAAATTTACGTTGCCGATTTCTTTTTCACCTCCTGCCCTTCTATTTGCCCTATTATGAAAAAGCAAATGTTACGGGCTTACGATAAGTATAAAGGCAATACCGAAGTAAAATTTTTATCGCACACTATCGACCCTAAACACGATAGCATTGCCGTTTTAAAAAATTTTTCGAACAAGTTAGGCGTAAATGCTAAGCAATGGTATTTCCTTTACGGCGATAAAGAAACGGTGTATAACTTAGCTAAAAACAGCTACATGTCATCCACCTTCGAAGACCGAGCCTCCCCAGGTGGCATAGTACACAGCGGTTATTTTTTATTGGTTGATAAAAATAAACGTATAAGAGGCGCTTACGATGGCACAAACGAAGCCCAAGTTACACAAATGATAGATGATATGCAGGTTTTATTAAACGAGTATCAAGCCAAATAAAATGAGGAATTTATTTTTTTTCTATTGCTTTGCGCTAATCGTACTTGCCATCGCAGTAAATGCCTGCGTAACCGAACAATCGGTAAAATACACACGCTACTTTGCCGATGGTGCACAACTTTACAAAAGCCATTGCCAAAATTGCCATAGTGCCACTGGCCAAGGCCTAGCACAATTAATACCACCATTAACCGATACCCTGTTTTTAAGAAAATACAGAGCCCAATTGCCCTGTATTGTACAATATGGCATAGCCGATAGCATTACCATACACCAACAAGTATATCATTTTAAAATGCCTGCCAACCCAAAATTAGCTGCTATTGATTTGGCAAAACTGCTTACCTTTGTAACCAACTCCTTTGGTAATAAGCAAGGCTTATACGATATTAGCGAAATCGAAAATCACTTAAAAAATTGCAGGTAAAATAAATTAACTTTGTAAAGCAAATTGCACTATCGCTGTTTCGATACCATCGAGAGAGAGGAAAGTCCGGGCAACACAGCGCATCCTGCTTCCTAACGGGAAGGCCCCTAAAAACACAGGGTACAGCAAGTGCTACAGAAAATAAACCGCCTCAATTTTATTGAGGTAAGGGTGAAAACGCGAGGTAAGAGCTCACGACTTTGTACGGCGACGTACACCGTGGTAAACCTCAGGAGTTGAAAGACCAAATAAGTTACGAATCTGGTTTTGCTCGAACCAATGTGTGTACAACACTTTCGTAACGGGTAGGTCGATAGACCATATTCCGGTAACGGTATGGCTAGATAAATGATAGTGGCTTTGGCTTTACGCTAAAGTACAGAACCCGGCTTACAGATTTGCATTTTTAAAAAAGTCCTCATCAGAATAATGGTGAGGACTTTTTTGTATCATCAAGCCTACATTTTACTTCACCCACATTGCACACACACGTGGCGCCCCAATAAACCTACTTTTGTGGACAAGTAAAAGCATTAGAAGTATTGCAAGCACCTGTGTTAATTGTGGTAAAGCACTAAAATTATTTTTACCGCAGAGTTTGCAAAGGAAAAGCCCAAAGCACACAAAGCTAGTTGCAAGAACCATCAGTAAATAAACAAGACTAAAAAGCAGCTCTTTTATTTACCTCCAAAACTTTAGTTATTTTAAAAATTTAGCCCAAGTTACATCGGCTTTTGATTTTAAATTAGCCTCGTCTTTATTCCATTTAGGTAAGGTATTGCTTGCCCAATTATGGTAAAAAAGGTATAACTTTCCACCAGTAATTTTAAAAGTTTCGGGGTCAATAACTACTTTTTCGCCCTCCGCACCCATTGCATAAGCGCACCAGCCACCATACTGTGGTTCGTATTTTTTAAAATCTTTTTTAAAAATTTCTTTATCATCTGCGGTAGCAAAATAATAGGTAATACCTTCGGCGGCTACGGCTAATTCTTTTTTTCCTTTAATGGCTTTGTTTTGTGTAAAATAGGCTACGGGATCGTAACCTTGTAAAGCTATACCATCTTCGGTATTAAATTGTGCTACACGGCTGGCTTGCTGTGCAAATGCGGTGCTGTTAAATAAAAATACAGCTACTAGGGTTGTTAAAATTGTTGTAAACTTTTTCATTTTTTTTGTTTTAAATGTTTTAAAATTTTTATAATTATTAAATTAAATAGTTTTTTTAACCGGTTATTATAAACTATATACTGGTAAAAATTGCAGCTCAATAATTTGCTTTTTGTACTGCAAGTTTTGTTTTATTGATAGTCGGTGTGGGGGTAAAATCCTTACAGAAAACTGAAAGTAAAAATTTAGGGAAATTTTATATTAAACTGAATTCGATTACTGATAGTTTATTTTAATGGCTTGATAATAAATTATTTCACTATTTTAGAGCGTTAACGATGGCAGCGACATCCTTTTTTTACGCCGAATCTCCCCCTTCGGGGGCCGGGGGGATAGACAAATTAAAAAAAAGATATAGCGAACAGCGTGTTAAAACGCCCAAATCATCATCATAGATATAAAAAACAGCATTTTATTCATCGTAACTCAAGGAAGTTTAGCTGCTATTGTGTTAAAAAAATAGCGGATATAGGCTTTTACTTACGAAATGTATGGCTATAGTTTATCAGTAAATTTTTTTATTGTTTTAGGGTGCTGGCAGATTTTTACTATTTTAATTGTTCTTTCATTTTAGCTTTAAAATCGGCAGATGCTTTAAGTGGCGGCTGCTTATCCATTTGCTCAAAAAATTGGTTCATGGTTTTATCAATTATATCGGACTGCTGGGTAAAATTTTGGCAGCATTTGCAAAAACGCAAATGTATTTTCATTTCAATTTTTTGTTTTAAAGAAAGCTGTTCCTCTTTGTTACGCAAAGAGAGTATGCAGGTTTCGTTGCAATTGTTTAAAATTCTACTAAAATATCCCATGGTGTGCTACATTACCCCTTTTTTTTCGAGGCAGGTTCGTAAAATTGTTTTCGAACGAAATACAATAACCCAGTAATTAGACGATGTAATATTATGTTCCTTACAAATATTCTCCGTTTTTTCATCTTCAATATATTTAGAAACAAAAACGGATTTTAATTTAGCAGGCATTTTTTCGAGGCAGAGGCTTAAAAATTTTTGAAACTCTTTACCCATAATATAGCCATCGGCAGCGTTCGAAAAATAATTATCTACAACTTTTTCGTTCCATCGGCCATGGTTATTTTGGTCGAAAAAAAAGTTTTCAAACGATTCTTCGGTTTGGTCCAGATAGGTAGAAAAACTATCTACAATTTTTGGCTTTCGGTAATAGTCGATTATTTTATTTTTTAAAATCGCGGTAAGCCAGGTTTTTTCAGATGCTGTGCCATTATAGTTTTCGCGGCCTTTATAAGCCGATAAAAAAGTTTCCTGCACAAGGTCTTCGGCTTCTTCCTTTTTCCCCACTTTATAATAGGCAAACGAAAATAAGTAATCTGTATAATTATCGGCCCAGCTATTGTAGTTTAGTGTGTTTATATCCATTTATTATATCTGTTTTCCGTTCAAATATAATTAAAACAAGTAAAAAATAGGACTTTCGTTATTTTGTGTGCGTAATATTTTACTTGTAGTCCTAAGTTCGATTATCAATCCATTGTTTTTATAGTTTTGATGATGATTTGGGCGTTACCTGCCTGCGCAGGCGGTAACACGCTGGGAGTTTACCCTGACAAAGGAAGGGCTCTATCTTTTTATTTATTGCGGTTGGCTAAAGCCAACTGCAATAAATAAAAAGAATGCCCGCCTACTAGCCAGCAGGCCGCTGCCCTGCCTGCGCAGGCAGTCATCGTTAAGTACCTAAAATCGTAAAAACATTCTTTATCAGTTTGTTAAAACAAATATCAATAATAAAACTTGGGTTAATATTAATTTTACTCTGCTTACCTAATTTTTAAAAACTATAATTTAAACTTACATTAAAGCCAGCACTTTGTGGCACAAACCTACACACACCACCCACACAAATAAGCCCACCACGTTGCCTGCCGTAGCTTGTTTGCACTTGGTATGCTCCTTTATTAAAGGTAGTGCCCATATTGTAATAATGAAGTTTTTGGGCGGTATCAGTGTTTCCATAGTTGTATAAATCTTGTGTAAATAATGACCAAGTTGAATTAAAATTATATTCGACTTGTGCCGCTACCCAGTTTTTAAACCCAGCATTAGCCCATTGGTGCTGTAACTCTAACCGTATTGATTTTGAGTTTTTTAACCGCAGCGTATTGTCGAAAACCACGGTATTGGTATTTACTTGGCCAGTTGCTTCTTCTACATAACGGGCATTGTAAAACTGGTTAAGGTAAGTAAAAACCGACGATGATTTTTTGTTCCATTTTTTTCGTACCTCTACACTTGCATCGTGGTAATACTTTTGCCCAAAGGCAAATTTATTGGCGGCATATTTTCTTTGTGCAGCATCGTATTTTCCTTTTAGCCCATACCATTGTGCGTAATTTAGTGCTACGTAGGTGCCGTATTTTCCGCCTAAGGGTGTTTCTTTTTTAAATTGATAAAATAAGCCTAGCTGTACGCCTATTTCGCCTGCTTTGTTTCTACTTGGCTCGAAACTTAGGTTTGGCTGTGCGGCATAAACATAAATATTGGTGAGGCTATAATCATATTGTTTGGTTAAGGCAGGTAGGTAATTTAATATGGCTTGGTTATACACATTACCTGCCAATTGTGTTTGAGAATAAAATCCAAAGTTTTCTAACCGCCTAAAATTGGCGCTAAGCCCAAAACCATTTTTTGCATAGCCAAGGTTAAGCAGGTAAGCATCGCCATCGAACTGAAAACTGGGCCTAACGGTATTAAACTCTACCAGTGCCTCTTTTGATTTAAACGCATATTCGGCATCGGCTGTAAAGCCACCTAAATTAAAATCGCCACGTAGGGAAGTAACAAAGGTGTTTTTGTTTAAACTTTCATATACCTGCTTTTGTTGGTTACGGTTTACATAGCTTAGGCCGATGCCAAATTTTGATTTTTTAATTTTTAGCAAAGAAGAAAGTTGTACATCGGCATTTAGACCTGTAATGGTGCCTTCGGTAAAATCGAAACCCAAACCGTTTCGCTGTTTGCCATATAAAGCCGTAAAATTAATGGCCTCTAATGGCGCATATTTTACCCTAACACCTGCAATAGAATTGGCTATGCCCAGTTGCCTATCTTCCCAAGTTCTTAACACCAAACCATTGCCAAACTGTTCGTAAAAATGCCCTAAAGTTGTTTCGAGCCGTAGTTTATCGTTTTTATATTTGAGGTAATAATTGCCAAAATTTGTTTTGTTTAAGCGGGGCGAATAGTTTAGCAGGGCTTTAGGTTCGTAAGATTCGACCTGCACACCAGCTGTAAAATTTTTTAGTTTATAATTTAGCCGCAAGTAATTGTTTGACCGGATGCGCTGCCTTGCTTCTATTTGCTCTAGTTTTATTTTGGCATCATCAATGTAAAAAGCGGCGTTAGATTCTAACCCGCCACTTAATTGTGCTTTAGCACTGGCTGAGATACAAATAAGCAGTCCGATTACAAATTTTCTCAGCTGCATTTTACTGATTTTCTTTTATAATTTTAAACAATTCGTTTTCGTTGCCTGCTACATAACCCGCATGGCGGTAAATTATTTTGCCGTTTTTTAGTACAATGGTGTAAGGGATATTGCTAAAGTTGAGTTCTCGCTTAAAATCTTGATTATTATCTAACAACACATTAAATTTCCAGCCCTTGCCATTTACTAAAGCAGGCACTCGCTTAGTGGTACGGCTGTCATCTTCCGATATGGCGTACAAATCAAATTTTGTTTCATTTTTCCAATCGTCTAAACTATCATTTATGGCGGTAAGTTCATTAAGGCAAGGGACACACCAAGTAGCCCAAAACAACAATACTACTGGCTTTGCCGTAATTTGGTTTAATTGCTGGCTATCAAAACTTTCGCCATTTAGGGTGCTTAGTTTAATATTAGGCACTACTTGTGCTTTTGCCCCAAAGTGCGTGATTAATAAAAGCAGTGTAACCGTAAAAATTTTTGACATAAATATTTTTTTTATATCTGAACAGACGGAGCATTTACAATTTCATTACAAAAATATTTATTTTATTTTTTTTGTAATGATTGGCCGATAGTTTCGTATAAGATAAGAAAAAGATAATATGAAGTATATAATAAATATGGGGCTAATAATTGCAGCAATTTTTATGCTGCAGGCCTGCAGCAAAACCGAATCGGATTTTACTGTAAGCGAAAAAGAAATGATAACCGTGAATGCAAGTACCGTAAATGTTACTACGGGCGTAGCGGTTTCGTTTTTAGTATTATCAACCACAAACAATAATGTAACGGCTAATAGTAAGGTATATGTAAATGGTAATTTAATAGCAGGTAACCGTTTTATTTTTGCAGATGCTGGTAATTTTGCCGTGTATGCCACCAATGGTACATTAACTTCGAATGTAATTACTATAAAAGTTACAGCAGCTACCACAAGCCTTGGCTATAAACACCACGTATTGGTAGAAGAGTATTCGGGCACTTGGTGTGGCAATTGCCCCCGCATTTTGTACGGAGTTGATTTATTGCAACAGCAAACAAACCAAGCCATTGTGGTAAGCACTCACCTATTTAATAAGGACCCTTTTATAACCACCGATGGAAATAATTTGGCAGCGCAACAAGGTGTGAGCGGCGTACCTGCGGGTAATATAAACCGAACCCTAAGCTGGACAGGCCCACAATACGAAAACGTAGCCCAGGTAATAAATACCATACAAGCAGCGGCACCTGTGGGTATTGCCATAAGTTCGGTGCTTAGTAATGCTACTGTTACGGTTAGTGTTAAAACTGGTTATACACAAGCATTTACTGGCAATGCCAAACTTACGGTGTATTTAGTAGAAGATAAATTATTTTATACACAGCAAAACTACTCGTTAAACCTGTATGGTGGGCAAGCTAGCATCCCAAATTTTGAGTACAATGGTGTACTAAGGCAGGTAATTAGTTCACTAAGTGGTGATGCTGTGGGTACTACAGCAAATGGGAATGAAAAGTCGTATTCATTTATACCCGCCAATGTTTCTAATAGTAACAATACACGTATTGTAGCTTTTATAAGCAATTCGGCTGGTACTGTGGTAAATGTGCAAGAAGCTAAAGTGGGTGAGGTAAAGGGGTTTGAGGTGTTTTAAGGTGGGTGGGGATTGCTATCGCGTTTTTTAGGTGTAGATTTATTGTAACGGCAATTGATAAATAGTTAGGCTGAACTCTTCCAAATACAATAATGTAAAACTGATGCTGTGCGTTCGTGTTTACTTACACATTTATTGAAAGATTTAAGTGCCCACCAAGTCCAATTTCAACAATTTTTTTAAGGGTTGAAATTCTTATGTCTTTGATATTGTTCTCTACTCTAGAAATATAACCTTTGTTAGTGCCACACTTTTGTGCGAGTTCTTCCTGTGTCATTCCTTGGTTAAGTCGGGCTTGTTGCAGTAAAACACCAAGTTTAAATTCTTTGTACCCTTCATCAAAAGTATTACGTTTTTCTGTTCCTATATTACCGTACTGTTCGTTTATAAACTGGTCCAG
>RDXP01000016.1 GCA_004292865.1 Sphingobacteriales bacterium
GAAGATGGTATGCCCCGATTTAAAAACTTTAACCTAACCTTTACCAACAATATCGTATGGGGAAATGTAGATAACGAATTTTTGATAAACAATACAGGTAACAAGCCTTTTGTTACCAATGTAAAATCAAACCTTTTAAAAACCAATAAAAGTTACGACCAAAGTAATCGCTTAAATACAGACCCGCTTTTTCAAGATGCTAAAAAAGACAATTACCTATTAGCCGCTAACAGCCCAGCACAAAATACAGGGATAGATTTATCGCTAAACCCTTATTACAATCAATTCATAAAATTTGATTTAAAAAACATACTCCGCACCTTCCCCTCCGATTTGGGTTGCTTCGAAATAAAGTAAATTTTTTATTATTACTAATACATAATATTGATTACAGTAAATTGTGCTAAAAATCAACAATCAAGCTCAAGTTAATATACAAGCAATGTTATTTTCTCAGATAAAAAATATTCTTTTTTTTTCATTTTAGGATGCTGATTTTACAATTAACATCAGCCATAAAAAATATAAAAGTGTACTAATTGATACAAAAAAAAATACTTTTCAAAGCTGGATGAGCATTTTGTGCGTTTTGCTATGTTAATTTTTTTAAGTCAATGCTAAATAATTTTAGTTTTTAGTACAAAACTTGGACTATATACAGTTAGGGTGCTTTTAAATTCATTGTATATTGGCACTTAAAACCCCCTTTTTTTAACGATTATTTAAAATTTAAAACCAAATATTAGCATTATACTAAAAGTTACACAAAAAGAAATTTTATATTTCTCAACACACTTTAAACCAGAATAAATCTCTAATTTAGGCGTTATAACATGTAATTAATCAATATATAAACCACCATTAACCTATAACCACACCATGCTCAATTATATTAAACCAGTTATCCAAAAAGTTAATCTTTTACAACCCGAAGAACAAAACACAGCTGCATTAATATTGGGCAATATTGTGTTTTTAGTATTACTTTTTTCTGTTAGTATTTCGTTATTCTTAATTAAGTTTTTTTAACCACAATTTAAGGCTATATAAACTTAGTAAGCGTTCTCTTCGCCTTTTAGGATATTAAAAATGGTCATAAAAACTATTTTTATATCCAGCATTACCGACCATTTTTCGGTATAGTTTATATCATATTTTACTCTTTCTTCCATTTGGGCAATTTCGGTAGTTTCGCCCCGGCATCCGTTTACCTGTGCCCAGCCTGTTATACCTGGTTTTACAAAGTTACGTACCATATATTTTTCGATAATTTCGTGGTATTGATGGTTTAATTCGGGTACATGTGGGCGTGGCCCTACCACACTCATCGAGCCTAGTAAAACATTAAAAAACTGAGGTATTTCATCTAAACTAGTGGCTCTTAAAAATTTACCTACACGAGTAATTCTATCATCGTTTTTTGATGCCTGTTTAAATGTACTGGACTTATCCATTACCTTCATCGACCTAAATTTGAATATTTTGAACGTTACATTTCCTCGGCCTGCCCGGTTTTGCATAAAAAAAACAGGCCCTTTAGAGTCTAATTTTATCAATAAAGCAATAATAGGTACTAACCACGATAAAATTAACACCGTTACAAGTAAAGAAAAACCAGTATCTAATAGCCTCTTTTTAAACCTTGCTTGCATATTGTCTAGGGGTTCTTTACGAAGCGTAATGATGGGAAAGCCCTCTAAATAAGATATGTTAAAAGGAATTTCCATCGAACCTAAAAAATCGGGAACAAATTTTAGCCTTACACATTGTTTTTCGGCTTCTCGTAAAAGGTATTTGGCATCGGGCATTCGTTTTGGTGTAAGCGATACATAAACATCTTTTACACCTAATTGAGCTGCGTTTTTAAGTTGTTCGATGGTAGAGGTTTTAAGTGTACCTAGGCTATCCGAAAACAAAGATTTTTCGTCATTTTCAAGATCTAAAAATCCCATAAACTTAAAATTACGGCTATTCGAAAAAAAACTACCTAGCTTATTACCCGTTGCATTATTGCCCAAAATAGCCACTGGTATGCCAATACCGTACTGGCGAGTAAGTAGCATTTCAAATAACGAACCTAAAAACCTGCTTAAAAATAAAAAAAATGCAAGTAAACAATAAAATGCAAACAAAAACTCGCGAGATAAAAAAGTATCGTTTGTAAAGGTTAAATACAATAAAAAAATAAATATATTAAGCACTAAGCTTCGCCAAGTAACCCTTAAAATAGCCTCTACTGTTTTTACCATTTCTACATGGTACATACGGTAAACACTCGAGCTTACAATCCAAATCAAATTAACCAATACCAAATATTTTTGGTACGATAAAGGATGCAATAACTGCCCGAAAAACTCGATGATATAAAAACTGCCAAAAAAAGCAATGTTTAGTAATAACAAATCGGTTATTGATAATACAATGCGTAATAAAAATATGTAACGTGTTTGCGTATAAGGCATAATTTAACAATACCAATAAATAACTAACTAATAGCACATCAAATGTAAATAATCTGACTTAAAAATTGCTACATTTAAAAATTTGTTTATAAAAAAATTACAAAAGTACCTTAATGAATATTTTTTGCTACTTTTTGAGGCTATTTTACTCTTTGCAGCAAAAATACGGGTGTAAGTAGTTTATAATTTAGAGGTAAAAGCTACCCATTTTTTAATAATCAAGAAAAAAACACAGTGGCTTTTAATAACATGGGGTTAGGTGTATAGCTTTTATAGCTCGATATTTAATTCCAGTAAAATAGGGCAATGGTCTGAGTGTTTGGCTTCGGGCAATATTGCCACCCGTTTAATGGCACTGGCCAATGCGTTTGTTACCAAATGATAATCAATACGCCAGCCCAGATTTTTGTTTCGGGCACCAGCCCTGTAACTCCACCAAGTATAATGATGTGGGTGAGGATTTAGATGCCTAAAAGTATCAATAAAGCCGCTTTTTAAAAAATTATCCATCCATGCTCGCTCTTCGGGTAAAAAGCCTGATGAATTGGCATTGGATTTAGGGTTATGTATATCAATAGCTTGGTGGCATATATTATAATCGCCCGAGATAATTAGGTTAGGTATTTCGAGTTTTAATTTATCAATATAGCTTGCAAAGCTATCCAAAAACTGATATTTAAAAATTTGCCTTTCTTCGCCACTGCTGCCCGATGGAAAGTAAGCACTTATCACCGAAAAATCTTTAAAATCAGCCCTGATAATTCGGCCTTCAAAGTCAAACGCTTCGATACCGCAGCCATAAGTTACTTGTAATGGTTCGGTTTTACAAAATATAGCGGTACCGCTATATCCTTTTTTTTGGGCGGGATACCAATAATGCTTGTAGCCCAATTGTTCAATTAAAATTATATCAACAATTTGGTCGGGTGTGGCTTTTATTTCTTGTAAGCATACCACATCGGCATTGGTGGCTTGTAGCCAAGCCAAAAAATCTTTGTTAATGGCGGCTCTTATACCGTTAACGTTGTAGGAAATTATTTTCATATTCTTTAAAATCAGCTTTTTATCAATACCCTAATTCTTGAAAATAGTTTACCATCAATGATTTAAGTATCAGTTCTTGCTCAAGTATCGTATAATTGGGAATGGCATTTACAATGCGCCAGTGTGGCCAGCCATCTTGGTCGGTGCCTTCGAGTTCGTAAAAACCCATTTCGGCAAATAGCCTACAATTGGCAATGTGCATTAATTCTTCTTTTTGGCGTTTGCTAAATTTTTGAGG